>CAYNVE010000073.1:0-6585 GCA_964400635.1 uncultured Lentisphaeraceae bacterium
GGCGAAATGTGGCGGAGGGAGAGGGATTCGAACCCCCGAGACCTTTTGGGCCCGCCGGTTTTCAAGACCGGTGCAATCAACCACTCTGCCATCCCTCCGCTTGAAGTTATGTATTATATCAAAAATGGCGCGAAAACGCAAAAACGCCTTAGACGCTTTGTCTGGCGCGCTCCATATGGTATAATATCTAATTCAAATGAAGTGCGAGATTTGTCATCAAGCGGATGCACATGAGGTGTTCATCCCAGAAGGCGCGTCGGAGGACGGCGAGCTGTACGTCTGCGCGGCGTGCGCGGCGGCGGAGCGCGCGAAGAGGAAGGCGCGCAGCCAGCGCACGCGCAAGGTGACAGGCCTGCCGCCTGGCGTGTCGTTGAGCATCACCGAGATCAACCCCTCCGCCGACGAGTCGGACGAAACGCCGCCGCCATTCTTAAACGCGCTCGTCGATGCTGTCCACGACATGGTGAGCGAGATTGAGAAGGCGGGCGAGGAGAGCGAGAAGAGGGCGAAGGCGCCGAAGATGCAGGAGCTCTCTGCGAGCCGCGCCCCCGCCGAATACCGCATTCACGGCGGCTTCCATTTGGAGGGGCTTCATCTTATCGGCGAACTGGAGGCCGTCCACCGCGCCCTTCACGCGCTCGGCATGGAATTGAAGCCTGTTTCGACAGACGGCCTCATTGATGCGGGGCATGTCTTCCTCTTTCTCTATCATGACGCGAGCGACCGCGCCAAGCGCGTCGCCCAAGATCTCCTGCGCGAGGAGCACAACGCGCGCGTCCGCCTGAAAACGGAGATGCCGCGCCTCTTCGGCGACTCGCTCTGCCGCGCGCTCGCCATCTTAAAGAACTGCCGACTCTTGTCGTGTGAAGAACTCTTCGACCTGCTCTCGCCCCTGCGCCTCGCCGCGCGCGAGAGAATGCTTGATGGCATCACGCTGAAGGAGATCGAGAAGATGATGGAGGAGATCGACCTCACGGTCCCGACCGAGGAGATCTCCGAGGAGGAGCGCGACCGCATTGAGAGCGAGCGCGCCGACGAGATGAATAGGCGATTCGAGGGGGTGATGCTCAATGACGTTCTCTAAACATGCGGCCGATGCGCTCAACGCGGCGATGAGCTGCGCGCGCCAGATGGGCCACGATCACATCGGCTGCGAGCACATTTTTCTCTCGCTTCTAGCCCTCCCCGACTGCGGCGCGCTCGCGCGGCTGAAGACGCTGGGGCTCTCGAAGGAAGATCTCGCCGAGTCGCTCAAACAGATGGTTGAAGGCGAGGCCGGTGCCTCCACGCTCCAACGCGGGATGTTGCCGCCCTCGGCGCGGACGCGCAAAGTCCTTGAGATTGCGTCTCTCGAAGCGGGCGAGGGGAATGCGGTCAACACATCGCACCTCGTCATCGCGATGCTGAAGGAAGGCGAGAACACCGTCTCGCAGCTCCTCTACAATGCAGGTGTCACCCTCGAGAAGTTTATTGCGGCCGAGAGCCAGAGCACGGGTGCCGCCGACAAAGACGCGAAGGGCGGTGACGCGGCGGCGAAGGAGACACCCGACCAGACGGGCGAGAACGGCAAGCAGCAGAAGACGCCGACAATTAACGCCTTCGGTCGGGATCTGACCGACTTCGCGCGTCACGGCAAACTTGACCCCGTCATCGGGCGCGCGAAAGAATTAAAACGCATCGTCCAGATTCTCTCGCGCCGCACGAAGAACAACGCCGTGCTCGTCGGTGAAGCGGGCGTCGGCAAGACCGCCGTCGTCGAGGGGCTCGCGCTCGCCATCCACCGCGGCGAGGTTCCCGAGCGGCTCCAGTCCAAGCGCGTCATCGCGCTCGACCTCGCGCGTCTCGTCGCGGGCACGCAATATCGCGGCCAGTTTGAGGAAAGACTTAAGCGCGTCATTGACGAGACAAACCGCGCGGGGAACATCATCCTCTTTTTGGATGAGATTCACACGATGGTCGGCGCGGGTGGCGCGGAAGGCGCGATGGATGCGGCGAACATCTTGAAGCCCGCCCTCGCGCGCGGCGAGTTGCAGTGCGTCGGCGCGACGACCTTGAAGGAATACCACAAGTCGATTGAGAAGGATGCCGCGCTCGAACGCCGTTTTCAGTCGGTTGCGGTAGACGAGCCGTCTGTCGGTGAGGCCGTCGAGATTCTTGAGGGACTCGCGCCCAAATATGCCGAGTATCACACGGTGCGCTTCACGAAGGAGGCCCTGCGCGCGGCCGTTGAGTTGACGGCGCGCTACTTGCCCGCGCGCCAGCTCCCCGACAAGGCGATTGACGCGATGGACGAGACAGGCGCGCGTCTTCGCGCGGCGGCGAGCGCGCGGCCGAAGGAACTTGCCGAGGCGCAAGAGCGCATCGACCTTCTGCGCAGCCGCAAGGACGATGTCGTCTCGGGCGGTGACTTTGACGCGGCCGCCAACTTGCGCGCGGAACTGCGCGAGGCGACGGCGCGTTTCCAAGAGGCGCTCAAGGCGTGGAAGGAGAAGCATCTTGAGACGCCGATTGATGTCACGGCCGAAGATGTCGCCGAGACGGTTGCCCTCATGAGTGGCGTGCCTGTTGAGAAGATGAACGCGGCGACGGCCGAGCGACTTCTCAAGATGGAGTCCTCGCTCGGCGCGGTCGTCGTCGGGCAGGACTCGGCCATCGGCGCGATCTCTCGCGCGCTTCGCCGCTCGCGCGCCCTCCTGTCAGATCCGAAGCGACCGATCGGCTCGTTCCTCTTCCTCGGGCCGACGGGCGTCGGCAAGACCTACCTCGCGAAGATGCTCGCCGAGCGCGTCTATGGTGATGAAAAGGCGCTCGTCACACTCGATATGTCGGAGTTTCAAGAGCGCTACGCCTCTTCGCGCCTCGTCGGTGCGCCGCCTGGTTATGTCGGTTATGACGAGGGTGGGCAGCTCACCGAGAAGGTGCGCCGTCGCCCCTATTCGGTCGTCCTCTTCGACGAGTTCGAGAAGGCGAATGGCGATGTCTGCAATATGCTCCTCCAGATTCTCGACGAGGGTCGCCTCACCGACGGGCAGGGGCGCGTCATCGACTTCCGCAACACGATCATCATTTGCACGGCGAACCTCGGCTTCGACTTTGCGCGCGAGGGTCGCTCGTTTGGCTTCGCGAAGGAGACGGCCGACACGAGTTATGATGTTCTTAAAGAGAAACTCCTCGCCGAGGCGAAGCGGACCTTTCGTCCCGAACTCCTCAATCGCTTTGACGAGACGGTCGTCTTTCGGAAACTTGAGCGCGAGGACCTCAAGAAGGTTCTTTCTCTTGAACTCGCCGCGCTTTCAGAACGCCTCAAAGCCTCGCACCTCGCGCTCTCGTTCGACCCCAAGGTGCTCGACTTCCTGTTGGACAAGGGGCTTGACCGCGCCCTAGGCGCACGCCCTCTTCGGCGCGTCGTGCAGGACTTCGTGGAAGACCCGCTCGCCGACCTCGTCCTCGCGAGCAAGGCGAAGGCGAAAATGAAAGTGCGCGTCTCAAAGGACGGAAAGGCACTTACGTTCCGATGAGACCAAGCGGCGAGCGAACGGGCGCGAAGGCCCTTGTTGAGGCACTCGAACGCGCGGGTGTCGAAGTCGTCTTCGGCTATCCAGGCGGCAATGTCCTCGACATCTTCGACGCGGCGCGGACGGCGACGTTCCGCTTCGTTCTCGGTCGCCACGAGCAAGGCTCAACGCATATGGCTGACGGCTACGCGCGCGCCTCGGGGCGCCCCGGCGTGGTCCTCGTCACGAGCGGCCCTGGCCTTACGAACACAATCACGGGGCTTGGTTGCGCGAACATGGACGGCGTGCCGCTTGTCCTCGTCTGCGGGCAGGTGCCGCTTTCTCAGATTGGGACGGACGCCTTTCAGGAAGCGGACACGACGGGGCTCACCCGCGCCGTCTCGAAGCACAACTTCCTCGTCAAATCGGCGGACGAGATTCCCGAGACGGTCGCGCAGGCGTTTTACATCGCGACGCATGGTAAGCCCGGTGTTGTCGTCATCGACGTGCCGCGCGACTGCCAGCAGGCGCTGACGGCGGCCACCTATCCCGAGCGCGTCTCGTTGCGCGCCTATCATCCCGAGGTCTATGCGACACCGCGCGAAGTGTCGCGCCTCGCGAAGATGCTTAACGAGGCGAAAAGGCCTCTCATCCTCGCGGGCGGCGGCGTGATCGCGGCCGAAGCGTCGGGCGATGTCGCCGCGCTCGCACACAAGGCGGGCATTCCCGTCGCGACGACGATGATGGGCATTGGCGCCATTGACGAGCGCGACCCGCTCGCGCTCGGTATGTCGGGGATGTATGGAACGGCCGAGGCGAACCGCGCGTTGCGCGAGGCCGACCTTGTGCTTGCGCTCGGCGTTCGCTTCAATGACCGCACGACGGGCGACGTCGCGACGTTCGCGCGTCAAGCGAAGATCGTCCACGTCGACTGCGACCCGAGTTCTATCGATAAGAATGTGACCGTTCAGCTCGGCATCGTCGCGGATGTCAAGGATCTTCTCACCGTCGTCAATTCGCGCGTTCTCCCAGCGACGCATGCGCCCTGGTGCGCGTCGTTCGCGCGTCGCGCGCGCGCGCTCAAGAAGGCGGCGCGGGGGGCGGTTGATCCCGCCTCTGTTGTCGCCGCCTTCTCCGACGGCGCGACGGACGAGACTTTAGTCGTCACAGATGTCGGCCAGCACCAGCTTCTCGTTGCGCGCGACTACCGACACGTCCGCCCGCGCCACTTCCTCACCTCGGGCGGCATGGGCGCGATGGGCTTTGGCATTCCTGCGGCGATCGGCGCGGCGATCGCGCGACCAAACGCGCGCGTCATCGCGTTCCTTGGCGACGGCGGGGCGCAAATGACGTTCGAGGAGTTGATTGTCGCGGCGGAGTTGAACCTTTCCGTCACATTTGTCATCTTCGTGAATCACGCGCTTGGGCTTGTCCGCCAGATGCAGAAGGAAAGTTTTGGCGCGCGCTATTTCGCGACGGATCTGCCCGTCCCGGACTTCGTGAAGATGGCCGAGGCGTGCGGCGTGAAGGGCGTGCGCGTTTCGGACGAGACGTCGCTCGACGCGGCCGTTCGCCGCGCACGCCGTGCGAAGGGTCCGCTCCTTCTCGAAGTCGCGATTTCAAAGAACGCCTGCGTCTGAGTTTTGGAAAGGATTTCTTGATGAAACGATTTGAAGAACCGATTCTCGTCACGCGTCCGTATCTGCCGCCGCTTGAGGAATTTACGGCAGGCTGTGCGGAGGTCTGGAAGAATCGTTGGCTCACGAACGACGGGCCGATGTTGGAGAAGTTCCACGCCGCGCTCGCGGACTACCTCGGCGTTGATCCGCACAACCTTGCGCTCTTCAATAACGGGACGCTCTCGCTCGAGCTCGGCTATTACGCGATGGGGCTTTCGGGCAGCGACGTCATCACGACGCCGTTCACATTCGTCGCGACGAGCCACGCATTGAAGCGCATCGGCGCGACGCCAATCTTCGCGGACGTTGATCCGGAGACGCTCTGCCTCTCGCCCGCCGCGGCGGAGAAACTCATCACGCCGCGCACAAAGGCGATTGTGCCCGTTCACGTCTACGGCAATGTCTGCGACGTCGCGGGCTTCGACCGCCTCGGCGAGAAGTATGGCGTCAAGATTATCTATGATGCCGCGCACGCATTCGGCATTCGCGATGGTGAAAGCCCGCGCTCGATCGCGACGCGCGGAGACATGTCGATGTTCTCGTTCCACCCGACGAAGCTCTTCCACTCCTGTGAGGGCGGCTGTCTCGTCTTCAAGGACGCCGCGCTACAGGACAAGCTCTTCAACCTGCGCAACTTCGCAATCGTGAGCGAGACGGCGTGCGTGGATGTCGGCTCAAATGCGAAGATGAACGAGCTGCAGGCGCTGATGGGACTTTGCTGTCTTGAGAAGATCAAAGACCTGCTCGCGTGGCGGAAGGCGGTCTCCGACGCCTACGCGGCGGCGTTCGCGGGTTCGCCCGTGCGCTATCTCGGTGGCGCGAGCGGGAACCACGCCTATTGCCCCGTCCTCTTCAAAGATGAGGCGACGCGCGAGAAGGTCTATGATGAACTGAAGGCGAAGTGCAACGTCTTTTCGCGTCGGTATTTCTACCCAACGCTGACCGAGTTCGCGCCGTACATCTACGGGAAGGGGAGCTGCCCCGTGGCGGAAGATGCCTCGCGGCGTGTCCTGACGCTCCCGACCTACTACGGGCTCGAGCCGTCCGTCGCGACCGAGATCGCAACGTGCGTCCTCGAGATCGCGGGGGCATGAGTTTACAAGAAGAATCGCAACGCAACACGATGAACGACGATCTCTCAATCGCCATCCTCGGATGGAAGTCGCCGCGCACGACGCGGCATTCGCTCGAAACCTACCGCGCGGCGGGCCTCTACGACTGCTGTGGCGAGTTCTTTATCTACTACAACCAGTATTCCGACGCTGACCGCGCGCTCGGCGAGAAGATGGGCGTCAAAACACTCGGCGGCGAGGAGAACCTCGGCAACTGGGGCGGACAGAAGAAGATCCTTGAGGCGGCGAAGGGCGACTATGTGCTCTTTCTTGAGAACGACCATCCCGTCGTCACGACGC
>CAYNVE010000074.1:0-6484 GCA_964400635.1 uncultured Lentisphaeraceae bacterium
GGCGAGGCATGACGATTGACGAGATGACGTTCGACAACGTGAAGGCGTGTGCGCTAAAGTGCCCGATACGCCTTCCCGTCCGCGACGGCCTCGCGCCCGTCGGCACGGGCGAGTTCTTCGCCTACGCCGCCAAGAGCGAGGAGATCCGCCGCTACACGAAGATCGCGAAGCGCGACCTCTTCGATCGCGAGATGCGCGGCGGATCCTACAAGGGCGACCACGGCCACGTCACGATCGGCAAATACCGCTTCACGCTCTACCGCACGACGCCGGCGTGTCTCATCCGCGACGACTTCGCGCAGTGGATGGAGGCGAACTGGCACCGCGTCCTCAACAACGACGGCACGGAGCGCAAGAGCAACAAGCCGCTGCGCGTCGAGTCCGTCGAGTGCCTGCCGATCAACCGCCACGCCTTCGAGGCGAAGTCGCGGGCGAAGGAGTTGAACGACCCGACCGACCTGCTGCCGGAGGAGGCGTGGAACACGCAGTTCGACATGGACCACCAGCTGCGCCGCTACAAGGCCGAGATCGAGGCCGACCGCCTGAAGGGCAAGGCGTATATCGTCACGCGGCTGCAGGGCGTCCTTCTCGCCGCCATGTCGCAGCACCGCCAGAGGAACTACGCCCAGGCGGTGGACTGCTTCATCAGCGTCGCGGCGTGTGCGATCAAGGCGGCCGAGTTCGAGGCGCGGATGCACAGCAAGACGACAGGCAAGCCCGTCGAGACAACGGATGTCGCGACGGGTTCGTGAATCTTGAAAAACCGAAAGGAGAAAAAACAATGAGTGCAAAAGTCGAGATGAAGGGCAAGGTCGATTTCGTCGGAGCGGTCGAGACGTTTCCGAGCGGGTTCAGCAAGCGGACGTTCGTCGTGAAGGACGACACGTCGAAATACGAGGACATCCTGGCGTGCGAGCTGGCGAAGGATCGCGCCGGCCTCGTCCAGCCGAACGACCGGGGGCGTCCGTGCACCGTCGTCGGGTTCGTTCATTCGCGCAAGTGGACCGACCCGAAGACCGGCAAGGACAAGTATTTCACGTCCGTCGACGCGGTGGACGTCAAGTTCGCCGACGCGGCGACGGGCGCGGACGGGACGTCCGCGCCCGTCGCGGGCGGCAAGGCCGCCGACGCGAAGGGGGTGCAGGGCGTTCTCGACCGACTGGCTGAGCAGGGCGACGTCGTGAGCGACGACATGCCGTTCTGAAAGGGGGCGAGACCATGCGCGTGAAGATACAGCCGGCGGTCGACACCGACGCGATGGCGGCGCGGCAGAAGAGCCTCGACGTCGCGAAGCGCGAGACGTTCGCCGCGATGAAGGAACTGCGGGCGCAGCGGGCGGCGCTCGGCTCGAAGCGCCGCACCGGGCGCACGGGCGCGATCCACTACGACGCGCTGGCCCATGCCATCGAGGAGCAGGGCAAGGACGTCATGACCAAGGCCGGCGACGACTACTGGCAATGGGAGCAGAAGCGGAATCCGTGGATGACCGAGACGGGCGAGGCGCCCGGCACGGACAGCGCGAACGGACACGCCAACCGCTTTGGCAAGGTTCGCGAGAAGTTCATGCACGGCGAGTGGTGGCACTGGGACGCCGAGCGCGGCGAATGGGCGCCCGGCGAGGCGACCGCGAGAAAGGGGTTCGACAAATGAGACTGTTCGCGAAGTTCTGCAAGTCGCCGTGGGGACGGCTCGGGATCTCCGACGAGGACGTCCGCGCCTACTACCGCAAGAACGACGAGATCGAGCGGAACGTGCCGCTCATGGTCGCGCAGCGTCTTCTCGACGACGCGGCCAACAGGTTCGTGGCGACGGCGACGGACAGCGCGCTCGACCTGGCGCGGGCGCAGGGCGTGATGCAGGGCATCGCCATGGTCGCGCTCGAGCTGGCCAAGGGCGACAAGGCGGCGCGTCGCCGGTTCGTCGTCGCCGGCAACGTCAAGGCCGAGGGCGGGGAGGACGCATGACGCGGGACGCCGTGTATCAGCCGCTCGACCGCGAGAGCGTCGCGCGCTACGCCGCGCACGAGGGCGTGACGTTCGACGAGGCGGCGATCCGCCTCGGACAGCAGCGCGAAGCGTTCCTGAAGTCCATCGCGGACAATCCGTATCAGAACGGCTACGTGCCGCCGATCTGGATCGTCGCCAAGGCGCTCTTGCGCGGCGTCCCCGTGTCGCGGCAGGAGATCGACATCGTGCGCGACGAGACGGGGCTCGTCTGGCCGGACTTCGCGGAGAAGCTGCGCCACGCGCTCGGGTTCGAGCGTCCGGTGAACGAGCTGCTGATCATGGGCGCGAACCGGAGCGGCAAGACCGACTTCGCGGCGCGGACGTCGCTCCAGCTCGCCATGGTGGGGCGCAAGCTCCTGAAGATCGGGTTTCAGGAAGTGAAGACCGGCAAGGAGGTGCAGATGAAGCGCATCTGGCACTACATGCCGAACAAGCTCAAGGAGGCGAACATCGCGCTGAAGAAGGCGAAGGACATCCACGAGCACATCAGCTACAGCGAGGCCAACGGGTTCGCCGGCTCGCAGATCGTCATGCGCAACGGCTCGAACATCCAGTTCGTCACCTACAAGATGACCGTGACGGCGGCGCTCGAGGGCATGGAGCACGACTTCATCTGGCTCGACGAGGAAAGCCCGAAGTCGTTTCTCGACGCGGCGCGAGGCCGCATCGCGTCAAGGGCGGGCAGCCTTCTGCTGACGTTCACGCCCGTGAGCGGCTACACGCCCGTCGTCGCGGACTTCCTCGCGAACATGACCGTCACGCGCTGGCACACGGCCTACATGCTGCCGAGGGACAACGGGCCGGCGATGCCGCACCTCGAGCTCGGACTGACCGAGGACGAATACCGGCGGCTCATGGAGTGGCGCGGCGGCGACGGCGCGGACCCGTGCGTCCCCGAGGCGCGTCCCGAGGACTGCCTGAAGTGGATCCTGGGCGGGGACTGCGACGCGCTCGACGAGACGGCGAGGGGGCGCGTGTTCGCGAGGACGCCGCGCGTCGCGGTCTGCAAGGGCGGCGCGGCGGCGGCCATCTGGTTCTACGGCTCGGACAATCCCTACGGGACGCCGAGCGAGGTGATCGCGAACGCGGCGAAGAACCGCAACGCCGTCGGCGAGATCAAGAAGCGCGTCTACGGCATCGCCGAGCGCATCAAGGGGCGGCTCATGCCGGAGTTCTCGAAGGAGCGCAACGTCGTCGCGGACGCGGACGTGCCGAGGCGGCTGGCGCGGATCATGGTCGTCGACCCCGCGCCCGACCGCAACTGGACGGCGGGGTGGTATGGCTACGACCCGACGACGGACACGCTCTACAAATACCGCGAGTGGCCGAGCGCCTACGAGATACCGGGCGTCGGGGTGCCGGGGCCGTGGGCGGTGCCGAGCGACCGGCGCAACGGCGTCAACGACGGCGACAAGGGCGACGCCCAGGAGTCGTTCGGCATGGGATTCCTGCACTACAAGTTCGAGTGGGCGCGGCTCGAGGGGTGGAAGGACTACGAGGAATGGGCGGCGCGGAAGGGACTCGCGGCGGGCGAGTGCCCGAGCGACTGGCCGGAAGACCTCGAGGAGGTCGTCGCCGAGTGGAGCGAGCTGAGCGGGACGCGGGAGACGATCCTGAAGCGCGTCATCGACAGCCGGGCGGCGGCGAGCCGCAAGACGACGGCGGGCGAGAACGTCACGCTCTTCGAGATCGCCAGCCGCCTCGCCGAGAACTTCGAGCCGGCGAGCGGGCAGGGCATCGAGGTCGGGTTGAACTGCATCCGAGACCGGGTGAACAGCGGGCGGTTCAAGGTCGCGGCGAGCTGCGTCAACACGATCTTCACCTGGGAGCACTACTGCGGCGCGGACGGGCAGAAGGGCGCCTGCAAGGACTTCGCCGACACCGACCGCTACGCGCACCTCTCCGGCGTGACGGACTACGAGGCGCGGGACGCGACGGAGCCGGGCGAAAAGGCGGCGAAAACCGTGCCGACGGGGGGCGGCCGGCGGCTGAAAAGGGCCGGCGGACTATAGCCCGTGTAGGGTACTTCACGCAAAATGCGTCCGAGACGGGGTTATTTCGCCCCGTCTCTCTTGATTTTTGCGATAATGTCCGCGTCAGGCGCGGAGTACGCAGGATCCGCAGCACCTGAAGTCACCCTGCGGTAAGACGGCGGCGCACTGCCAGGAACGTGCGGAAAGGAAGGAAGAAGATGGATCCAAAGTTGTTCAAGTTGCTGAAAGGCGCAGTAGTCATGACGCCGTCGAACGAGTTCGACGACGCGACGGGCGGCATCGGCGACGACGACACGGAGGGCGTCGAGGACGCCGAGACCGAGGGCGAGGACTCCGAAGAGGGGGACGAGGCCGAGGGCGAAGGCGAAGACGACGAGGACGGCGCGGACGAAGACGGCGGCGCGGACGAGGACTCCGAGGAGGAGGACGAGTCTGGCGATACGGACGAGGACGCGGACTTTGAGATGCTCGGTCAGAGGACGCAGAAGCGCATCAAGAAGCTCGTCGCGGAGACGAAGGATCTCCGCCGGAGGCTCGAAGAGGCGCAGAAGCTCGGGGGCGAGGACGGCAAGTCCATCTTGTCGGCGGCCACCAAGGCGGGACTTCTCCCGCGCCTGATGACGAAGGAGCTCGCGGAGGGGCTGGACTCTCTCGACTCGAAGAAGAACGCACTCGGCTACATCTCGAGCTTGCTCGACGGTGACGAGGACGACTTCACGATCGGCGAGAAGGAATACACCCGGACGCAGCTCGAGCGCAAGGAGCGTGCGCTTACCGCAGAGGTCAGCAGCCTTGAGGCGAAGTTCGGAAGCGAACGCGACAAGGTTGCCGAGGAAACGAAGGCGTTGCTCGAACTGGGACTGGCGGCGAAGAAGGCCGGCTGGAAGCCCGGGAAGGGCGGCGACCCGAAGAAAGTCAGGAAACACCGCGAGGAGCCGCAGAACGTGGCCAACCGCGGGAAGATCGGCGAATCGAAGCGGAGGATCGCCTACGGCGACGTCGAGGACGACGCGAGCCTGGAGGCGATGATCGCGGCGGAGAGGAGCCGGAAGAAAGGAAGCAGGTAAAATGGCACTTTACACGATGGACAAGGTCCTGCGCAAGCCGGACTACTACGACGCGGTCGTCAAGACCGTCACCCACAAGACGCCGCTCCAGACGATCCTGAAGCGCGGCCCGAAGCCGATCGACTGGAAGCAGGAGGTCGAGTGCGAGCCGGAGACCGAGGCGTTCGACATGGCGGCCGCCGAGGGCGGCGACTTCGACCGCACGGGCCTCGTCAAGCGCGTGAACAAGGTTCTCGAGCACCAGGTGCAGAAGTTCCGCTCCGCGCGCGGCTGGTCCGTCACGGACGAGAGCGAGGAGATGCCGTCGCACACCGAGGAGAAGGGCGAGAAGTCCCGCGCCCGCGAGCAGCGCAAGGACGCGCAGGAGGTCGTTCTCTCGATCGAGCGCGCGATCTCGTCCGCCCAGGAGGCGGTCGCCCGCGGCACGGCCGACTCGGCCATCCCGAAGACGCGCGGCCTCATGTGCTGGCTGAAGAAGCTCGAGACCTACACCGACGACGCCGCCAAGGCGCTCCACGCGGTGCAGACGATCCCGAAGGAGCTCTGCCCCCGCTACGGCTTCAGCGGCGACGTCACGGACAAGACGGCCTTCAACGAGAACGTGTTCCAGGAGATGCTGCGCGACATGGCGCTCCAGCAGGGCGACGAGCAGAACCAGCTCACGATGCTCGCGGGCCTCAAGCTCAAGGCGATCCTCTCCGGGTTCCTCGGGCTCGTCCAGCCCGTCACCGGCGTCGAGACGAACCTCATGCGCACCCAGGCGGCGGACGTCAAGAAGAAGTCGCTCATCTGCGACATCTTCGAGTATGACTCGTCCATCGTCCGCGTCGTGACGGACAACCACCTGAACGCGGCGGTCGACGCCTCGACGAAGAAGTACACGGTCGACGCGGGCCTCTACTGCGGCGCGCTCATCCGTCCGCAGTGCTGGACGCTCGACTTCATGACCCCGCTGAAGAACATCGACCTGCCCAAGATCGGCGACGAGACGGCCGGCTACCACAAGGCGCTCCTGCGCCTCGCCTGCCGCAACCCGCTCGCCCAGGGCGCGATCTTCCACGTGGCGTCGTAAGGCGTTGTCTCCAGTGCCCTGCGGCGGCGGCACATACCACACGCCGCCGCAGGGCGTATTTCCCCAAGTGGTAGTTTCAGCGGACGGATGCGGAGACGATGAAGCGAATCGGCACACAGGTATCATTGTCGGATGACGAGCGGTCGAGACTGCTCTCCGACCTCAACTTCTGGCGGGACAAGGCCGAGGAGTACTTCGAGCGGCGAGACCGGCTCGAGAATTCGTTTTACTGTCAGTGGGAGGGGCAGCATCCGTCCGGCCTCGTGCTCGACACGGAGGACGAGGCGGCGTGGCCGTTCGACGGCGCGAGCGACCAGCGCGTCCGCCTGGCCGACGCGGCGTTCC
>CAYNVE010000075.1:0-6243 GCA_964400635.1 uncultured Lentisphaeraceae bacterium
CCGACTGGCTTCTTGGGCTGACTGGCAAAGGCGAGGAAGAGGAAACACCTTCCGGCGCGGTCGAAGAGTCCGCATCGTCCTCGTCTGTCTTGGGCGAACGGCTGAAGGAACTTCGAGGATCGATGTCGCAGGCGGCCTTTGCGAACCGCATCGGCATCAAGCAGACGTCCTACTCGGCATGGGAACGCGGCGTGAAGGAGCCGGGAGCGACCGTCGTCGCAAAGATTGCAAGCGCATTTGGAGTAAGCACCGACTGGCTGCTCGGAATGTCCGACGACCGTCGCTCGACCGCGCCACGCGCCGAGCGCGTCCCGATCGACCCTCGCCTGGCCGCCATGGAGAAGGAGATCAAACTCCTTCACGGCGAGATCACGGGCTTGAAACTGGCCATTCACAACGCGTCGGACTCGACCCCGACCTTCGCCTGTGGCTGACGGAGATCAGACGTCCATGCGGATCGGCGAACGGCTGAAGGAACTTCGCGGCGCCTTGTCCCAGGCGGAAGCGGCGAAGCGGATCGGCGTCGCGCAACAGGGCTGGGCGCGATACGAATCAGGGAGTGTCGCTCCGGGTGCGGACGCGCTGTGCCGCATCTGCAGCGAGTTCGGCGTCGCGTCCGACTGGCTTCTCGGTCTTGACGAAAGGAAACCCATGAACACGTTAGGCAATCGTCTGAAGGAACTGCGCGGCTCACGTTCGCAGAAGGAGATGGGCGCCTCGCTCGGCATACAGTTGAACGCATGGGCGAGATACGAACGCGGCGAAGTCATGCCCGGCGCAGACATGCTCGCGAAGATCTGCACGACGCTCGGCGTGTCGGCAGACTGGCTTCTCGACATTCCCGGCGAACATAGTGCGCCGCCCGTCTCGGTCCGGACGGGTTGGGAGAAGGAGATTGAACGACTGCGCGGCGAGAACGCCGGCTTGAAGTTCGCTCTGAAGAGTTTCGCTGATCTACTGGCGGCTTCGAAGGAGATAAGCAGATGAACGTCGTCGCAACAAGACTGCGGATGATTCGCGGCGACATGTCGCAAGCGGAGGCCGCTCGGAAACTGTGCGTCGCCCGCGCACAATACGCAAAGTATGAGAAAGGCGTAAATGCACCAGGCGTGGAAATGGTCGCGAGATTCTGCCAGATATTCTCCTGTTCATCCGACTGGCTGCTCGGTCTTACGGACGATTCATGGTCGGCTTTCAACTTGGATGGTCAAGCGCAAATGAGCAAACTGTTCTTGTCTCGACTAACCGATCTGCGCGGAGCCCGTTCGGTCTGTGCATTCGCCCGTTTCCTCGAACTCCCACAAAAGACTGTTGACGCTTGCATCAAAGGTGAGCGCAAGCCTTCCGTCGAACTGGTCGCACGAGTCTGCACAAAGTGCCAAGTCACTTCTGACTGGCTTCTCGGCCTGTCTGAAGATCGCAACGGCAAGTCGGACGCCCGCGTGTCGGCTCTGGAGAAGGAGGTGACGCGGCTGCAGGGCATGGTCGCCGGCCTGAAGTTCGCCCTCGACCACGCCTCCGCACCCGCCTCCTGCGGCTAGTCCTGATACCGGTTGCCGTCCTCGATCCACTTCATGGCGCGGTTCTTCAGCTGCGGGTCCTTGATCGCGCGGACTTGCTTGTATTGCTTCGCCTTCGGGTCGGCGTGATACTGCTTCCAGCCGTTCATCACGTAGCGGATCGCGACCTTCTGCAGCTCCGGCGGCAGGTCCTTCAGCCCTTCCTGGAAGCCGCCGAGACTGCCGCGCTTGATGCTCTCCGCGAGAACGTCACGCGCCTTGATCCTCGCCAGGGCGCGGTGCTCGTCGTCCTTCTCCTTCAGCCCCTTCAGGTAGCTGTCCTTCGAAGTGACCGTCAGCATCGACGCCGGGATCATGCGCACGAGCGGCGTCGACAGAACCTTGTCGAGCCACGCCGGCACCTCGCTGTCCTCGAGCTTGCGCTCCTGTCCGTTCTTGAACGTCGCGGTGAACGTCCCGAGCGGCGAGTAGTTCCAGAACTGCTTGCCGATCTCGGCCGCCGTGTGCGCGTTCACGCCCCGCGCCTTCCACGTGTCCTCGTCGTAGAACTTGCGGTCGCGGAACATGTCCGTCGGATTCACGCCGATCAGCGGCCCGACGATCGTTCCGACCGTGTCGAAGAGGTAGTTGCGCCCGAAGATGTTCGGGAAGAACTCGTTCCACACGCCGGCCGTCAGCTCCGACCACCCGGCGGACGGGTCGGTCGGGTCGATCCCGAACTTCTGGAACGCCGCGTGGATCATGCTCTGGATCGCGAACTCCTCCGGCGAATACTTCACGCGCATCGACAGCACCTCGTCGCCGAACTTCGCGAGCGGGATCATGTTGTAGTTGCGCTGGTAGTAGCCGGGTATGCACTTCATCGCCTCGGACGTCCACCTCGAATGCTCGAGGACGGCGGGCGCCCACCACGACTCCCGGATCTTCTCGTCGTCGTCGTCGAAGAACGCGCGGACGATCGCCTCGAGCCCGCCCGTCAGCATGAGCGCCTTGAGCAGGGCCGGCGCGGCGGTCTGCGCCAGGTTCTTCGAGAACCACTCCGCCGGATGGTCCTTGGCCGCGCGGATCGTGCGCATCGCGCCCTCCTTGCGGACGTTCCAGAAGAAGCCGGTCGCGTTCTCGATGTAGGTCGCGAGGACGCCGCGCGCCGCCAGGTTGGGCGTCCCGCCCTGCTCGATCACGAGCCGCGCCCGCGCCTCGGCGTCCGCCTCGCCCGTGCGTCCCGCCGCCTCGTCCGCCTTCATCTGGTAGAGGTAGGCGATGATCTTGGTGCAGGCCTCCTGCTCCTCCTCGAAGCGGTTCCAGAAGCGCCCCGCCGCCTTGGCCTTCTCCCACGCCTTGCCGCGCAGCGTCGTCGGCTCGCGCCCGCCCTCGAGGCGGTAGCCGTAGCTCGCCAGGATGTCGTCCGTGTTCACGCCCGCCTGCTCGCGGTTGAACTCGTACTGGCTCTGGAAGACGTTGCGCTTCATCATGTCGCGCGCGACCTCGACGTTCTGCTCGATCTCGGCGGCGTCGGCGACGAGCCCCTTCTCGCGCAGTCCCTGCGCCTCGGCCAGACGCTCGGCGAACTTGCCCTCGTAGACGATGCGGGCGATCTTCTGCGCCCGGTGCGCGTAGTGGTTGACCGTGTGCTCGTTCCAGATGATGCGCCCCAGCCACGTGTTCGCGATCGGCGTGAACCGCGCCAGGTAGTTGTTGACCATGTAGAGCGGAACGCCGATCCCTCGGAAGCACAGCGCCTCGCTGATGACGTCCACGACGGGCTTGTGCAGTCCCTCGATGTTCGTCTCGAGCGAGTTCTTGTCGAGCAGATAGGCGCGGTTGATGAATGCGGGGTTCCAGAGCGTCATGGTGTTGCGGATGAACCGCATCGCCTCGCCGAACTTGCCGAACCCCGTGCTGTCCGTGTTGAACTGCCTGAAGATCACGGCGGGGACGATCAGCTCGTGCGCCTGTCCGTCGAGCATGTACTTCAGCTTGCCGTAGACCTTGCCGTCCGCCGCGCGCGGCTTGCCGTCCGTCAGGTCGAACACGCCCTTGACCTTGCACGCCCTCAGCGTCTCGCTCATCTGCTTCAGCAGGTGGTTGCGGGCGGCGGACTCCTTGATCTCGACGGCGCGGCGGATCGTCGCGGCGAGCGGGTCTTCCGTCGCCTCGAAGCTTCCCACGAGGCGGTGCAGCACGAACCCCTGCGAGCCCTCGCCGGGCGCGCCGATGGTCTTGTGGATGCGCCCCGCCATGTCGAGTATCGGGTCGACCGCGTCGGGATTGGCGCGGCGGTATTCGTCGATCTTCTCCATCCACTCCGCCGTCTCCTCGACGCCCATGCGGTGACGCATGGTGACGTAGTGCTTGTTCTCCATCAGCATCTTGTGCGTCGCCGCGTCGAAGAGCTCCTTGACGTTCGGGTCTTCGAGGACGCTCCGCTCGTAGACGGCGCGGAAGGCGTTCCACGTCTTCTGCACCTTCGCGAACCCCTCTTCGCCGATCCGCGTCCGCATCTCGTCGAGCGCGGCGTTCGCCTTGGCGGGGTCGCCGCCGTGCGCCGTGGCGCGTCCGCCCAGCTCGATGACGCGGGCGCAGTGCGCGTAGTCGCGCACGTCGCTCCAGTCCACGCCGTCCTTCTCGGCCTCGGCCTTGACGCCCTCGAACCCGGCGATCATGAGCCGCGTCGCGCCGCCGCTCTGCCGCTGCCAGTCGTAGAGCGACGTCTTCAGCGAGTCGACCTCGGCGTTCTGCGCGGCGATCCGGTCGTCCGCCTCCTCGCGGCTCATCGCGCCCTCGCGCACGGCCTTCTCGAGAAGTTCCCGCGCCGCCTTGATGCCGCGCTTGGCGATCGAGAACATCGGTCCGAAGCGGTCGTTGAGCGCGTAGCAGAACCAGTCGCGCTTCAGGCTGATCGACTCCTTGCTCTTCGCGACGAGCTGGCGGTATTGCTCCTGGGCCTCGGCGCTCCACGTCTCGCGCACCTTCTCCATGAAGGCGTCCGTCGACTTGCCGCTCCACTTCAGCGACGTCACCTTCTGGTATGCCCGCGCCAGCTTCTCGTTCTGCGCGACGGTCTGCACGAGTTTTTCGTAGGTCTTCGGCGCCATCTGCGCGACGCTCTTCGGCTGCGTGAGGAAGATGCCGAAGAGCTCGGCGAACCTCTCCGTCGGCTTCTCGTAGTATTCGGGCATGGTCTCCTGCCCGTGCCACCACGCGATCAGCGAGCGCGTCTCCTCGTCGACCGTGCGGTCGCCCGCCTTGCGCAGCGGGCTGGCCTCCTTCTGGAAGGCGCGGTTCATCACGTCGAAGAGCGTCTTCAGCGAATCTCCGACCGGCCCGAGCGGCCTGTCCATCGGCAAAGTCGCGATCGTGTGGCCGATCTCGTGACCGAGAACCTGCGCGGCGTAGTGTCCGCCGCCATCGCCCGTCCGGACGCGCCGCTCGTAGAGCTCGCGGATGCGGCGGTCGAGCTCGCCCTGGCTTCTCTCGACCTCGCGGGAGATCGCCAGCCGGCTGCGCCGTCCGTTCCACATCGGGTTCTCGTTCTGGAAGTAGCCCTCGCCCTTCATCTCCTCGCGGATCTTCGCGACGTCGCCCTTGTCGAGGACGCCGAACAGGCGGCTGACGATCTCGATGCGCTCGCCACCGACGTTCAGCCCGACGGCGCTCTTGCGCCCCTTGATGCGCTCGCCCTTCTGGACGTGCGGGTTGCGCGCCGAGCCGGACACCGCCCGCCAGAACATCACGAGGTCGGCGGCGTCGAACGCGATCGGCCCGGCCTTGGCGGCGGGGCTGTCCTTCGCCGTCCACGGGCGCAGCGCCTCGGCGCGCTCGATGCCGGCGGCGAGTCCCGCCGCGCTCTGCTCCGTCTCGCCCATGGCGAACGCCTCTTCCGTCCTCGGGTTGAACACGAACAGCCCGTCGTCGATGATCTTCCCGTCGCCGACGTGGAACTTCTGCTCGCCGTTCACCCACTTGTGGTCGACGCTGATGTTGTCGTCGCGGAACGAGACGTAGTTCCAGCCCACCTTGTCGCCGTCCTTCACCACGCCGCCATTATACGAACCGACGGGATACTTCACGCCGTCGATGTCCGCCCGCGCAAGGAACTCCGATGTAAGTTTAGCGGCAGTCCCCCATTCCGTTCCGTTTATGCCCCCTGCGAAATGCGCCTCAATAGCCTTGTAGATCAAGTTGGCTGTATTGCCCTCACCTCTCCACGTCTTCTCAATTTCTTTCCAGTTCAGACCTTCCTTGCGGCACTGGGACTTGATGCGCTTCAGGTTTGCATCGCTGACAGGCTCATACCAGTTCAGCAGGTGGCTCTCGTCGCCGGGCTCGCGGTTCGTGAAGAACGTCTGCTCGTAGACGTGCGGCGTCGTGGTCGTCAGGCGGTCGCTGTTCTCGTCGAACCACTTGATCGCCTCGTCCCATCCCGCCCGCTTCTTGCCGTAGACGTCTTTCGAGTTGGCAACAAGAATCTCTCGGGCGCGTTTCTTGTCGCCACTCGCCGTCGTAAACGCCTTGACGGCTCGCTCCTCCGGTGTCCGCGTCATCGACGATGGCGTGTATTCGATCGGCTTGCCGTCGAACGTAAGAACGCCCTTTTGCCCGTTCGCATATCCCTCCGCGACTCCGCGCACGTTGCTCGCGTAGAGGCCCCAGCCGTAGACTTGCGATCCCTCGCCCGTGCCGACGGCGTGGAGGCTCGGCTTCTCGTAGTCCGCCGCGCTCC
>CAYNVE010000076.1:0-6232 GCA_964400635.1 uncultured Lentisphaeraceae bacterium
TCGGCATGAGGCCGCGCGGGCCGAGGATACGCGCGCACTTGCGCACTTCCTTCATCGCCTCGACCGTCGCAATCGCGACGTCGAAGTCGCACCAGCTCTCCTTCGTGACCTTCTCGATGAGATCCGCGAGACCGACGTAGTCGGCACCCGCCGCCTTCGCCGCCTCGGCCGCATCGCCACCCGCGAAGACCGCGACCTTGACCGTCTTGCCAGAGCCATTCGGAAGCTTCACCGTGCCGCGCACGGCCATGTCGCCCTTCGTGAGCTCCTTGCCAAGATGGAAGTAGACGTCAACCGTCTCGTCAAACTTCGCGCCCGGATTCTCCTTGACGAACTTGATCGCCTCGTCGAGGGAGACTGGCTTCTTCGGAGCCTTCTTGAGCGCGTTGAAATACTTCTTGCCGTGCTTGCTCATTCAACCACCTCGATTCCCATGTTGCGCGCCGTGCCCGCGATCATCTTGATCGCCTGCTCGGGGTCGTCGGTGTTGAGGTCGGCCTTCTTCATCTCAACGATCTTGAGAAGCTGGGCCTTGGTGACCTTGCCGACCTTGTTCTTGTTGGGAACGCCGCTGCCCTTGGCGAGGCCCGCTTCCTTCTTGAGGAGCACGGACGCCGGCGGCGACTTGAACTGCAGCGAGAAGCTGCGGTCCTGGTAGACCGTGATGATCACGGGGATGACGAGACCCGCGTCCTTCGCCGTCTTCGCGTTGAACTCCTTGCAGAACTGCATGATGTTCACGCCGGCGGAACCGAGGGCCGGACCCACGGGCGGCGCGGGATTCGCGGCGCCGGCGGGAATCTGGAGTTTCACAACTCCGGTAACCTTCTTGGCCATTTAGCCTTTTCCTTCTTTTTCGTGCGGCTCCTGCCGGGGATCCTGCCCGGTCGTAGCGGACCGCAAAACCTGTCTCCTACTGGGCGGCCTCGAGCGTCTCCTCGAGGGCGACCTTCTCGACCTGCCAGTATTCGACGTCGACAGGGACCTTGCGGCCGAAGACTTGAACATCGACCTTGAGCTTGCCCTTGTCGGGATCCACCATGCTGACCTGGCCCGTCAAACCCATGAACGCGCCGTCAGTAATCTTCACCGTCTCATCGACGTTGAAATTGACCTTGGGACGAGCGACATCGGACGCGCCCGAGGGCCGATCCAGAAGGATGTCGTCAATCTCCTTTTGCTTGAGCGGCTGGGGACGATCCCCGCCGACGAAACCGATGACACCAGCCGTCTCACGGAGAAACTGCCACGTCCGGTCGTAAATCGCCTTCTTCCCGTTCTCGTCAAAGCCGCGCGCCGTGTCATAGAGGGCGAGCTCGCAAATGACATACCCAGGGAAATACATTCTTTCGAACGTGCGCCGCTTGCCGTTCTTCTTGTCGGTAACCTTCTCGGTCGGGATGACGCACCGCCCGACATACTCCTCCATATGCTCGAGTTTGACGCGAGCTTCAATCGAACGCTGGGCCTTTTTCTCCTGACCCGTCAGCGTATGAAGGACGAACCACTGCTTTTCCATAATCCTCAGGCTCCCGCGTGGACAAGTTTAAGAAAGCCCTCGATGACCTTGTCACAGACAAGCGTCGTCGCGGCGAGAATGAAAATGAACGAGATGACGACCAGCGTCGACTCCCAGAGTTCGCGCTTACCCGGCCACGTCACGCGCTTCGCCTCGGCGCCCACGCCCGTGAGGTATTCTTTCGTCTTCTTGAAAAAGCTCATCTTTCGTTCTCTTACCTGTTCGTTGGCAGGGTAGGAGGGAATCGAACCCCCATAGGCGGTTTTGGAGACCGCTGCACTGCCATTGTGCTACTACCCTATACAAGACTTTACTTCGTCTCTTTGTGAGTCGTACGCTTGCGGCAGTGCGGGCAGAATTTCACCTTCTCCAAACGCTCGGTCGTCGTCTTCTTGTTCCGAGTCGTCGTGTAGTTCCGGCGCTTGCATTCGCCACAAGCCAAAATCGCGAGATCACGCATTGTCTTAGTCCTTACTCAATCTGCCCTCTGCTTTGATGATCAGCCCGCCCGCCGCCCCGACCGACCACTGGCGGCCGGAGTGCGGGCAGGCATCTCACAGAAGACCTTTGTCTTTACTTGATGATCGCCGAGACCGTGCCGGCGCCGACCGTGCGGCCGCCTTCACGAATCGCGAAGCGCATCTTGTCTTCCAGAGCGACCGGCGCGATCAGCTTGACGGAGATCTCGACGTTGTCGCCCGGCATGACCATCTCGACGCCCTCGGGGAGCTGGATGTCGCCCGTCACGTCCGTCGTGCGGATGTAGAACTGCGGACGATAGCCCTTCATGAACGCCGTGTGACGGCCGCCCTCGTCCTTCGTCAGGACGTAGACCTGGCCCTTGAACTCGGTGTGCGGCGTGATGGAACCCGGCTTCGCGAGCACCTGGCCGCGGCAGACGTCTTCCTTCTTCGTGCCACGGAGAAGCGTGCCGATGTTGTCGCCCGCCTGGCCCTGGTCGAGCAGCTTGCGGAACATCTCGACGCCCGTGACGGCCGTCTTCGCCGTCGGCTTGAGACCGACGATCTCGACTTCGTCGCCAACCTTGACGACGCCGCGCTCGACGCGGCCCGTGACGACCGTGCCACGACCTTCGATCGAGAAGATGTCCTCGATCGGCATCAGGAACGGCTTGTCAAGCTCGCGCTGCGGCTCGGGGATGTAGGTGTCGAGAGCGTTCATCAGCTCGTCGATGCACTTGCACGCCGCATCGTCCTTCGACGCAGCCTGCGTCGCCGGATACGCCGCGCCGCGGATCACCGGGGCGTTGTCGCCGTCGTAGTCGTACTTGGAAAGGAGCTCGCGGACTTCCATCTCGACGAGGTCGAGCATCTCGGCATCGTCAACGAGGTCGCACTTGTTGAGGAAGACGACGATCTTCGGAACGCCGACCTGGCGGGCGAGCAGCACGTGCTCGCGGGTCTGCGGCATCGGGCCGTCGACGGCCGAGACGACGAGAATCGCGCCATCCATCTGCGCCGCGCCGGTGATCATGTTCTTCACGTAGTCGGCGTGGCCGGGGCAGTCGACGTGCGCGTAGTGACGGTTCTCCGTCGCGTATTCGACGTGCGAGGAGGCGATCGTCAGAATCTTCGTCGCGTCACGACGGCCGGCGGACTCGGAAGCCTTCGCGACCTGGTCGTACTTGATTTCCTCGCAGAGGCCCTTGAGAGCCTGGACGTGCGTAATGGCGGCCGTGAGGGTGGTCTTGCCGTGGTCGACGTGGCCGATCGTGCCGACGTTCACGTGCGGCTTACCGCCGCGATCGAATGTTTCCTTAGCCATTTCTCGTTTTTCCTTGTGAGTTGTTCTTTGTTTTCTTCGTCTCTGCCCCGAGGTGGAGCCACCTAGCGGAATCGAACCGCCGACCTCTTCCTTACCAAGGAAGTGCTCTACCTACTGAGCTAAAGTGGCCTCATTCGAGACAGAAACTTTGTATAGTATATCATAAATCGCGTTTTACTTGCAAGGGGAAAGTGGGGCCCTGCAAGCCGCGCCGCGCACGCGCGAAAGTCCGCCGCGTTGACGGGCGGACGCCCACAACCTTGCTTAGAAGGCCCACGCGACTTCGGCGCGCGCGAAGAACGCATCGTGGTCGCAGTCGTCCTTAAAATAGTCGCCCTTGCCGAAGTACTCGCCCTGGAAGGAGACCTTGCCGCCGTGAAGGACATCAAGGCCGAGGAGTTTCGCAGGCTTGATCGTGTATTTCACCTGCGCATATGCGCCACGATACTCGCCGTCCGCCGCCTCTTCGCGCACCGCCGTGAAGAGCGGGCCAACCTGCGCGGTCACCGACGAGAACGAGCCGACGTTGCAGCCGAAGGCGATGTGCGGATAGATGACGTTATTGTAGTTGTATTTCGTGTACATCGGCGCGATGGACTCGCCGAGCC
This sequence comes from uncultured Lentisphaeraceae bacterium, assembly GCA_964400635.1. Classification (GTDB taxonomy): domain Bacteria; phylum Verrucomicrobiota; class Kiritimatiellia; order RFP12; family UBA1067; genus UBA1067. The sequence continues at coordinate 3,913 of CAYNVE010000076.1, forward strand.
CCGTCTCGCGGTTGAAGACGGCGTGCCAAGCGTTGTCGCCGCGTTCGCCATCCTGATCGCCCGAAAGCGCCCACACCGCGCCCGTGAACTTCGGCTTAAAGCCAAGCTTCGGCGCATAGGTGAGCCCACCGTAGGCCTGCCCCGCGAGGAGGTGGTGCGTACCGACCTGACCCGCGAGCTCAATCTCGCCCGTCAGCGTGTCGGTGAAGCGCGGTAGCAAGCGGATGCCCACGGTGTGCGTCTCGGCGACCTTGCCCTCCTTGCGGTACTTCGAGCTGCTCGTGCGGAGCTCCTTCTTCGCGACGTAGTAAGCATCGTAGCCGAAGTCGGCGTTTGCGCGATCCTGCCAGTAGAGGCCCGCGCCGAACTCGTCTTGGTTGTAGCCCGTCGTGTCGTAGGCGTGTGGCTCCTTGCCGTTCTCGTGCTCCTTGCCGAGTGTCGGCATCCAATCTTTGTGGTCCATGTAGAACGCGAAGCCGTCGAGTGTGCGCTTCGTGTCGGCGTGCCACGTCAGGCGCAGGCCGTCAAAATAGGCCGAGCGCGAGCCATCGCCGCCCGTACCGTCCGAGAGGATGCGCTTTGAGCCGAAGGCCATGTCCTGACGGCCAATCTTCGCATCAAGGCAGTCAAAGAGGTTATTCGCCGTGAAATAGAGGTTATCGATGAAGACGACGTCGGGCCAACGCTGCTTCGACGAATTGGAACTCGGCCGCTCGTAGTGGCGGAACTCGTCGGCGACACGCAGGTAGAGGCCGAAGTCGTCGGTGGCAACTTTGATCCACGGACGGATGCGGACGCGTGCGTAGTTGGAGTCATCGGACTCGCCGCGCGAGGAGGTCGGCAAGTTATCCGTATAGTCGTAGCGAAGGCGCAAGTCAACGCCCGCGTCAATCGTGAGGTTCGCGTTCGTGGTGGCCGATTCGGTCGTCGGCTCGGCGGCGAATGCCGCAGAGGCCGCGAGCGCGAACACAGGAATGAGGTTCATCTTGTTCATAGTTGTTCAGGTTTGGAATTTACGAGATCTGTTGACGAGGGAGATTACTTCTTCACGGGGATGTAGTGGAGCTGGACAGCGGTCGGGCCGCCTTCCGCGAAGCACCAGTCGAAATAGGCCTGCATGGCCGCCTTCTTCTCGGTCGTCGCGTCCTTGCGCGTCAGGATGTAGGTCTTGCCGAGAATCGGCCAGTCCGCGGCGGTCGGCGAGATGCCCTTCTTGTCCGCGCCGGCGAGCGTCGCGACTGTCAACTTCGACTCGAGCGCAAAGGTGTATTCGGTGTAGCCGATCGCGCCCTTGATGCGGCGGACGTTGTTGCAGACGCCGGGGTTCTTCTGCCCCGCGATGCCGCACGGCCACTTGAGCTGCGTCGCCGCGCCGAAGCGCTCCTTCCACTCGGACGAGACCGAGGTCAGGTAGGACGTGAAGATGTGCGTCGTGCCCGAGCCGTCGCCGCGGTGCACGACCGTGATCTTGAGGTCGGGGAGCTTGAGGCCGGGATTGAGCGCGGCGATCTTCGCGTCGTTCCAGCGCGTGATCTTGCCGAGGTAGATGTCCGTGAGCGTCGCGCCGTCGAGGACGAGCTGCTCGCTCTTCACGCCCGGGAGGTTGACCGCCGGGACGACCGCGCCCGAGACCATGTGGAACTGCTCGAGGCCCGCGGCCTGGCAGTCCGCATCAGAGAGCGGCGCGTCCGTGCCCGCGAAGTCGATTGTGCCGGCCTTGATCTGCGCGATGCCGGCGGAAGAGCCGACGGACTGGTAGTTCACCTTCGCGCCCTTCTCGGACTGCGTGTAGGCGTAGCACCACTTCTGGTAGAGCGGGGCGGGGAAACTGCCGCCCGCGCCGTTCAATTCAATGCGGTCGGATGCGAGAGTCGTCACCGCGATGGAAGCCGCGCCGAGCGTGGCCAGGATGGTTTTCTTTGTTGCGTTCATTCTTTTGTTTTCCTTTTCGTTTGTGTCTGGCACATAGTATGGCTTTTTCATGTTAGACGCGAATGAGCGAATGATGAAGATCTCGTTAAATCCGTCCGTCTCGGCAATGGTATTGCCACTTTTAACACAATCTTCACAGGGCTCTTATTCACGGCTAACAAAAAAAGAGCATACTAGGCGTCAAAAGAAGGAATCAAAAAGATGAAGCATTCAGTCGACACCATTTTCAAGGTCATCTGTTGGGCAGGCGTCTCGCTCGGACTCGTCCTCGCCGCCGCACTCATCCTTGAACTCGGAATTGCCTCGTCCGACGTGTGGAAGTCGCAGGGGCTGAAGTTCCTCTTCTCGTCAGAATGGGATCCGGGCGCGGGCGTGTTCGGCGCGGGCG
>CAYNVE010000077.1:0-6149 GCA_964400635.1 uncultured Lentisphaeraceae bacterium
CGGCGGGCATGTTCAAGTCGAACGGCGAGGCGCGGCGCATGGCGGCGCAGGGCGGGCTTTCGCTCAACGACGCGAAGATTGATGATAAGCGCGTCTTCGCGGCGGACGACGTGAAGGACGGCGTCGCCGTTCTGCGTTCGGGCAAGAAGAACTACTTCGTTCTGAGGTTCGCTTGAAGACTCTTGAACGATACGTCTTCGGCTCTTTCTTCGCGAGTTTCTTTCTCGCGTTTCTCGTTCTGTCGTTCGTCCTCACGATTGGGCTTCTCGTCCAGATTGTCACCTACATCATGGACGGCGTGCCGATGTCGCTCGTCGGCGAGTTCTGCCTTGTCTCGCTACCCGAGACGCTCCAATGGTCGGTGCCGCTCGCGATTCTCGTCGCCTCGGTGCTCGTCTTTTCGCGCCTGAGTGCCGACTCGGAGATCGCCGCGATGCGCGCGTGCGGCATCCATCTTCTGCATGTCGTGCGCTACCCGCTCCTCTTCGGCCTCGCCTGCACGCTGCTCGGGCTTTTCGTCAATAACGAAATCGTCCCGCGCGGGCATTATATTCGCCGGACGCTGAAGATGCGCGTGTCGGTCGGCGCGGGCTTAAGTGTCCTCGAGCCCGGGCGCATGATTGACGACTTCCCAGGGGCGAAACTCTACTTTGGCTCGAAAGACGGAAACTGGCTTCACGACCTCGTCGTCGCGGACTACACGAACCCCGAGTCGGTGCGCGTTATCACGGCCGAGAAGGCCCTCGTCGCGCAGGATGGCAACGATGTCACGCTCGACCTTTATCAGATGACCGTTGATCCGCTCGACGACAAGCATCCGACGATGGCGCGGTTCGGACGATTCGCCTACACAATCAAGGATGTCTTCAAGACGGGCAAGTACAACCCGACGCGCAAGGATCTCACCTTCTTCCCGCTTCTGAAGGAGATTGCGAGCGTCTCCCATCAGCGCGACGCGGCGACGGGAAGCCTCTCGGATCGCGGGAGCCGCAAGCACATCCTCGCCGAGGATGTCGCGAGCCTCAAGGTCGAGTTTGCGAAGCGCCTTGTCTTTGCGCTGGCCTCCGTCTGCTTCGTCCTCGTCGGTGTGCCGCTCGGCATCCGCTCGCAGCGTAAGGAGTCGTCGATTGGCATGGCGATTTCGCTCGCCGTCTCGCTCGGCTACTATCTCGTCGTCATCCTCATGCTCTCGTTCGAAGAACGTTACGCGCTTCATCCCGAAATTCTCATCTTTTTGCCCGTCCTCGTCTGCCTCGCGCTCTCCGTTCACTTTTTCCGGAAGCATCTTTAAGGCTCTTTTTCAAGAAAGGATCGAAAAGCCATGATTCATCCAACAGCAATCGTTGAAGACGGCGCCACCCTCGGAGCCGATGTCGAGATTGGACCGTATGCGCACATCGGTCGTGACGTGAAGATCGGCGCAGGCACGCGCATCGCGCAGGGTGCGATCATCGACGGGCACACGACGCTCGGCGAGATGTGCCAGGTCTTTCCCTACGCCTGTATCGGCATGAAGACGCAGGATCTCAAGTATCAGGACGGCTCGGTCTCGTACGTTGAGATTGGCGACCGCACGGTTATCCGCGAGTTCGCGACCGTCCATCTCGGCACGGCCGATGGCGAGAAGACGATCATCGGCAGCGACTGCCTCTTCATGTGCTACTGCCACGCGGCGCATGGTGTCATCCTCGGTAATCACGTCATCTGCTCGAACTCCGTCCAGCTCGCGGGTGACGTGCATCTGCAAGACTACGCCATCATCGGCGGCTGCGCGGCCTCGCACCAGTTCTGCACGGTCGGCATGCACGCGATGGTGGGCGGCATGACGAAGATTCGTCAGGACTTCCCACCCTACATGCTCGGCGACATGGTGGACGGCGCAACGAAGGTGATTGGCCCCAATGTCGTCGGCCTCACGCGCCGTGGCTTTAAGCGCGATGTCATCCACGCGCTTAAAGAAGCGCACCGCTTCATCTATCGCGAGGGGCTCAACCGCACGCAAGCCTTGGAGCGCGTCGAGAACGACATTGAGCCGTTCGACGAGATCAAGACGCTCGTCGCCTTCTATCGCCATTCGACGCGGGGCGTCTCGTGACGTTCACGTTTGACTCGCGCGCGGTTCATCCAGGCGATGTCTTTGTCGCGTTGAAGGGCGAGAAGGCGGACGGACACGCCTTTATCCCGATGGCGCGCGAACGGGGTGCCGTGCGCGTTATCGACGGGCTTGACGCTCTGCAGGCCGAGGCGCGCGCGCGTCGCCACGCTCTTGCCGCGCGCGGCGTGACGGTCGTTGGCGTGACGGGATCTGCGGGCAAGACGACAACAAAGGAGCTTCTGAAGGCGTTCCTCGCGCGCGCGGGGAGGACGTACGCGACGGCGGGGAACTTCAATAACCACATCGGCCTGCCGCTCACGATTTTGAACGCGCCCGACGATCTCGATTTTCTCGTCCTTGAGATGGGCTCGAACCACCCGGGCGAGATTGCCGCGCTTTGCGACATCGCAGAGCCGGATGTCGGCGTCGTGACGGGTGTCGGCACGGCGCATCTTGAGTTTTTCAAAACGCGCGCGCTTATCGCCGAGGAGAAGGGGACGCTCGTCGCGCGCGCGAAGGACTTTGCCGTCTTTCCTTCGCGCGACGATTTTGCCGCCGCGCTCGCGGCGCGTTCGACTCGCGCGCGCGGCGTTGATTTGTCGTCGGCCGCGTGCCTGCTCAACAAGGGCCAAGCGTATCCGCCGCACTTTGAGTCGAACGCCGCGCTCGCGTTCGCCGTTGCCTCGCATTTCGGCGTGACGGCCGAGGCGGCGCGGGAGGCGCTTGAAGATTTCGCGCTTCCCGGCGCGCGTTGGCGGCAGGTTGAGAAGGACGGTGTCCATTTTATTGACGACACCTACAACGCGAATCCCGACTCCATGATGGCTGCGCTTGACAAACTCGCCGAGATGCCCGCGACGGGTCGTCGCGTCGCGATTCTGGGCGATATGTTCGAGCTGGGGGACGAGGCCTTGCGCTATCATCGGCAGGTTTTTGACCATGCGCGAGGTCTTCCGCTTGCGCTCGTCGTCGGCGTCGGCGAACTTTCATCTCAGTGTGCCGCGCATCGCGCCTTTAAGAATCTGGACGCCCTCCGCGCCGCGCTTCCGTCGCTTCTCGAGAAGGGCGACACGGTTCTTCTCAAGGCCTCGCATGGCATGAACCTCGGCTCGTTCCTCGCCCTGCCTGGCTGATCTTGAGCGGCGCAAGAAGCGCGGGCAAAGGACGGCGGTTTTTGGTATAATTTTATTCTATGCAGAAAGAGCCGAAGATCGCCGTCTACGAGAGCGGCGCGCTACACTTCCTCGCGGACGAGTCGTCGAGCCGCGAGGTCGTCGTGGCCCTTCCTCTTTCGCGCCTCCTTCTGAAGATGGTGCGCGTGCCGGCGCTCGAAGACCCCATCGCCTTTGCGACACCGCTCGTCACGGCGCTCTCGCCGTTCCCCGACGAGCCGCTCCTCGTTTCGTGCGAAACGGTGCGTGAGACGCCCGACGCGCGCCTCGTCCTCGCCGCCGCGCTTCCCGAAGGCGCGACCGATGACCTGGCGAATGCCCTCGACGCGGCGAAGTTGAGCGTCGTCAAAATTGATGCGCTTTTTCTGGGCGCGCTACGTATGGTCTGGAACGACCTCACCCCCGCGGGCGAAGGTGCTTTAGACGCGCGCCGCCTCGTCGTCCTCACGACGGGCACGGATCGCGTCCTCGTCGTTCTTGATGGCGATGAGCCCGTCTCCATTCACGCGCTGACTCCCGAGGCCGACATCGCACGCGAGAAGGCGCTCGCGCTCCTCGAGGCTGAGGACTTCAACGGCGCGAAGGATCTCGCCGCGACGGTCGAGCGCGAGGTTTCGGTCGATGAGGCCCTTCAGGGCATCCGTGAGCGCGCACTTGAGACCGAGAGCCTCGATGTCCTGCCCGAGAGTTGGCGGCAGGTCCTTGCCGAGACGCGCTTCAAGGCGAAGCTCGTCCGCCACCTCGCCGTTGCGGCGGGCATTTGGGTGCTCGCGATGGGCGTTCTCTTCGGTGTCCCCATCGCTTACGATTTCTGCACCGACCATGTGAAGGGCCTCTCGCGCCGCCATCAGGCGCAGTATAAGGCCGTCGCGGACAAGAAGGCGAAGACGATGCTCGTGAGAAAGTATTCCGACTTCTCGCGCGGCGCGCTTGAGATGATGAAGGCGGTCTCGGATCGTCTTGAGGGTGACATCACGCTCTCGGGCTTTGAGTTTACGCGCGAGAAGGGTGTGCGCGTCAAGGGCGAGGCGACGGACAAGGGCTCCATCTACAAGTTCAAGGACAATCTCGCCGAGATGGCGACGGAAGGCGGCGAGGCTGTTTTCACGCACGTCGTCCTCGGCTCCGTCCATTCGCAGAAGGACGGTACGCAGCGATTCGACCTCGAATGCAACAACGAAGAAGATGAATGAACTTGGCCTAAAAGAAAAGGCGATCGCCGCGATCGCCGCCATCGCGCTTCTCTACGCGCTGGCGGTCGTGCTGTGGTTTGTCTCGTTCGAGAGTGCGTGGCGTTCGGCCGCAAAGAAGTACGACCGCGAGAAGGCGCGCTACGAGCGCGAGTGTGCGCTCATTGGTGAGCGCACGAAGTGGGACGACGCCTACGAAGAGGAGAAGAACGCAATGCCGACTTTCGCGTTCGGTCAGGCGACCGACACGACGTGGCTACGCAAGGTCGAGGAAATCGCGCGGACGAATCGCGTCCTGATTACGCAGATTGACGCGGGTCAGGAAGTCGAGGCCGACGACGTTCTTGAGTTGCCCATTGAGGTGAAGGCGTGGGAAGGCTCGCTGGAGGCGCTCGTCAAGTTCATGTATGCGCTTGAGCAGGCGAAGGACGGCATGTTCGACATCCGCGAGATCAGCGTCCAACCGAATAAGTCGAAGCCCGGCTATTTGAAGGGCTCGCTTTCGCTCACGTGTGCGTATATGCGCGAGGATAAGTAGTCGTTTTTCTGTCTTGAAGGAGGAGGAGAGATGAGATCATCCATATTTCGAATGACGGCCGCCGTGGCGATGGTGTGCCTCTTTTCGCTGAACGACCTCGCGCAGGCGGCGGACACCTCGGCGCGTAAGCCGTCGTCGCTCTTGGGGCGTTCGCGCACGACGCGGCCGCAGCCGCCGTCACCGCCATTGAGTGGCGGTCGGACGTCTGATCCCGGCGCGTCAAATGTTGACCCGGGCGGGCGCTCGATTGAGTTTAATGGCGCGGCGCTCGACATTGTGCTTATGGTCTACGGGAATCTTGTCGGCAAGACCGTTCTCAAGGATCCCGCGACGCCGGCCGCCTCCATTACGCTTCAGCCCCAGCAGGGGCAGGTGCTTTCTGACGAAGACAAGATTCTCGCCATTGAGACGGTGCTCGAGATGAACGGCATCCACTTGGAGCCGTATGGCGAGAAGTTCGTGCGCGCGCTTCCACGCGGGACGGTGCGCAAGGACGGCATTCCGCTCGTCATGGATCCTGAGGCGGAGCTCGGCGAAACAACGAAGGTCGTCTCGATGATGCTCTCGTTTCAGAACATCGCGCTCGACGAGGCGCAGAAGGCGCTGGAAGGGCTTAAGAGCGACAAGGGCGTTCTCAACGTCTTCGAGCGCACGGGGACGATCCTCGTCACCGATACCGAGATGAACTTGAATCGCATGCGCGAGATCGCGAAGAAGATCGACGTGCCCACGCCCGTCACCGAGAATGTCTTCGTGCGCCAGATTAAATACGCGACGGCGGCCGACGTGAAGACGGCGCTCGAAGCGATTGTGCAAGAAAGCCAGAAGGAGCTTGAGAAGCAGGGCAAGTCGGCGCAGACGGCGCAGCAGAATCAGATGATGATGCCCTTTCGGCCTGGTTTTAACCGCCTGCAGAATCAGCGGCAGAACCAGAACCAACAGCAGGCGCAGACGACGACGGTGAATCAGTCGCTCGTCACTTCCGTCTCCGACGCGGATCGCGGCATGATTCGCGGCAAGGTGCTCATCCTCTCGGACGAGCGCTCGAACAAGCTCATCATCGTGACGGCGAAAACGAACATGGACTTCTTCGACAAGGTCATCGAGCAGCTCGATGTTGAGACGACGCCCGACATTGAGGTGAAGGTCTACCG
>CAYNVE010000078.1:0-6055 GCA_964400635.1 uncultured Lentisphaeraceae bacterium
ATTGACAGAATAGCGGTGGTTGGATAAAATGGTTTAAATAACTGTTTTAAGAGGAGAATCTGGGATGAAACCGCTTTCTTCCATTTTGGCTTTTTGCGTCGTCCTGTTTGCGGGCGCCGTTGCCGAGGCCGTTATGCCGCTCGCGACGTGGGACAACGACTTTAGTAGGCTTACGAAGGGTACCTGCACGCTCGATGCCAACGGCAATACGATTGCGGACGACAAGACCTCGATCTCCGTCACGGGCGCGTACGGCATCCTTCTGAAGACCACAACAGCCATGGGCGCGCACACGCTCATCATGCGCTGCAAGGGCCTCGATCTCGCCGCGGCCAACAACCAGGTTCTCTTCTCGTCGGTGCAGGCGTCGGGGACCTACAAGAATCATGTCGGCTCTTACATAAGATCGTCCGACCAGAAGGTGTGCGGTATTTGGCAAGGAAATGCTTGGAGCGGCGGCTCGAACTGGACGATTCCATCCACCTATACGACGCTCGCCTACAATAATCGACCAGACGGCGGTACGTATGTCTACGCGCTCTCGCCTTCGGAAGACACATATTTGTCAACGACCGTCTTCTCTGCGCCAGGGCTTCGCGCCAGGGATACTACTTACAACGGCATCAACATTGGCGGCCTGCGCGAGGTGACGAATCTCCCTCCCGCGACGGGGCTTGAAGTGACCGCGCTCGCCGTCTTCTCGGCGACACTCTCCGAGGATGAGATTAAGAACTTTCGCTTCGGATCTGAGATGTCGGCCTATGCGGGTAGCGAGGTGAAGGCGTCGGAACTGAACACCGCGTTCAAGGACCAAGCCGACATCTATGTGAAACTCGATGCGGGCGCGACGCTGATTCTCGATACGACGCTCTCGGCGAATGCGCTCCACATCGCCTCAGATGGCACGATCCTCGTCAAGGGAACGGGCGATGGCGGCACGACGAAGCCTGATGACACCGAGATCGCGAAGCTCGACTTCTCGGCCATTCAAGGTGGCGTTCGCCGCGCGTGGCTTGAAACAACCGATCCGCTTATCGTCGGCTTTGACTTCAATGCGTCGTGTGGCCGCCAGGGGGCTGGATCGACGACGGCGGCCTCGACCGAGGGCGCCCTTCAGAAGGGCACATGGGCGTCCGATGCATCTTCGGCGAGCGGTACGTCCACCGCGCTTTTTTCGGACGGCCTTTCGACGCTGACATGGAGTTCAAAGGAGTTGTGGTCGACGCAGGGCGGCCTCACGGATGGCAACTTCCTCGACGGCTATCTCGATGACGGCTCGGGCATCACGATTTCGCTTGATCGGGTCCCTTACGATCGCTACGACCTCATCATCTATTGCGCGCGTGACGACGGCGTGGGCAACACATTCTCGGCGAAGACGGTGAACGGCGTAAGCTACACATGCGACACATCGTCGAGTTATGCGATGGAGGGCACGGCGACATGGGGTTATTCGGCGGCGGCCAAAGGCACTGCGACGCGCGGCGAGAACGCGCTCGTCGTGCGCGGACTTACGGGCCCGCTTACAATCTCGAGCGCGCGGAGCGGCGCGCGCGGATGTATCTCGGCCATTCAATTGCTGCCTTCAGGGCTTGAGGAGAAACTTCCGACGCTGACGATCGGTGAGAGTGAATCGGCGAAGTGGTCGGATGCCTCAAAGTGGGATGTGGACACCGCGCCGACGGCGGATGACGCGCTTATCTCGCTTCAGGGTGATGTCACGCTTGACCTTGATGCGGCGATTGCGATGGACTACGTGACGGTCACGAATGCGTATGTGCTGACGCTCTCAAAGTCGGTGGCGGATGCGGTGCCGTCTTTCAAGGGCATCCATGTTGAGGACGGCGCGAAGCTTGTCGTGACGACACCCGACATCACGATCTCGAACTGCAACGCGCCGGTCTACAACGATGTTTATGTGCCGACGACGATCGTGCCACGCGCGAACGGCAATGTCTATCTCGTTGGGTCGCCTTCTTCCGCCGTCGCGACGCTGAACAGCACGGGCGGCTATTTCACGCTCGGCTCGGCGGAGGGTGAGCGCAAGACATTCTACATCACAGGCGAGGCCTCGGGTACGTACACGCAGGGTCGTTTTGAGAACGTAAACGTCATATATGGGGTTGGGGGTGCGAACGATTTCTCTCTCGGAACGGCTGACTACGCCCTCTTTGATGCGAATATCACGGCGATGCGGTTCAAGCTCTGCGATGGTTACTTGGGTCGTACATCGACGGTGACGCTGAATGGGAAGTCATCCGTCAAAGTGACGGGGACGGTGGACTTGGACTCGAACACCAGTTCAATCATGTTCGGTCATTGGAACGGCACGTCGGTCTTCACGATGAAAGATGAATCGACCTTTACGGCCGCCTCGCAGATCCTGATTGGCAAGACGGGTGGAACACATACGATCAACATCGAGGGCGGCACACTTACGGCACCTGGCATCAAACTTTCATCGAGTGCCACGGGCACGAACAAGATGAACCTCAACGGCGGTACGCTCGTTCTGGGCGATGTCGGCATCTCGACCTATAATTCTGCACGTAAGATGCCGATTACGGTTCGTGGCAACACGACAATCAAGGCATCGGCGGCGACGCTCCCGATCACCGAGCAGATTACGGTCGCCGAGGGTGCGACGCTTCTTCTCGACAAGGTGGCCTCTGTCGGGTCGGCGGTGTATACGCTCTCGGGCGCATCGGTCTCGGGCCTCGGCACTGTCGCCATCACGAACGGTGTTTCGCTCAATATGCAGACGACGCGCTTTGACACGAACACACTTCTGAAGGCTTCGGAATCGTCTGGGATTTCTCTCAAGCTCGGTTATGCGGGCGAGATTGTCACACTCAAGTGCTCGGGGCTGACGAGCGACCGCATCAAGCTCTACGACACGGACGGGACGCTTATCAAGAAGCCGTCAATTCGCTTCCTTGAAACCGGCTATGTCGTCATCTACAAGGGTTCGCCAATCTTGACGCTCTCGTCGGAGACGGTCAACTTCTCGGACGCGGCAAACTGGTCGACGACCGATGTGCCGCTTGACGGTGAAATCATTATCCTGAACGAGACGGGCCATGATGTCACAGTCGAGATGCCGTCCTATTATTCGTATACGGCGATCAATATCTTGAGCCCCAACGCGCGCGTCTCGTTCGTGCCGACGCTCGACCAAGAAGCGCGCCTCGTGGCGACTGAAAAAATCACGATCAACCCCGCGACGGCGACGCTCGTCATCACGGCGGCCGAAAGTCCGTACGAGAACGCGATCACGGGCGCGGGCAAGGTCGAGGTTTATGGTGACGTCAAGATGACGAAGGCCTCAACTTTCACGGGCGGCATCACCGTCAAGTCGGGGACGCTCTCGACGGAGACGCGAGACGGCTTCGGCGACTCAAAGGTGACGATCGAGGACGGTGCGACTGTCGATCTCGCGAATTCGGAGAATCACTGCTATGTGCTTACGATCACGGGTAAGGGCGTCGCGACGAAGAGCGTGACGGGCGAGACGCTTTATGCGGGCGCGGTCAAGAACACGGGCTCGAATATGAAATCTGGAAACAGGCAGACCCAATCTCTTACGCTTCAGGGTGACGCGCTTATCACGGCGAACTACGACTGGGGTCTTGTCGCGAATCAGTGGGGCGGAACGTCGCTTAATTTGAACGGCCATATACTTACGAAGAAGGGGTCGGGCAAGTTCTTTATCTGTAACACGACGGGCACGGCTGGCACGATCATCGTCAAGGAAGGCACGTTTGAGACGTGCGCTAATGGGTCGACCTTGACAGATGTCGCGCTCAAGATGCTTGGAACCTCGACGCTCAATCTTGAGCAGAATCTCTCGGGTCTTACGTCGCTCACACTCTCGCCGACGGCGGGCGGCATTACGTTCAATAACCGCGCGAAATTGAACGCCTCCATCCCGATCACGCTCAACGCGGCTGGCTTTGACGCAGATGACATCCCTGCGGGTAGCACCTCGGTCGTCCTGCTCAAGGGCAACGAGAATGAGACGTCGTTTACGAATGGCTTTGCGACCGTCGCGCTCGGCGGACGGTTTAAGGATCAGGATGAAACGGAATATGAGGATCTCGAGTATTCGGCGGGCGGCTCGTCGGTGAGCGCGAAGGTGCGAGCCCCTCAGAATATCTACCACTACGATTTTGACCAAGATGTGACGACGGATCTCGTCAAGGCCGATGACTCCTACGCTTCCATCCGTTGGGGCGGGGAAAAGTCTGGGTCAGGGCCCTTCGTCGTGCGGCGCGGCCGGTCAGGTAAGTCGGCGCATGTCGGCATCTTTGACGGTAACACGCTGACGCCATGGTGGAACTCGAACGATAAGGGACGAAACCTGCAATCGGCAGGCGCGGTGACGGTGACGACGGTCGCGCGGCTGATGTGCGCCGATCGCGAAGGCGGCATGGCGCCGCTCTGGGGGCTTGGCTCGACGACAGCGGGTTCGCAGCAGGGGCTCGGCCTCGTTGCCGTTGACAAGACGACGGTCGCTGTCGTCACATGGTCGGGCGGCACGCTTTGGGAAGTCTGCCGCGCGACGAACGTCCAGAACTTGACGACGCAGTTCCACTTCTTTGCCATCGTCTTGGACGGCTACTCGACGCGCTTCTACGTGGACTCGCGTGCGCCGATCGTGGGCGAGTCTTTCGTTCCCGCGATGGGGCAGGCGGGCCAACTCGGCTCGTTCCACGGTGGCACCCTCGGCGGCTATAAGAAGCTTTGGTCGGGCGATGGTGGCTATTATCTTGACGACTGGGCGGTCTATGACGCCGCGCTCTCGACGAGCGAGATCCGCGCCCTGCGCCTCGCCTTCTGCCCGAGTCCGTTCATCGTCATCATGCGCTAAGTTTTGATATAATAGAAGAAACGATTTTTTCGTAACCACCAAAAACACAAGGAGTAAAGAAATGGCTCATAAGATTGCGGCTGACAAGTGCGTGTCGTGCGGTTCGTGCAAGGACACGTGCCCGGCGGAGGCGATTACCGAGGGCACGCCCTACGTGATTGACCCGAACAAGTGCGTCGACTGCGGCGCGTGCGCGGCGCAGTGCCCGGCGGAGGCGATCGCTCCTGAGGCGTGATTGAATTCCTCCAGGAGACGCTGCTCCTTCTGCCGTTCCTCTTTGTGACATATCTCGTCTTGGAGGCGGTTGAGGCGCATGCGAACGGTGCGCTCGAGAGATTTCTCGAGCGCGCTTCTTCCATCGGCCCTGCGGCGGGCGCGCTCGCGGGGGCCGTGCCGCAGTGCGGCGTCTCGGCGGCGGCGGCCTCGTTCTACGCGGGCGGCGTCATCACAGTCGGGACGCTTCTCGCAGTCTTTCTTTCAACTTCCGACGAACTCGTCCCCGTTCTTCTTTCGGAGCGCGCGCCCCTCTCGCTGCTTGTGAAGATTGTTGGCATTAAAATCGTCTGCGCGCTCGGTGTCGGCTTTCTCGCGAATGGCATTCTCGCGTTCGTCCGTCACATGCGCCGGCCGACGGCCGTCCACGATCTTTGCGCACATAGCCGCTGTGGTTGCCACGAGCACAAGGGGATTCTCGTGCCTGCGCTCATCCACACGGCCGAAATCTTCGCCTTCATCGTCGTCATCTCGGGCGCGATTGAGTTGTGCCTGCATTTCTTTGGCGAGGACTCTCTTCTCAAGCTTCGTCTTAACGCGCCCGTCTTCGGCGAATGCGTGGCGGGGGCTCTGGGGCTCGTCCCCAACTGTGCTGTCTCCGTCGCGAGCGCAAAACTCTACCTGACGGGCGCGATGAGTCCGGGTGCGATGATGGCCTCGTCGTTCACGGGTTCGGGTCTCGGTCTTCTCGTTCTTTTCCGGACGAACCGTAGTCTCAAGGAGAATCTCGCGATCCTCGCTTCGGTCTACGCGCTCGGCGTCATCCTCGGCCTTCTGACGGGCCCGCTTCTCTAAGTCATTCTCAGACTTCTCGCGCGCAAGTACCGCTCAAACCCTATGATTAGGGTCTGACCCTGCGATGCCCCAGCGCGTGTAGAAACCTCTGATGAGAATTTAATACAATTTGAAAAC
>CAYNVE010000079.1:0-6008 GCA_964400635.1 uncultured Lentisphaeraceae bacterium
TTCATGGTAAGCCAAATCCCGACCAAGCCATCGTCGGCTATCGCGGCAAGCACCTCAACACGTGGACGAAGCCGTGCGCGTGGGTGAAGGATCTTTGGGAGAAATGACCGAGATGAGCGAATCGCCCCTCCCCATCTATCTCTTCGTTGTCTGGAACCGCGGGCTTCCAGAGTTGGACGCCGTCCTCGGCGCAATCCGCGCGCGCTTTACGATTCTCAGGCAGTTTGATGTCACGTGGCGTCCCTGCGACTACGTGAAGAACTTTGCGGCGTTCTACGGTTGGAAGGCGTTTTCAATGTGGTGGGGTAAGAAGAACCGCTCGGGGACGGGCCCCTTTCGTGTCATCGTTGTGCGCGACGAGAAGCCCGCCTTCCGCGCCGAGAAGAAGCCCGTGCCGTCAGAGCTCATGGTCAACGAGAACGTCTACGGCGTCAAGGTCGATCTACGCGGCATCATGAGTCACACAAATGTGGTGCATGCGTCCGTCAACGAGGCCGAGACGCGCCATAACTTGAAGGCACTGACGGGCGAGACGATTGAGACGTTTCTCGCGCACACGCCAACAGACGGAGCAGAGATCCCGACGATTGCGTTTGAGAAACCTATGCCTTACGTCGCCTATCCGTACGCGGAGGCGGCGGGGAAGGGGCCTCGTTTCGCTGATCTCGAGTTTAAGTTCAACCGCGTCGCCATCTTCCTCCTGCCGCGCTGTGGCGTGCCGACAATCTTCAGCTTCAGCTTTCGCATTCTGAGCCTTTTCAGTTTCGCATTCTGCCTCGGCACGATCAAGATGGGATTTCGCCAGTCGGTTACGTGATGCGCGTCTACCACTCCAGCTTCCTGAACTTGGATATTGACCTCGAGGAACTCTCGCACCTCATCGCGGGCGTGCTCGGTGTCGCGTATCGCCTCACGCCCCTCGAAGTCAAGTGCACGTATCCCGTCTTTCGCGGCGAGGCGCAGGGACAGCCCCCGGTATTCGTCAAGGTTGGCACGGCGGACGAGTGGAGCCGCACGGTTGCGAGTCTGCGCGACCTCGGTGACGAGCCGCTTTTTGCGCGACTCTTGACGGACACGTTTATTTCTTATAAACGTTACGCAGTCTGGGTTGCGCCGTGGATCGACGCGCGCACGGTTCCGCTGGACGAGATGAATGACACCCAAGCGCGGAGCCTCGTCGACGGTTGTGTCAGGCTCTCCCGTGCGCTTCAGCGTGTGACGACATTCGCGCGCCTCGTGGGTTCTCCGCGCGACCCCGAACGCGCGTGGCAAGTCATCTGCGACTACTCGTCTCGCCATCCTCTTGCCGCGTGTCCGTTGCGTGCGCTCCTCGCCCTGCCCGAGACCTCGCGCTCCTTTGCAGGACGCCGCCTCGCGGTCGTGCATGGAGACTTCCACGCGAAGAACTACGCGTTTACGGGCGACCAACTTTCCGCCGTCTTTGATTTTGACAAGTTGACGGAAGACTTGCCGTGCGGCGACTTCGTGCAGACGCTCGTCTATCGCTTTTCGGAGTTGAGCCTGAAGCGCGAGGTGCGTGTGCGCCTCGCTCGCATCGCGCGCGAGATGCTTTCCGCCGTGCCGTGGTCGGGCGAGGATCTCGCGCTGATGGCGAACGTCTGGCGCCTGCGCTTTGCCGCGCATCGCATGGCCAAGCATCCGAACGCGCTTTGGGTCGGCTTCGACGCCGCGCGTCGCGACCGACACCTTGTCGAACTGGTGAATCTCATTGAGGAGGTCAAGAAATGACAGAGACACGACGTGTCTGGCTCGTTGCGCTCTTGTATTGGGCGATTTTTGCGACGTTCACAGTCGCCCTCTACCCTGTGACAATGTCCGACTCTATCACGCGCTACGCACCGATGGCGGATGCTTTTGCGCGTGGCGACTGGCGTCTCGCGTTCCATCCGCGCTTCGGAGTCCTCTTTCAGGTCTTAAGCGGCGGACTCGTGTGGCTCACGGGAATGTCGGGCGAGCATGCGATTCAGGTCATTGGAATCGGCTTTGTCGCGCTCGCAGGTGTTCCGCTCTTCTTTCTCGTCAGGCGAATCTTCGGCGCGACGGTCGCGTGGTGGGCCCTCGCGCTCCTCTTCGCGAACGACGAGATGACGCGCCACGCGATGGACGGCTTGCGCGATCCCGGCAAGTGCCTCGCGTTCGCGCTTCTCGGCTACGGCGCGGTCGCGCGGCGTCCGCTCTTCATCGGCCTCGGCCTCTTCGTCTTCATCTCGCTCTTCTCGTATGGCTTCGCGGTCGGCAGCGTCCTCGTCTTCGCGTGGTGCGTCGGCGTTCTTGTCTGGGCGATTCGTCGACGCACGATCAACGGCGAGGTCGTCTCGTTGATCCTCTGGCCGTCGCTCGGTTGGGCCCTTGGCACGGCGGCGGTCACGGTGATGACGCACGCCTTCACGGGGCACTGGTTACCCGCGCCGCACTTCATCAAGATTTTGGGAGGTTGGCTATGATCGTCCTTCTCGTCATTGCCGTCGCCGCCATCGCGTGGCGCATCGCGACGAAACGCTTCACGGCGGCGGAGGGAATCGTGCTCGCAATCGCCGTGCTCAACTACCTCGTCCTCGCGGGACAGATGCTCGGATGTTACGGTTTCAAAAACTACGATCCGCCAGAGATGCGCTACTGGATCCAGTCGGGCATCCTCTTCTTCGGCTGGTCGGCGTGGGGACTTCTTGAAGTCTCACGCTTTGTCGCGCAGAAGGGGCGTCCCGCGAAGTTCTTGCTGCCGCTCGTTGTCGCCGTCCTCGCGGCGATCGATGTCGCGATGCTCGTGAAGCCGCATGTCCCCGGTTCGCGCCGAAACGCCTATCTGCGCGCGTGCGACTGGGCGGAGGAAAAGATTCGTGCGGACTACAAGGGCCCTGCGAAGGATGCCGCGTGGGTCTACGGTGACCAGGAGTATCATGACGAGAAGCGACCCGCCCTTGTCGCGCACACGGGGCTTCTCGCGTATCGTCTAAACGGACGCCACGCGAGCCCTGGCAAGTTCGGCGCGATCGACCTGCCCGATTACGTCTTTGACGAGGATAAGAAGATTCGTCTCCCGGCGGGCGCAAGTTACGAGCTCATGGATCGCGTGTCGTTCGGCAAGCGTTCGTTCTCGCTCTACCGCCGCGTGAAGGAGGTAAAGTAGGATGGGCGCGGGCCGTCTTCGCGTCGCCGCGCTCATGCTCGCGGACACCCTCTGCATCGTGGGTGTCTGGGCGTTCGTCGTCTTCGCCTACTATCTCACGGGCTTCGGGCTCTACGCGCCGTTCGCCTATCTTCATGCGTGGCCGGTCATCGTCCTCTTTCTCGCGATCAACGCCGTCTCGCGTCTCTACCACGGCCGTGGCTCGTATCCCGGTATGCCACTTGGACCCGTCGAGGAGTTCCGCCGCCTCGTCTTGAGCGCGCTCTTGACGCATCTCCTCGTGATGGCCGTTCTCGGCTTTAGTCGCGAGGTTGAGCAGATTTCGCGCGTCGTCCTCGTCGTCTCGGCGTTCCTCACGGCGGCGACGGCGCAAACCTTCCGCGACATCCTGCGAAGCCTCCTGAAGCGGTTCGGCCTCGGGCAGATCCCCGCGTTCGTCGTGGGCGAGGGCGAAACGGCAACTCGATTGATTCAGCATCTTGCGGACGATCCCTTCTTTGGCTTTCGCATCGTGCGGCGATTTGGACGCGAGGAGCTTCGCGAGATCGTCGCGGCGGGGCGTCAGGCGAATGTCCAACACGTCTTCTGTTGTTATCGTGACGACCGCTTCTTCCAGGCGCAACTCGCCTCCTTCACCCAGCAGTTCGCATTCGTCGAATATCTGCCGACGATTGAGGCCATTCCAATTGCTGGTGCGCGCGCAATCGCGGTCGGTACACTGGGCGGGCTTGAGATGGTCAATCAGCGCCGCATGCGCCTCCTCGCGTGGGAGAAGAACGTCATTGACTTTGTCCTCGCGTTCAGTATTTTCATCGTCGCCCTTCCATTCTTCCTCGTCGTGCCAATCCTGATCAAGGTGACGAGCCCAGGGCCCATTTTCTACCGCGCGAAGCGCCTTGGCAAGAAGGGGCGCCCAATTTCCGTTTGGAAGTTCCGCTCAATGTATCGCGATGCGGACGCGCGGCTTCAGTCGCTTCTTGATGCCGACCCCGCGCTGAAGGCGGAGTTCGCGCGCGACTTTAAGCTTAAGAACGACCCACGCGTGACACCGCTTGGACGCATTTTGCGTAAGACGTCGATCGACGAGTTGCCGCAGCTCTTCAATGTCTTCTGTCGCGACATGGCGCTCGTCGGGCCGCGCCCAATCGTTGAGAAGGAAATCTCCTACTACGGCTCTGCGTTCGAAATCTTCTCGTCCGTGAGACCTGGCATCACGGGGCTCTGGCAGGCATCGGGTCGGAGCGACACGGACTATGCCGAGCGCGTGTCGCTGGACGTCAACTATGTCCTCAACTGGTCGCCGTGGCTCGACATCTGGATTGTCTTTAAGACCGTGCGCTCGGTCCTTCTTATGCGCGGGAGCTACTGATGGAGGACGAAGCGCGAGACTTGAAGGGACGGACGGCGAAGGGCGCCGTCTGGATGATGCTGGAGCAGACCTGTACGCAGGGGCTCAACTTCACGCTCGGCATCATTCTCGCGCACTTGCTCACGCCGACCGACTACGGCATCGTCGCGCTCGTCATGATTTTCATTACGGTCGGGCAGGTGCTCGTCACCTCTGGGCTTGGTCAGGCACTCGTCCAGAAGAAAGAGGTGGACGTGCTCGACTTCACGATGGTCTTCTATCTCGGTCTCGCCGTGGCGGCCGTCCTTTATGTCGTGCTCTTCTTCGCCGCGCCGTCGGTCGCTGCGTTCTACAAGAACGACGGCCTTGTCCCCGTCCTGCGTGTTCTGACGCTCAATCTCTTCCTTATCGCCATCGGCTCGGTGCAGGCGGCCGAGGTCTGCCGCGCGATGCGATTCGACCTTTCTTTCCGAATCGCGCTCTCCGCCGTGCTCACGTCCTTCATCGTCGGCGTCGTCCTCGCGGCGGCGGGCTTCGGTGTCTGGGCGATCGTCTGGTCGTGCACACTCTCGAACCTCGTCGGTGTCATCGTGCGCAGCATTCTCCTCAAGTGGCGGCTCTGCCGCGGCTTTGATCTCGCGCGCCTTAAGCCCCTCTATCGCTTCGGCTGGAAGATGATGGCCTCCTCGCTCGTGAGCGTAAGTCTGAGCAACCTTTACGGTGTTCTCGTCGGCCGCCTCTACTCGCCCGCCGACCTCGCCTTCGTCAACAAGAGCCGAAACCTCCCCGACCTCCTTCGGACGAACCTTAACACCGTCTTCACGCAGACGGGGCTCGCGGCACTCTCGCGCATGCAGGACGAGATCGCGCGCATGCGCGAGGCCCTACGGCGGCTGATGGCGGTCAATGTCTTCATTGTCTTTCCGTCAATGATTCTCCTCTGTCTCATCGCGCGCGATCTTATCCTCTTCCTCTATGGCGAGCAGTGGACGACCTGCATCCCCTATCTCCGCGTTCTCTCGGTGGGTACGGCGTTCGGCGTTCTTGAGGGCGTCAATAGTCTCCCCGCCCTCGCGCGCGGTCGGAGCGACCTTGTCCTTAAGGCGTCTATCGTCCGCACCGTCCTCGCGATTGCGGTTCTCGTCGTCTTCTTGCCGCACGGCATCTACTCGTGGATTCTCGCGACCGCCTTTGTCTACGGGCCGTTGAGCCTCCTCATCGACGTCTACCTCGCCGACCGCATGGTCGGTTACACCTGGCGAATGGTTGCCGCGGATGTCCTGCCAACGGTTGTTCTCTTCGGCGCGGTCGCGTGTGTTGTCCACGCGCTCGACTTCGTCCTTGTGGGCGATGCGATTTTTGATCTCTTCGTGCGTCTCGTCGCGAAGGCCGCTCTTGCGTTCGTCCTCTTTGTCGCGGGCGCGATCGTCTTTCGCCTCCGCGCGATGCGCGAAATTTCGCTCTTCCTTTCTCCTCGGCTTTCGTCGCGCTTTCCCATCTGGGCGCGTCTCG
>CAYNVE010000080.1:0-5932 GCA_964400635.1 uncultured Lentisphaeraceae bacterium
CAAATCTTCTCCGTGTCTCCGAGTCTCCGTTCCCTCCGTGTTCAGCGCCGCAGGCACGACAAAAACGAGTCTCCGCTTCTTATTCGCAAGATTGCAAAGACTCTTTTCGCAAAAGCGCGAATACTATTCTTCGCTTAACTTGCGATAAAGCGTCGAAAGATTGACTTTCAGGCGTTCGGCGGCCTTTTCCTTGTCGCCACCCTCGGCATTTAGGATTTCGCCAATATACTCGCGCTCCTTCTGCCTGAGGAAACTCTTCAAGGACGAATTGTTCGCCGCGTCAACCGCCTTCGCCGCACTCGGCGCGACATGCCCCGCCGCCGCCGCGCCCTTATGCTCGACGACGCGCGCAGGCAGATCCTTCGGCTGAATCTCGCCCGAGCCCGCGAACGTGAGCGCATGGCGCATGCAGTTCTCAAGCTCTCGCACATTCCCTGGCCAGTCGTAGGCGAGGAGAAGCCGCGCCGCCTCATCGCCGATGACGGGCGCATCCTTCGCCTTGCCAACCTCCTCCGCGATGAAGTGGCGCGCGAGCGGCAGGATGTCTTCCGGGCGCTCCCTCAGCGGCGGAATGTCAATCATAATGACGGCGAGGCGATAGAAGAGGTCGCTCCGGAACGTCCCCTTCACGACCGCCTCCTCAAGGTTCGCATTCGAGGCCGCGATAATCCGAACATCGACGGGAATGCTCTTCGTGTCGCCAACGCGGCGAATTTCGTGCTCTTGCAAAGCGCGCAAGAACTTGCCCTGCAGGATGAGCGGCATGGACGAGATCTCGTCCAAAAAGAGCGTGCCGCCGTTCGCCGCCTCAAAAAGGCCTTCCTTGTCCGACACCGCGCCCGTGAACGAGCCCTTGACGTGTCCGAACATCTCGCTCTCCAAGAGGTTCTCCGGGATCGCGGCGCAGTTGACGGCGACCCACGGACGGTTCGCGCGCGTGGAGGACTTGTGGATCGCGCGCGCGACGACTTCCTTGCCCGTCCCCGACTCGCCGTTGATGAGCACCGTCGCGGCGGTCGGCGCGACTTTCGCGATCGTCTCGCAGACCTCGTTCATGGCGGGCGACGTCGCAATGAAGTTCTCAAAGCGGTAGCGGAGCGGCGCGTTCGCCGCGTTCGAGGCGTGCGTCTCGCTCGACGCGATCTTCTCTTCGGCGCGCTTCAGGCACGCGATCATTTCGTCCACCTTAAACGGCTTCGTGAGGTAGTCGAAGATGCCGCTCTTCATCGCCTCGATCGCCGTCTCAACGCTCGCGTAGGCTGTGAGCAGGATGACGGGGAGCGCTGGAAAAAGCGCGTGAATCTCGCGAAAAAGTTGCATGCCATCCATCGGCTGCATGCGCAAATCGGTGACGACGACTTGCACCTCGCCCGCGCGGACAATCTCCAACGCGGAAGGCCCATCCTTCGCCGTCTCGACCTCAAACCCGTTCGCCTTTAGGAGGCTCTTCATCAGGAGAAGAATCCTCGGCTCGTCATCAACTATTAGAACCTTCGTCATAGGACATTCAATTTATTTGAAATATTATACCATAAAGAGTGGCAGAAAAATGAAAAAGTGCTTTTTCATCTTTGGCACAGAATCTGCTACTCTTCAAATGAAATACATGAGACTATGGAAATTCAGCTGACAAAGACGAAGACCATCACAATCGGCGGGGGGCCTAAGAAGAAGCGCCACATCGCGCTTGACGTTGTTGGACTTGACCTCTTCTCCGGCGACACGCGCGGTGTCCCCGCCGTGCGCCTCACCGAGAAGAAAGGCGTCCTTCGCCTCGCCTCCGTTGGCTTCGTCCCACCGCCAGATGCAGGGCTACCGACTTCATGGGAAGAGGCCGCGAAGACATGCACGTGGTCGCTCCCCGCGCCGTTCCAAGCCCCCCGCGCCGCGCTCGCAGTCTCGTCGCCCGACATGTTTTTCGCCCAGACGACGCGCGATGCCTTCAAGTCCGACTTCACGGCGGGCGCACACATCAGCGCCGCGCCCGCCGTCACCGGCACGGCGAAGCCAAAGAAGTTCTCGCTCAAGCGCGACACGACGCCGCGCATGAAGCCGCCGCAGGCCGAGCAGGCGGAGGCACCGAGTCCGCAGCCGAGCGTCCAAAAGAATGTGCCAGACCCTGAGCCTGGCGTCCCGATCTCGAACGGCGGCACGCGCTTCGTCATGAAGCCGCTCGGCGACGCGGAAGAGTTCGTCTTGGAGGCGGGGCTTCCCGAATACCAGACACTCTGGCTCTCGCGTCTCCTGCCCGAGGGCAAGAGGCCGACCGCCGTCTCCATCCAAGTGCGCCCCGCCGCGCTCACGGCGAGCATCCTGAGGCAGGGCGCGTTCTCGAAGGACGGCGCGACGCTCGCACTCTTTCTCCACAACGATAACGCGCACATCGTCGCCTACGACAAGGGCGACATCATCTTGTGGCACGAATGCCCGCGTGTGCCAGGTTGGAACAAAATCAACATGGCGCTCAAGCAGGGTCTCGGCCTCGATAACGCGACGGTGCTCACCGTGCTTGAAGACACGCTCATCGACCCGCGCCCCGCGCTGGAGGCAGTCGTCCAACCACTCCTTGACGAGCTCGCCGTCTCGCGCGACTACTTGATTGGCAAGCGGAGCCTTGAGGTAAAGAGTGCCCTTCTTCTCGGCATTCCCGCGGGTGGCCGCTACTTTAGCGCGATTTCTGAAGACCACATCCACCTGCCGCTCGTCACGCCGAGCCCCTTCGACGGCCTTGAGCGCGCCGACAAAATTTTCGTTGGCGAAGGCGTTGTCATCGGCAACGGCGAAGAGAAGCGCTCGACGGGCGACGAGAACGCCTTCTTGGGCGCGCTCGGCGCGGCGCTCGCCTACATCGGAGAGGAGCAGGCCGAATGAAAAAGAGCGCCTACCACTTAAATCTCCTCATGGAGAGCGAGCGCCTCAGCTCCTCGCCCGTCCGCTTCCGCGTCATGATGCCGATTCTCGCGGGTCTCGCCGCGCTCGGCATCGCCGTCTGGTGGCTCATCCTCTTCAGTCAGATCATCCTCGCGCAGGCAAACGTCTCGCGCCTCAAGAACGAGATGAAAGCGCGCGACGGGGCGCACCGCCAGATCAAGGAGAAGATGGCCCAAGTGAACGAGTTCACGGCCGAACTCGCGCAACTCGACTGCTACAGCAACTCCATCGTGCGGCGCGGCGAACTTCTGACGAGTCTCGCCGAGGCGATGCCACTTAAAGTCCAACTTCTGAAACTTGAAATCCCCGAGCCCGAGCCGCCGAAACTCCCCGAGGCTCCGAAGCCGCCGCCGGGCAAGAAAAAGAAGAAAGCCCCCGTCTTCGTCGTCCATGGACCGACAGGTTACGTTGAGCGCGCGACGCTCGTCCTCACGGGTCGCTCCCCGAAAGATCCGCCCGTCTTCGCACTCATGGAGTCGCTCGCGGGCGATGCCTTCACGAACACACTCGTCGTCACGCATGACCCGCGCCATCCTGATCCGAGCCCGCGCGTGCGTTCATTCCGACAAGAGACGACGGGAAACACACGCGGCAAGGGCGCGACGCGCATGGTCGCCTTTGACATCGAATACCGCCTGCCCGAGAGGAGGTTTGACAAGTGAACCTCCAGAACATGGCACCGAACGCAAAGCGCTCGATGATTCTCACGCTCCTCTTGGGCGGCGTTGCGGCCGCGCTCTACTTCCTCGCAATTGAGCCGACGGAGGAGAAGCTCCTGAAGGCGAAACGCGAGCTCACGCAGACGACGCAGAAACACCGCACGATGATGTCCGAACTCGGCCGCGCCGCGACCGTTGATCGAGATCTCGCCGAGACGACCGCGCGGCTCGACGTCTACAAGGCCGCGCTCATCCGTCCCCTTCTCGAGTCGACGGCGATGCGCGCGAAGTCAATCGTCGATGCGCTCGCGCTCGGTTGCGAACTCTCGGGGATGGAATACGAGACGCTGAAACCCCTCGACCTGCCGATCCTCGGCGCGCCGCCCGAGAAGAAGTACACGCGCTGCCCCATTCGCATCACGTGCGTCGGCACCTACCAGGCCGCCGCCACGTTTGTCCGTTGCATTGAGCGCACATTCCCGCTCGTCGCCGTTGAGTCGATGAGCGTCGTCACGCGCCAAGACGCGAACCTCCAGCAGATCACAATCGTCCTCGAATGGCCAATGGAGAAGGGAGTCACCGCGAAATGAACGCGCTTTTCCTCATACTGGCCGCCGCGACGATTCCGCTTCGGAACCCCTTCTGGCCCGTTGGCTACCACGGCAAGGCTGAGACGATCTCGGACGAACCGCGCGTGCGCATCGCGGTCGACGCGAACGCCGAAGAAGACGCCAAGACGAGCGTCAACGACGAAACGCTTGCGGCCGCCGCCGAACAAGATCTCGACGACGCGCAAATGATGAACCGCCGCTGGATCGAGGCGCGCAAGTCGCTCAAGATTGGCGGCATGATGAAGTCGATGGGTGACAAAAAACATCAGTCCATTTCGATCAATGGGCGCATCTATGGCAACGGCGACCTCATCTCGACGAACCACGACGGCTACCGCTTCACATGGCGCGTCAAGGGGCTCACCGACAGCAAGACGCTCAAGCTCGTGCGCTTGCGTGCGCGCGAACTCGACGAAAACGAAAAATAAACAGTGATTTGAAAGGAAAAGAGAAAATGAAATTCGCATTCCCCGCCATCGCCCTTCTCGCGGCCGTCTTCGCCTTCGCGCAGGAGGCTCTCACGAACGACGCGCCGTCGATGCTTGACGGCCTCGCCGCCGAGACCGCGCCCACCGAAGCGACCGCGCCCACTCGCGAAACGCCCGCCGAACCTGTTGCGCCTGTCGAGCCCATTGCCGAGACGACCGCCGTGCCCGAGGCCGCCACGACGGACGAGATCGACCTTGACGAAGTCGATGACACGGCGCTTGATGCCGCGAGGCCGAAGATCCGCGCCGAAGGCGACGAAAAGTTTGTCGATGTTGATTGTGACGAGGCGACGCTCGCGGATATCCTGCGCCAATTCCGCAAGACGACGGGCGAAAACATCATCTCGTCGGAATCGACAAATCTCCTGCGCCGCGTCTCGGTCACGTTGCGCCACACGCCGTGGCACCAGGCGCTGACGGCGATTCTGAACGCGCGTGGCTTCCGCCTCGACGAGCGCGACGGCATCTACCGCGTCGTGGAAGATCGCCAGACGATCCCCGTCCTCACGACGACTTTCCAGTTGAATCACGCCTCGGCGAAAGAACTCGCCGAACTTTTCAACACGTCCTACGCGCCGCGCGACAAGAGTGGCAAGCCGATGCGGCAGATTGCGACATGCTTCGAGGGCGCGAACGTCGTTGTCGTCACGGCTGAGGAGAAGACGATTTCCGACTGTGCGGCGATTGTCAAGGCGATCGATCACGCCGTCGCACAAGTCTACATTGAGGCGCGCTTCCTCGAGCTTTCTTCGCAGGCGATGCACAAACTTGGGCTCAACTGGTCGTCGCTCGAAAGCTGGGGTGTGACCGCCAAGAACATGAAGTTCGGCGTTGAGAAGAACTACGGACGCCTCGCCGACTACGGCACAAAGTCGACCTACACAAAGAAGAACATGCAGAAGACGGGCGCCTCCGACACCTCCTCCGATAGCTCGAGCCAGTCGGGCACCTCGTCGAGCAC
Source organism: uncultured Lentisphaeraceae bacterium (assembly GCA_964400635.1). Lineage (GTDB taxonomy): Bacteria > Verrucomicrobiota > Kiritimatiellia > RFP12 > UBA1067 > UBA1067. The sequence goes on from CAYNVE010000080.1 coordinate 5,651, forward strand.
GAGCCGCTCGACCTCAACATCCGACACCTACACCGATATGGCGGACGGCGCCAACGCCATCCAGAACAGCGTCCTCGCGCCGACGGCGATCGGCGAGGCGGCGGGCGCGGGGCTCTCCTCGTCGAGCATGGGCTGGGCGAACGCCATGGGCTTCTCGGGGCAGCTCTCGGCCGATGACTTCTCACTCGCCTTGAGCGCGTTTGAGGAACTCGGCGAAGGCAAGATCTTCTCGAACCCGAAGATCATCGTCTCGAACGGCAAGATGGCGAAAGTCGACATGAC
>CAYNVE010000081.1:0-5892 GCA_964400635.1 uncultured Lentisphaeraceae bacterium
CAGAAAGCGCATGACGCGCGGCCTACTCCCACTCAATCGTGGCCGGCGGCTTCGACGAGATGTCGTAGACGACGCGGTTGATGCCGCGCACCTCGTTGATGATGCGGTTCGACATCGTCGCGAGCGTCTCGTAGGGTAGGCGCGTCCAGTCCGCCGTCATCGCGTCGATCGAGTCGACGGAGCGGATCGCGCACGTGTATTCGTACGTGCGCTGGTCGCCCATCACGCCGACGGACTTGACGGGCAGGAGCACCGCGAATGTCTGCCAAATCGACTTGTAGTTTGGGAGCTTTTTCACTTCTTCCTGAACGCGCACGTCGGCCTGCTGGAGAAGTTTCACCTTCTCTTCCGTCACCTCGCCGAGGATGCGCACGCCAAGCCCTGGACCCGGGAACGGCTGGCGATCGAGAAGCTCGTCCGCCATGCCCATCACGCGGCCGACGGCGCGCACCTCGTCCTTGAAGAGGTCGCGCAAGGGCTCGACGAGCTCAAACTTGAGATCCGGCGGAAGACCGCCCACATTGTGGTGGCTCTTGATCGTCTGCGACGGACCTTTCACCGCGTGCGAACTTTCAATGACGTCAGGATAGATCGTGCCCTGACCCAAGAAGCGGCAATGCTTGAAGCGCCGCGCCTCGTCCGCAAAGACATCAATGAACGTCTTGCCGATTGCCTTGCGCTTTTTCTCGGGGTCGTCGAGACCTTTGAGCGCGTCGTAGAAGCGTTGCGCCGCGCGGGCGATTGTGAGGTCGAGCCCGAGCTTCGCGTGGAACATCTCCTCGACCTGTTCGGCCTCGCGATAGCGGAGAAGCCCGTTATCCACGAAGATGCAGTGGAGGCGCGGGCCAATCGCCTTGTGGAGGAGGACGGCCGCGACGGACGAATCGACGCCGCCCGAAAGGCCGAGGACAACCTCGTCATTGCCGACTTGCTTTTTCAGCTTCTCGACCGTATCCTCAATCCACGTCGTCAGTTGCCAGTCCGCGTTCGCGTGGCAGATGCCGAAGACGAAATTGGCGAGAATCTGGTTGCCGTGCTCGGTGTGGACGACCTCTGGGTGGAACTGGATGCCGAAGAAGCGCTTCGCCTCGTTGCGGATGGCCGCGTAGGGGCAGTTCGCGCTCGTCGCGCTGACTTGGAAGCCCTCTGGAATCGCCGCGACGCGGTCGCCGTGGCTCATCCAGACGACGAATGTGTCGGGGAGGCCCTTAAAAAGCTCGTTGCCAGGCGTGACGGTCATCTCGGTTTTGCCATATTCGCGTCGCTCGCCAGGCTGGACCTTGCCGCCGAGAGTCTGGCTCATCAATTGCATGCCGTAGCAGACACCAAGGACGGGGACGCCGAGCTCGAAGATGCCGCGGTCAATGCCAGGGGCACCTTCCTCGAACACGCTGTTGGGGCCGCCCGAAAGAATGATGCCCTTCGGATTATAGCTCTTTGCGCGCTCGGCCGTGATGTCGAACGGGACGATCTCCGAATAGACATGCTGTTCGCGGATGCGCCGTGCGATGAGCTGCGTGTACTGCGAGCCGTAGTCGAGAATGATGATTTTGTCCATGGCAAGCCTCAATAAAAAGATATAATCAAGATATTATACCAAATTGGGGAGAATCTTGCTTGCCGGGGGCTTCCTCAAAAACGGACGATCGAACAGTCCCTCTTTTGAGGGTGGAGATAAGGGGAGTCGAACCCCTGACCTTCTCAATGCCATTGAGACGCTCTACCAACTGAGCTATATCCCCGCAAATAAAGTGGCTAGTATTATCTCATATTGGATGCCACTTGTCAACCGCACCGTTTGCGCGAGAGCGGCGCGTCCATCTCCTTGAGAACCGCCGCGACGATCTCGCGAAGGCGGACCGTCAGGCGTTTTCGGATCTGATAGAGGTTGTCGCGCGTAAGAGCATAAAGGCGGCAGACCACCTCCGTGTCCTGCCCCTCGACGGAACTTGCCACGAACGCGGCGTAGTGCTCGGGCCGGACATCGGGCTTGAGGCGACGAAGGGCCTCCTCGAGCGCGGCCGCCTGCCACTCGCGGACGAGGAACTCGTCATCGCTCGCCGCCCCGGCCGTTGCCGCCGCTTCCGCGCCGTAAGCCGCCTTCAACTCGGCATCGCGCTTACTCGCGCGCAACTTGTCCATGACGCGCCAGTTGACGAGGCTCGCCAGATACGATCTAAAGTGCCCTTTCGCGCGATCGTATTCGAACGTCGGCAACGTGCGCGCGAAGTCGGAGAAGACGGCTTGAACGACGTCGTCCGCGTCGCCGTCATTAAGCCCTTTCGCGCGCGCGAGGGAAAATACGAAGCCCGCATAGAGGTCAAAGAGGCGCTTCCACGCAGCCTCGTTCTCGGTGTCCGCGACGGCCTTCAGGAGGCTTGTGCGCGTCGTTTCGTTCTTAAAGTACCGATAGGTCATTTGCGCGAGCCCTCGTGCGCCCGCGAGGCCCCTTCTGTCACCTTGCGAATGTTCTCTCTCGTCCTCTTGAGGTCGATCGAAATCTTGGGCAAGAGATTCGTGCGAACGTTCGATACGGTGTCTTCGCGCATCTTCTCAACCCTTCTCTCCTCGCGCGTCTGTCGGCGAATCGACGATGCGACGGGGCCGACGAGATAGATGACGATGCCGATGACGAGTGCGGCCAGGGCGATGCGTACGCCCCACGTGATGACGGGCCGCGCCTTCATCGCAAGGGCGAGGAACTCCAAATCTTTTAGGAACGCCTTCGCGGACTGGTAGCGCATGGACGGTGTCTCGGCCGTCGCCTTGTTGAGGATGCGCCACCATGCGGAGAAGGACGGCGCGAGCGTGTCCGCCTCTTGCGCGGGACCCTTGGCGAGGTCCTCAACGCGGCGGCCGAAACTCGCCGCCTTCAAGAGAAGTCCGAGGCTGTAGACATCGCCCGCCGACGATGTGAACGTCTCGGGCGGCACGTAGCCGGGCGTGCCGACATGCGATGTCGCGGTCGCCTCTTCAACGACGAGGCCGAAGTCGGAGAGAACGGGATCGCCGTCGACGTAGAGGACATTCGCGGGCTTGACGTCGCGGTGAAGGAGGTGATGACGCTGAAGCGTGACGAGCCCCTTCGCAAGCGTGCGCGCAAGCGTGACGCATTCAGAAAGCGGCAGAGCCTTCTCGCCTTCAATGACGCTCGCAAGCGTCCTCGGGCGATAGGCGTCGAGAGGGGCGGACGCGCCAGCGAACTCGTCATCCGCGAGATCCATCACCGCGTAGAAGCCCCAAGGCATCTCGGCGAGCTCGCGCATACGGACGAGACCCGTGCTCGGTGGAATCGCGCGATAGAGCGTCGCGCCGCGAAGTTCGCGCGCGTAGCCGGCCTCATCCAGGGCGTCTCGGCGGCAAACCTTCACGGCGGCGCGGTCGCCCGTCGCGTTGACGGCGAGATACACGACGCCATACGCGCCGCGCCCAATCTCGCGTTCAAGCCGCCATGTTCCACACATCATCTTCTCGTCTTCAGTCATGACTCCATTATACCAAATTCACCCCGTGCCGTCGCATCTGTCTCGACGGCATGAGATGCGTGATGCCGTGTCTTGATTTGTTCGTCGCAAAGCGCGATGAGCGCGGGGTCGTGACTAACGACGAGGACGATGCGCCCTTTCGCAAGCGCGCGAAGTCGTGTGCCGAACGCGACGCGCGCCGCGGCATCAAGGTGGTTCGTCACTTCGTCCAGAACCAGGATGTCGGGCTTGCGAATGAGCGCGCGCGCGATGGCGAGGCGTTGCATCTCGCCGCCGGAGAGCGCGGCACCGTGCAATCCGAGCGGCGTCTCAAGCCCTTGCGGCAGACGGCTGACGACATCGACAAAGCCGCTTTCGCGCATCGCCTCTTTGATATCTGCGTCCGTGAATGACCCATCTCGGAGTGTGATGTTTTCGCGCACCGTCCCTGTGACGACAAGACTTTCTTGAAAAACGACGCCGATTCGGCGGCGGAAGGCATGTGCGTCGAACGACGCGAGAGGCTCGCCATTGATGAGGATCTCACCCGCCTGCGGCTCCAGGACGTTTGTCGCGAGTTTCAGGATCGTCGTCTTTCCGGCGCCGTTCTCGCCGACGAAAGCGACAACACGACCCGCGCGAAATGTTGCGGAAAAATCCTCAACAATCCGATTTGTCGGCGCGGTCGGATAGGCGAATGTGACGTGACGGAATGCGAGGCTCTTGACGGTCGGAAGATCGCGTTCTCCACGCGCGGGCGACTCGTGCGCGAGAACCTCCATGAGCGAAACAACGCCTTCGCGAATCGCGGCCGTCTCGGGCAAGAGCGAGACGAGCCCTTGAACAGATTGCATCGCCGCGAGAAAGAGCATCTGGTAGACGACGACGTCGCCGACGGGAATCGCGCCACGTGCGGCGAGCGCGCCTGCGCCGCCCAAGACAGCGACCTCGCCCGCGACGAGGACACCGCCCAGAAGCGCGCCGAAGACGACGGAAAGACCGTCCATCGCAATGTTTCCCTCTTGGAGGCCCTTCAGCGAGATGCGCGGCTCGGTGGCGAAGCGATGCTCGGCATCTAGCGTCCGGAGGAAGATGAGCGAATGGAGAAAGTCGAAGAGCGTTGAGAACGCGCCGTCGCTTCGCGTGCGCACGGCGTGTGAGGTCGCGGCAAAACGACGCGCGAACGGAAGGAAGGCGATGACGCAGAGTGGGATGAACGCGACGAACACGACGGCGAGCGTGACTGAGCGCGAAAGAAGCGCGATGCCAGACGCGACCATCGTGACGAGCGCGACGAGCGAGCGCGGATAGAGACCGCTTACGAACGCACCGACGGCGGCAACGTCGCGCGTCAACTTGGCGATGAAGGAGCCGTCCGTCATGGCCTGCATTTCGCTTGGCGAAAGCCGAAGCGCAGAAGAAAGAGCCTCGTTCTGCAGGGCTAGTTCAATTCGGCGCGAGCAGACGAGGACGAGCCGACTGAGACAGGGTGTTAAAACGGCGCGACCGACGAGAAGCGCGGCGAGGATGGCGAACGGTGCGATGCTCGATCCGCCCGCGACGAGCTGGTCAATGAACGCGCCCGTCGCAAACGGAACGGCGATTCCGATGAGCGTCGAGACAACGAGAAGCGGCGAGTAGACGAACGAGAGAAGCGGCGACGAGCCAATCAGCGCGAGAAGAAATCGCAACTTTCGGTGACGCGGCGCGGACTCTTCGCGCGCCGTCATCGGTTGCGGCGGTCTTCCGCCTTGATTGCGTCGGCGACCATCGTGACAAGGCCGTGTTCGTTTTCTGGGTCGAGCCACGCCCATTGTCCGTTCGGATTGAGTTCCAAAAAGTAGAGTTCGCCGCCCTTGCGAATCATGTCGAAGCGACCGAACCGATACCCCGTCTCCTTCATGAAGGCGCGAATCGCCTTCTCTTCCTTCGACGACAGTTCACAACGCGGCCATGCCCTCGGATGCTCCATGAGCGAAAGGCGCGAGTCAGCCGTCGAGAACGACGAACGCGGCGCACTTGCCGCATACATTTCGCCGTTCACGTAGACGATCGTCACTTCTTCTTCGCCCTCGATCTTCTCTTGGATGAACCAAGGATAAGAAAGGTCGAGTTGCTTTGGATCAACTTCCTTAACGAGGAACATCTTTCCTTCACCAATTGGTGTTCCTGTCAGAGACTTGACGACCCACTTGCCATATTTCGCGTCTTCGGGCAGTTCGCCGTGGAAGAAATGCCACGGCGCGACCTTGAAATACTTTTCAGCGATCAGCAATTGACGCAACTTGCCAAAGCGGTCGCTTTTGCTACAAACGAGCGCGACGTGTCCGCGACTCTGGCACTCGCGATAGAAATCTTGAAACAATTCATCCGTCTCCTCGCGACACCAGTTCTCGACACAGCCATATTTTGGGATGTCAATCAAGTC
>CAYNVE010000082.1:0-5826 GCA_964400635.1 uncultured Lentisphaeraceae bacterium
AGAAGGAGTTCCGCGACTTTATCAAGTACTGCGAGAAGCTCGGCGTCACGGTGATCCCTGAGATCGACGCGCCCGCGCACGCTCTTTGTTTCGACCGCGCCTTCGGCCTCGGTAGCGAGGAATACGGCAAGGATCATCTCGACCTCGTCAACAAGCTGGACGAGTGCGTTGAGAAGATGACGGCGGTGATCGCGGAGTACCTGACCGGCCCCGACCCCGTCTTCGCGAACCGCTACTGTCACATCGGCACGGACGAGTATTCGCGCGCGGCGGCTGAGCAGTTCCGCGCCTACACCGACCGCATGATCAAGGCCGTCGAGAAGATGGGTGGCAAGGTGTGCATGTGGGGGTCTTTGACGCACGCGAAGGGCAATACGCCCGTCAAGGCGAGCAAAGACATCATCGTCGACATCTGGCACAACCCCTACTACCAGCCGCAGGAGGCTCTTGACGCGGGCTACTCGCTCATCTCGGTTCCCGATGGGCTCGTTTACCTCGTTCCGCAGGCGGGCTACTACTACAACTATTTGAATCTCCAGCATCTCTACAATAACTGGGAGCCGAACGAGTTTGGCCAGGGCTTCAAGATTCCCGCCGACCACCCGCAGCTCATGGGCGGCAAGTTCGCCATCTGGCACGACCTCTGCGAGAAGAGCTGCGATGAACAGGGTAGCTGGGATCGTATCTTCCCCGCGATTCAGACGCTCGGTCAGAAGTTCTGGACGGGCAAGGTCGAGGGCGAAAGCTGGGATGACTTCTCGAAGCTCATGAAGGTCTCGCGCGCCGACTTCACCAACGCCAAGAAATGAGTCAGGAGTGGAACATCAAGAGCCGCGGCCACGTCTGCTCGGCTTGCGGCAAGCCGCTCGTTGATAAGACGCCGATGGTGAGCGTCCTCAAGGATATCCCTGACGGCTACGAGCGGCTCGACTGCCACCCCGAGTGTTGGAAGGCGCTTGAACGCGACTGGGAGCCGTTCTCGTTCTGGGACGGCGTCTACCTCGCGCCGACGAAGGAGGCGAAGGTTGAGCCGCTCAAAAAGGAGGACGCGGGCGAACTCTTGCGTGAGCTCGTCACACTTGACGACCCTGCGATGAAGAACGTCGTCTATGTCCTCGCGGTGATGCTTGAGCGCTCGAAGATCCTCGTCGAGCGCGACGCGAAGGAACTCGAAGACGGCACAATCCGCCGCGTCTACGAAGACCGCAAGCAGGGCGATACATTCGTCATCCTCGATCCGCGCCTTCGCCTCGAGAATCTTTCCGAGGTTCAGGCCCAAGTCGTCTCGCTCCTCTCGGGGACGAAGACGTTGGGCGAGGTCGTTCGCGCGGATGAAGCTGACGGAGAAACAGCATAAGGCGCTCGTCCTCGTCGAGAAGGGACTTTTCTACCCCACGCTCGTCGAGGAGGAGGACGGCTGGCACGCGCGTTGGCGCGCGGTTGATCCGTCGGGCGAGGGCTCCTCCCTCGACGGTTGGGTTGATATCTTCTTGCGCGAGGCGACGATGACGTGCCTCACCGAGGAGGCCGAAAGCAAGCGGCACGAGACGTTGCACGATGCGTGGATGGATGCCCTCCAGTCGCGCACGGGGCTTGTCCGCTGGGATGCGGACGAATGCCACGCCTTCGCCGCCGAGCTAAACGAGTGGAACGGCTCGGCCGCGAGCGATGTGGCCGCGCGTCGCGCGATTGTCTTTGACTGGCAGGCCGAGGCGCGAGCGGACGGCGCGATGCGTCTCTTCGCGCCGATCCCGCGCACACGCGCGGCGTTTCGTGCGCTCGGCCAGGCAACATTCGTGTGGGAACCGCTCGTCGGCTTGCGTCGCGATGGGGATCATCTCACGTTGACGCTCTCGCGTGCCGAGGCCGATGACTTTGTCCTGCGTGGTGCCTCCTCCCTGCGCGAGGCGGGCTATGGCGTTCAGAACCTGCCCGTGCGCGCCTCTGTCACGGCAGAGGCGGAGGTCATGGAGGCGAAGGCCGAGAAGATCAAACTCGTCGTGCATGTCGCGGGCGAGGCGGTGACGGCCGAGGAGGTGCGTTTTCTTCTAGATCAGGGCTCGTCGCTCGTCTTTTTTAGGAACCGCTGGATTGAGGTCGACCGCGCCATTCTCAAGGCAGCCCTTCGTGCGCTTGAGCGGGGCGTTGAGAAGAAGGCGAGCGCGCTCTCGTTCATGATGGGCATCGGCCACGTCGGCGCGCTTGAGGTTGAGGGCTTGAAGACGCACGGTTGGGCGCGCGGGCTTGTTGAGAGCCTCCGCCGTCATGGTGCGCTTGAGGCCGCGCGCGTTCCCAAGTCGTTCGTTGGGACGCTGCGCGACTATCAGATTGCGGGCTTCGTTTGGCTCGCGTTTATGACGGAGCATGGCCTTGGCGCGCTTCTGGCCGACGACATGGGTCTTGGTAAGACGGTCGAGACGATTGCGTGGATTCTTAAAGCGCGCGAGAAGGCGACGCGCCCCGTCCTCGTCGTCGCGCCGCTTACGCTCCTTTCAAACTGGGCGCACGAGATCGCAACATTCGCGCCATCCCTTCGGGTTTATCGCCATCAGGGTGAGGCGCGGCTTAAGTCATTCGACTTTCGCGAGGCGGCGGAGGCGGCGGACATCGTCCTCACCAGCTACTCGCTTGTCGTCCGCGACCAGTCATCCTTCGCCTCCGTCGCGTGGGATGCGCTCGTCCTCGACGAGGCGCAAGCCGTCAAGAATCCCGACACGCAAATGGCCCGCGCCGTCAAGTCGCTCGCGCCGCGAAAACGCATCGCCCTCACGGGTACGCCCATTGAGAACTCGGTGATGGATCTCTGGGCTCTCGAGGATTTTCTCAACCCTGGCTTCCTCGGCGACGCGCGTTCTTTTCGCGAGCGCTTCGCGCTCCTCGACGCTTTTGAGGCGGCCTCGCCACGTGTCCGCCGACTCCGACACGCACTCGAGCCGTTCGTCTTGAGACGCCTTAAAACCGATCGTGCGATTGCCGCCGAGCTGGGTGAGAAGCGTGAGGTACGCGAGTGGTGCGCGCTCGGCGAAGAGGCGCGCCGCGCCTATGAAGCGGCGCTCACCGTCTACCGCGAAAGCGACCACGCGCCGGGCGACATGTTCGCGCTCTTAACGCGCCTCAAGCTCGTCTGTGACGGCGTCTCGCCGGGTGTCGAGCCGCTCTCGCTCGCATCGTCGGGCAAGTTTCTTCGACTCGTCGACTTGCTTTCCGCTCTCTTTGAGGCGGGCGAGAGCGCGCTTGTCTTCACGCAGTACGCGAAGGTTGGCGCGGCCCTTCAGACGGCGCTTAAAGAGCACTTCAAGGTCTCGTTCCCATTCCTCCACGGCGCGCTTTCGCCAAAACAGCGCGAGTCGGAAATCGCACGCTTCAACCATCGTGCGAGTGTCGCGGGGACGGCCTTTATCCTCTCGCTGAAGGCGGGCGGCTACGGGCTCAACCTCACGAAGGCGACGCACGTCATTCACTACGACCGCTGGTGGAACCCCGCCGTTGAGAATCAAGCGACGGATCGCGCCTACCGTATCGGACAGAGCAAAGACGTTTTCGTTCACCTCATGATGACGGAAGGAACGCTCGAAGAGTCGATTGACCGTATGCTCCTCAAGAAGACATCGCTCAAGGAGCTCGTTGCCGACGGCGAGGCATTCTGGAAGGCGGTGAAGTTGATATGAGCCATAAGCGCTTTCCCGTGCGCATTCCGCGCTTCGCCCCGGGCATCCGTATGCAGGAGACGCGCACGGGCGCGTCGCGCAGTTGGTGGGCGCGCGCGTGGCGCACGATTCTCGAAGGCATGGGGCTTAAGGCGCGGCTCGGGCGTGGTCGCAACTACGCCATGGGCGGGCAGGTCATTAAGATGGAGCTCGAAGGCTCGCGTGTGCGCGCACTCGTGCAGGGGACGCGCGAGGAACCCTACCGCGTTGAGATCGCGTTTACGGAGCCAGAGGGCGAAGTGCGCGCGCTCGTTCTGCGCGACCTCAAGGCCGAGCCGATCCTTCTCGCGCGCCTTCTCGCGGGCGACTTGCCCTACGAGGTTGACGACATCTTTCGCCGATATGGCGCGTCTCTTTTCCCCGGCGGGCGGCTTGCTGACGGCGCGGATGGGAAGAGGCGATACGACGTCACGACATCGTGCCGTTGCCCCGACTACGCGAACCCGTGCAAACATTCGAGCGCGGTTCTGCTCCTCCTTGGCGAGGAGATTGCCCGTCGGCCGCTGACGCTTCTGGAGTTGCGCGGTTTTACATTGGAGGACCTCATCCATGAAAATTGACTCGCCCGTCTTAAAGCGTCTCGGCCCCGTTCCGTTTTGGCGCGGCGAGAAGAAGTGTCTCGCCGAGTTCAACCGCCTCTACAAGAAGGCGCACACATTTGCCTTAGAACGCCTCTCGGGCGCGAAAAGCGCGGAAGGAATTCCGAGAAAACGAAATTTGCCCTTGACCGCAGGCTGATAGATTTGATATACTATTCTCTCAAGAACACGACAGGCCAGGTTAGCACAGTTGGTAGTGCGGCTCATTCGTAATGAGCAGGTCGGGGGTTCGAGTCCCTTACCTGGCTCCAGTTGGCGGGAGTAGATCAATTGGTTAGATCAACAGATTGTGATTCTGTGGGTTGCGGGTTCGAGTCCCGTCTCCTGCCCCACTCGAAATAATGAGGTCTTAGATGACAATCGTTGAAGCGCTGGTTGGGTTGCAGGAAGTTGACGGTCGCATTCGTGAGTTTGAGACGGAGCTAAAAGATCTCCCGCGTCGCAAGGCGCTTGAAATGGCTCGCCTCTCAGGTGTCTCGGCCGATCTTCAGGCCGCGAAGGCCGGCGAAGACTATGTCAACGACCGTGTGAAGGGTCTTGAGTCTGACGCGGCGGCGCTCAAGGAGAAGATTCGCCAGCTCAAGACGGCGCAGACGTCGCTCAAGACGAATAAGGAATATCAGGAGTTCTCCGTTCAGATTGATCTCGTGAGCCACGATCTTGAGACGGTCGAGAACAATCAGCTCGCGGCGATGGACGATTTGCCGGGCGCGAAGGACCGCATCGCCAAGGCGCAAGAGAAGTATGATGCCGAGAAAGTCGGCGTGGATGCGTTCTGCGCCGAGATTGACGAGCGCATCGAGGCGGTGAAGGCGGAGCTGGCCGAGGCGCAGAAGGAGCGCGAAGAAAAGAAGAACGCTGTCAGCGACCCGAAGTTCCTTCTCTACTACGAGCGTCTTCGCACGAAGCGCTGGCCGGTCGTTGTTGCCTTGACGCATGACGGCGTGTGCGACGGTTGCCATCTCGTCCAGCCGCCGAGCGTGGGGCAGTTGGCGGACGCGAACGCGCGCAACGGCGAGGCGGGTAAGCCCCAGTCGATTGTCGCCTGCACGATGTGCGGCCGCATCCTCTACCGCGCGTAAGATCTTTGACATCTCTTCTGAAGCGACGCGCGTGTGACCGATCGCTGTCCTGAATAAGGGCAGAGGAAAGTCCGGACTCCACAGGGCAGAGGACCCGCTTGTTAAGGGCGGGAGGCGTGCGGCAAACGCACGCGATGGAAAGTGCCACAGAGAAAGACCGCGTGGTGACCGATGTGTCGCCGCGCAAGGGTGAAAGGGCGGTGTAAGAGACCACCGTGCTCGTTGAAACGCGAGCGGCAAGGAAAACCCTCCTCGGAGCAAGATCAAATAGGGAACCGACCGGCGGCCCGTCGGGTGGCGGCCTCTTCGTGAGGCGGCCTCAAGGTTTCGGGTTGATTGCGAAGATGAATGATCGGAGTCTTCTAAGCCTTCGGGCTTGGGGGATGAACAGAATCTGGCTTATTCGCCGCGCGTCGCTTCAGGAGAGATGCTCCTTTT
>CAYNVE010000083.1:0-3756 GCA_964400635.1 uncultured Lentisphaeraceae bacterium
ACACGCCAACGGTCTTGCCTTTGAGTTCGTCGAGTTTCATTTTGGATTGCTCCTTGTTTCTAAACGCCTTAAAATTCAAATGCGTATTATACCATTTTTCTCCCAGTCCGTGCGGAGAAGTTTTGCGCCGCGGGGCACGGGGGAGCGAAATTTATGGTATGATAGAGGCAGAACCCTCAAGATCTCGCGAAAATGAAAATGCTCGTTCCCGCCATCATCTCCTACCTTCCGCTCGCCGCCGCCGCCCTCGCGTTCGTCTCAATCGTTGTCCCCTCCGTCACGCGAACGCGCGCACGCGCCATTTGGGCGATTGCCCTTCTCCTCGCAGGCTCGCGCGGCATCGTCTTCAAAGGGCTCGGCAACAGCTATTTCACGCCGAACTTCCCCGAGGCCGTCGTCTGGGCGTGGTACGTCGCGAGCGCCACGCTTTTTCTCATGCTCGTCCTGCGCCTCTTCTGGTGGACAAAGCGCGGTCGAACGACCGTCCTGCCCGCCCTCGCCCTTCTCCTCGCCGCGTGGGGCGCGTGGGAGGGCTTCCGCGCGCCGATATTGAAGGAAGTCACGCTCTCCTTCCCAAACCTCCCCCAGGAACTCGACGGCTACAAGATTCTCCAGATCTCCGACATCCACTGCTCGAGCGCGGCGCGGCGGTGGCGGACCGAGCGAATCGTCAACATGGCGAACGCGGCCAAGCCCGACCTCATCTGCCTCACGGGCGACTATGCGGACGGTCTCGTCTCGGAGCGCGCGCACGACCTCGAGCCGCTCCTGTCGCTCACCGCGTCCGACGGCGTCTGGTGTGTGACGGGCAACCACGAATACTACCAAGACGGCGCGCGCTGGCGCCAATGGGAGCGCGCGAGCGGCCTTCGCTTCCTCGCGAATGACTGTGTTCATCCACGCGCACACCTCGCGCTCGCAGGCGTCAACGACCCAATCGGCGTCTCCCTCGGGCCCGACGTCGCGCCGAATGTTGAACACGCCTTCCGCACGAGTGCGACGAATGACTTCCGCGTTCTTCTCGCGCACCGACCGAAGGGCTTCCGCGAGAACGCGCGCGAATGGGGCGTCGACCTTCAACTCTCGGGCCACACGCACGGCGGCATCGCGCCGGGCCTCGCGTCGCTCGTCGCCATGCTCAACGGCGGCTTCGTGCGCGGGCTCTACGAGGAAGGCGATGCGCGGCTCTATGTCAGCCCGGGCGCGGGGCTCTGGGCGGGCTTCCCGATCCGATTCTTCAACCGCTCGGAAATGACGCTCTTCACGCTCACGCCTCGCGCGTGCGATCTTGATAATAGAGCGACTGAATGTCAAGCGGGAAAACCCGTTCAGGACTAATTCGAGCGGCCAGAGCCTTCGCCCACTTCGCCTCGCATGACGTGAAGGCGATGGGAAGGCACATCTTCGCGGCAACCTCGTTCGCATACGCCCGCGAGGCGAGAATGTTCTCGAGCGTCGTCTCAAGGGCAAGGTTCGTATTGTTGACGAGGGCTGTAAATGGCAAACGGCACGCCGCCTCAATCTCGCGCAAGACCTCCACCGTATCGTCGGCCGTCTGCGTCAGGGGGCGCGCGGCGTTGATGACGCCGAGCATCGCGTAGTCGCCGCCCGATCGGATGTCATCCACATAGCGGCCGAGCGCGAGCGCGCCGCGGTCATCACCGCCGATATCCATCACGACGTAGGCCTCGCGCGCGCCATCCGTCGCAACGAGGCTGTAGATTTCCTTCGGAAGCGCGGGGAAGTCGACGTTTGAGTTGGCGTAGTCTGAGACAACGAGGTCGATGCCTTCCCTCTTCAAGTCGTCCGCCGAGTCCTTCGTACGAAAGTAGGGGTTCACAATGTCGAGGTCGGCGAGTGTGACGGCGTGACCCTGCCGCCGAATGTCGCGCGCGTAGTTGAGCGCGAGATTCGTCTTGCCGCTACCATAGTGGCCAGCGAAGAGCGTGATACGACGAGCGGGCGGAAGCGCGAAGTCCATCTTTCCTGATCCTTCAAGAATACGATCTTAGTGGTCGATCTTTCCCTCGCCGTGCCACGGGACAAACGCACTCACGCGGTCGATGCCCGCGGCAATGCGCTGGCGCACGGCCTCGTAGACGAGGATCGTCGCCGCCGCCGAGACGTTCAGTGAGTCGGCAAGTCCGAGCATCGGGATGCGCACGCGCAACTCCGCGCCGTCCATCCATTTCGCCGTAAGGCCGTACTGCTCCGCGCCGAGCGCGATCGCGACGTTGCCCGTCAAATCCACCTCGAAGTGGAGTTTTTCCGCATGCGGCGTCGCCGCGAGAATCTTAAAATGGTGTTCCTTTAAGAAGGCAAGCGCCTCGTCGCTCGTGGCCTCCACGATCGGCACGGAGAACATCGTGCCCGTCGAGGCGCGGACGACGTTCGGGTTGTGGACGTCCGTCGTGCGGTCGCAGACGATGACCGCCGCGACCTTCGCCGCGTCCGCCGAGCGCAGGATCGTGCCGAGGTTGCCGGGCTTCTCGATCGCCTCCGTCACGATGACGAGCGCGTGCTCGGGGAGCTTCAGGTCCTTCAGCTTGATCGAGACATGCGGGCCAACCATGAGGAGCCCGTCGGGACGTTCCTTGTAGGCGATCTTCTCAAAGCACGTCTTCGAGCACGTGTAAACTTCCGCGCCAAGCCGTTCGCATTCCGCGACGAGCGTCGGCTCGTTCTCGTTCTTCAAGTAGAAGTCGGGACAATGAAAGATCGCGCGCGGACGATAACCCTGGTCGAGTGCGCGACGGCACTCGCGGTAGCCCTCAACAATCATCTCGCCGCTCTCCTCGCGCGCCGAGCACGAGCGCAGGCGGACGACGTATTTGAGCTTCGGATTACTTGGTGACGTGATTTCCATATTCGATCGTCGCCTTCTCGCGCAACTGCGCAACATAGGCGTCCATCGCGCGGCCACGCGCCTCGTGACGCAGAAGGTCGCGAATTTGGTCGTGGACATCGACGAGCGTCTGCTTGCCGCCGCCCTTGTGGCCCGCCTTGTAGATGATGTGATAGCCGAACTGCGTTGAAATGACGCCCGAAACCTCGCCCTTCTTCATCTCGAAGGCGGCCTTGTCGAACTCGGGCACCATCATGCCGCGACCGAACCAACCGAGCGAGCCGCCCTGCTGACCCGAGGGACAATCGCTATATTTCTTGGCCTCCTCGGCGAAGTCCGCGCCCGCGACGATGCGCTCGCGAATCGCTTTAATCTTGTCGAGCGCGGCATCGTCCGAACCCTTGACGAGAATGTGCTGGCAGAGGACCTGCTCGGGCTCGACGTATTCATCCTTATGCGCCTCGTAAAACGCGGCAACCTCGTCCTCGGTTGGGTCGGCAACACCCGCGCACGCCTGCTCAACGAGTTTGTTGACCTTGACGCCCTTCTCAAGTTCCTTGCGGAACTGCTCTTCGGTGATGTTCTGCGCCGCGAGGGCCTTCTTGTAGTTCTCCTCGCCGCCGACCTGGGTGACGACCTTCGCGACCTCCGCGTCGATGTCCGCGCCCGTGACGGGCACATCAAGCCGCGCGGACTCGTCTAGAAGAAGCTTCGCGCCAATCGCTTGGTCGAGTGCTCGCTCCTCCAGCTTCGGCAGGTTCTTCTTCACCTCATCAATCGTCATGCCGTGGCTCATGTAGAAGCGCACGAGGCGGTCGAGCTCGAACTGGACGGCCTCACATGTAAGCTCCTGTCCGTTTACAATGGCGTGTTTGTGCATCGTCTTTCTCTCTCTTTCTCTTGGTCTAAAA
>CAYNVE010000083.1:3856-5666 GCA_964400635.1 uncultured Lentisphaeraceae bacterium
GCGACGCCGCCCTCAAAGTCCGCGAAGAGGCGCGCCTTGGCCGCGTCATTTAGTTCATATCGACCCTTCGTGTCGAGGTCGTTCATGAGCCGCGCGACTTCCGCACAATCTCCGTCGTTCAAGATCCAAAGGAGCCGCTCGACATTCGAGCTCTTGCGGATATCCATCGACGGCGAGTTCGTGACGGTAAATGTGGGCCCGGGATCGTAAACGCCCGTCGCGACAAAGCGCGCGAGAACGTCGTTCACATTTGAGGCGACGACGAGCGTGCGAATTTTTACGCCCATCCTCTTCGCGTAGTAGGCCGCAAGGATGTTCCCGAAGTTCCCCGAGGGAACGACAACGTCAAAGGTGGTGCCGGGTGCGGGGTGCCTGGCGCCTGGTGCTAAGAGTCTTGCCCCCGCGAGGACGTAATAGGCGATCTGGGGGATGAGGCGACCCGTATTGATCGAGTTCGCCGACGAGAGTGTGACACCGTGCGCGGCCGCCTCGGCGTTGATCTTCGGATCGGCGAAGAGGCGCTTGACGGCCGACTGCGCGTCATCAAAGTTACCGTGGATGCCGACCGCGTGGACATTTTGATCAGCGGGTGTCGTCATCTGAAGACGCTGAATCTCCGACGTGCCCGTCGCGGGATAAAAGACGAGAATCTCGGTTCCCTCCACACCCGCGAAACCCTGCATCGCCGCCGAGCCCGTGTCACCCGACGTTGCCGTCAGGACGAGAACGCGCCGCCCGCCCGCCGCATGCCGCATCAAGACGGGCAACATCGAGAGCGCGACGTCCTTAAACGCGCCCGTCCGACCGTGGAAGAGTTCGAGAAAATGAAGGCCGTCCTTCTGGACGAGCGGAATGGGGTCTTCCGCCGGGAAGCGCGCGAGGAGGCGGTCAATGGCCGCGGCGCGAACAGAGGCGGGCAGGTCATCAAAGAGCGCACCCAAGACACCCTCTTCGGCGGCGCGCAACGTCGTCATGGACTCAACACCCGCAAGCGGCGCG
This sequence comes from uncultured Lentisphaeraceae bacterium, assembly GCA_964400635.1. Lineage (GTDB taxonomy): Bacteria > Verrucomicrobiota > Kiritimatiellia > RFP12 > UBA1067 > UBA1067. The sequence continues at coordinate 4,856 of CAYNVE010000083.1, forward strand.
ATCTGCGCAGGGACGAAGAGCCCGCCGTCGGGCGCAAGCCCCTTGAAGATCGTCTCAGCACTCGTCGCCGAAATCCCCGTTCGCGTTGAAAGATACGTCATGAAGATAGAACTTTCTTAAAATGAATTACCATTATACCAAAAACGCGCCGCATAGGCTTCGCGATTAAAGCCCGTTGGATAACCAAACCCTATCAGTCGAGCCCTATCCAAGGGGCCCGACCCCATCCAACGATGGGCATTTACTGATGGACGGCTCTGCGCGCGACTTCTTCGCGTAAGGCGATATTGTTGATGCGGTTCACGTCAACAATGGCGCCTGCTGTTCCGCAAGGATGCGTGAAATCGTAGACATAGGGAATCCACGAGAAGATCAACATGGGCAGACCTTTCGCGCGCAAAGACGAAGCCCAGCGCGGAGCACGAGGATCTTGAAGGCGCCCTTCGGCGATGGCGTCATCAATCTTGTGCGCGATGAAATACTGACCTGCGCCTGGCAGGAAACTCCATCCAACAGCCGCACCCATGCTCACGACTGGATTGAATTTTCCGGCATTACGTTCGATGCTCCAGGCAATTCCCTGATTATGCAGAGTGTCCAGTTCCGTGCGATCTTGATTCGTGATCTTCACGCATTCGCATCCAGCCAGGACGAGGCAGGAGCAAACAAGGGTAGCCATGTTTTGTCGTTTCATTTCGTTTCCTTTCCTCATGCCGAATATTATACCATAATAAATACGACCTACATTATAACGCAATTCACAGAAATGACTCCCGTGTTGCGCTCGAGTCTCTTCGAGAGAACGGCGACT
>CAYNVE010000084.1:0-5595 GCA_964400635.1 uncultured Lentisphaeraceae bacterium
AGTGAAGCCCCAAGCCCGTCAAAACCGCCTCGGCCTCCTTCACGAGAACCTCGAGTTGCTCGAAGCTGTGGTCCGGATGGACGAAGTTCACCATCTCGACCTTGTCGAACTGGTGGACGCGCAGCATGCCGCGCGTCATCTTGCCGGCGGAGCCCGCCTCGCGGCGGAAGCACGGCGTGTAGGCCGTGAGCTTGATTGGCAGATCCTTCGCGTTCAACATGTCGTCGCGATAGTAGTTCGTGACCGGCACCTCGGCCGTCGGGATGAGCCAGAAGTCGTCGATCTGGCAGTGGTAGAGGTCTTCCGCGAACTTCGGCAGCTGGCCCGTGCCCGTCATCGAGTCGCTGTTCACGACGAACGGCGGCAGCATCTCGGTGTAGCCCTGGTGCTGGCAGTGCAGGTCGAGCATGTACTGGATGAGCGCGCGCTGGAGCTTCGCGCCCTGCCCGAGGATGATCGGGAAGCCCGTGCCCGTGAGCTTCACGCCGCGCGGGAAGTCGAAGATGCCGAGCTTCTCGCCGATCTCGATGTGCGTCGGGATCTTGAAGTCCGGGTCCTTCCACTCGCCGACCTTGCGGACGACGACGTTCGCGGTGGAGTCCATGCCCGTGGGGATCTCGGGCGCGGGGATGTTCGGGATCATGAGGAGCGTCTCGCGGAGGTCGTGGTCGACCTGGGCGAGCTCGTGGTCGATCTCGGCGATGCGGTCGCCGACCTTGCGCATCTCCTCCTTCGCCGCGGCGATGTCGCCGCCTTCCTTGGCGATGCGGCCGATGTCCTTCGACGCCGCGTTGCGCTTCGCCTTCAGCGTCTCCGTCTCGCCGACGAGGGCGCGGCGCTTCGCGTCGAGGTCCTTCGCCTTCTGCAACGTCTCCTTCTCAACGCCGCGACGCGCGAGCGCGGCCGCCGTCGCGTCAAAGTCATCTCTCAACTTTTTGATATCAATCATAATTCCTTCTTTCCTAAAAAAAATCAATAAAGTAAATTATATCACAATTCCTGAGAATTTCGCGCCTAAAAGGAAACGTGCTTTTTCACGCGAGGCCGATGCGATTGCCTGGCAAAAAGCGGACGAAGCCCTTGAGACGAAGCTCCATCACGAGCGCATTCACGCGCGCGGGCGGAAGCCTCGTCTCGCGAACAAGCTCGTCAATCGTGACACCCTCTCGCTCGACGTGTGTCATGACGAGCGCCTCCTCAACCGAATAGGGCGGTGTCTCGGGGTCGGGCGACGGCGCGGCATCCGCCTGCGATGCGCGCGGCTTCTTTCCGAAGAAGTCGCTCACAACCTCCAAGACATCATCCGCGCCACGAACGAGCGTCGCGCCCTCGCGAATCAGATGAAGGCAGCCTTGGCTCATGCGATCTGAAACGCGCCCTGGAAACGCCATGACGGGGCGACCCAACTCGGCGGCGAAGCCCGTCGTGATGAGCGTCCCCGACCGAAGCGGACACTCGACCGCAACAACGCCCGACGAAAGCGCGGCGACGACGTGGTTGCGAATCGGAAATGTCGTCTGATCGGCGGGGCGGCCAAACGGGAACTGGCTCACGACCGCGCCGCCCTTCTCGACAATCTCGCGCGCAAGGGCGCGGTTCTCCTCGGGGTAGAAGGCATCGAGAGCCGAGCCGATGACACCGACTGTTGTCCCCTCGGCGTCCAGCGCACCGCGATGCGCGGCCGCGTCAATGCCGAGCGCGAGGCCCGAGAGGACAGACCAAGAGGCCGCGGCAAGATCGTGCGCGAGCGCAGTCGCGAGCGATGCGCCGTGCGGTGTTGCGCGGCGTGTGCCGACGAGCGCGACAGACGGCTTTGAGAGAGCCTCGATCGAACCCTTGACATAGAGGGCAAGAGGAGCCTGCGGCGCGGCAAGAAGGCGTTTTGGGTAGCCCGTGTCGGCGGGCGTTAAAATGGTAACACCCCACTTCGCCGCCAAAGACTCCTCCTTCTCGAAGAGAACCTCGCCACCCGTCCGCGAGACCTTTTTCGGAAACGCCTCCCACGCCGCCGCGACGGAACCCGCCTTCTCAACGAGACGCGCAACGGTCGCGCCGCCCACATGGTCGGTCAGATTAAACGCAATGTACGCTTGACGGTCGGTCATGTGTTTTGGTATACTATATTCTCGCTTAGCGCTTTTGGCCCCATCGTCTATCGGCTAGGACACGAGCTTTTCATGCTTGGTAGAGGAGTTCGACTCTCCTTGGGGCTGCCAGAAGATAAGGTCTCACGAGGGTCGTTAGCCCTGGTGAGAAGCCTTGATTTGCTGGCTCACCGCGAGCATGCGCTCGCCGAGATCCTCGAAGCCAACATCCGACGAGTAGACATCTTTGTAATACTGATACGCCTTCTCGAGGTCGCCCGCATCCTCCGCACAACGTCCGAGTTGATAGACGATCTTTTTCTTGAGATCATCCATCGTCGGAATCGCGTCGCGCGCCGTCTCAAGCTGCATGACGCCCATATCCGTCTGCCCCTGATAGAGGAAGCACATCGCGAGATAGTAGAGCGCCCAGAGCCGATCCTTCGGCGACTTCTGCGCAAGTTGCAGGTGCGTCAGCGCGTCGTCGTAATAGCCATACTCAAAGTACTGCCGCCCCAACTCAAAGCGAAGGTGCAAATCGTTCGGATAGCGCTCCACGCGCTGGGCGAGGTCATCGAAGACGAACTGATTCTTCTCGCCCTCCATTTGATCGGCCTCCTCCGTCCGGCCCGCCTCGCGCAAGAGGCCAATCTGCTGGTCGTAATACTGAACCTTCGTCTGCGAGAGCATGCGGTCAAGCTCGGGGTCCATCGTGCCCGAAACCTCAATCGCCGCCTCCAAGACCTCAATCGCCTCATAGAACTGCTTGGACTGAATGTAGAGACGCGCGAGGGCGCGACGCGCGTTCATATTCTTCGGCTCGGCCGCGATCTGGTCGAGTTTCTCCTTGATGAGCATCTCCGCATCAGAACCAGCGACGACCGCCTTGTTCGCGGCATCGAGTTTCGCGGCCTGCTCCTTATTCGCGATGAGGTTCTGAAAGCCCCCCTTCTTGCCGACGGAGTCCGTCCAGCCCGCGCTCATCGTCGCCTGCGCCTCGGCGTTCTTGAGCATCGCGAGGACGCGCTGGTCACCGGGCTTCAGCTCTGAGAGTTTGCGATAAGCATCGCGCGCCTTGTCCCAACGCTTGGCCATCGTGTAGTAGGTCGCAACACGCTCCAAAAGCGACGGATCCTTGTTTGAGCACTCGTACGCCGCCTCAACCGTGACGGCCGCATGGTCGGCCTTGCCCGCCGCCTCGGCCGCCTTCACAGCCGCCTCAATGTTGTCGGGATCAAGCGGGTTCTGCGCGAGAAGCTTCTCGGCCTCGGCCATCGCAAGCGCACCCTCACCCTTCTTCACGTGCGAGAGAATCTTCTGACGCGCGGCCGCGAAGCCAATCTTCGCGAAGAGCCCCGTCTTGCCGCCGTTCTTGCGAAAGTTCGCGATCTGCGCGGCGCGGAGAAGCTTGCGCGTCTCAAGGACGTCAGGCGCGGCCGCGACCGCCTCCATGAGCATGTCGACGGCGAGGTCATACTTGCCCGTCTCGAGCGCCTGCCGACCGCGGTTCGTGAAGTTCTGAGCCTTCTGGGCGAGATCGACCGCCATGTTACGACACCTCCATGCGCGCGTCAAAACCGAGCGAGTCGGCGATGCCCTTAGCCTTGTAGGTCCGAAGCATGAAGTGCGTCGCCGTCGAGAGCACGCCCTCAATGGTCGAAAGATCCTGCGCGACAAACTGCGCGACATCCTGCAACGACGCGCCCTTCACGAAGACAAGCAGGTCGTAGCCGCCGCTCATAAGGAAGCACGCCTCAACCTCCGAGAAGCGCGAGACATGTTCGGCAATCTTGCCGAAGCCTGAGTCGCGCTGAGGCGTGATTTTGAGTTCGATGACAGCATGCACATCGTCCATCGTTTTTCCCTCCTTACTCCTTCGACCATTTCATGTTGAGCAAATCGTCCACGACCGCGCGCGCGAGTTCGTCCGCGAGACGCCCCGATGCGTCGCGCTTGGCCGTCGTCATGTCGGCGTTCGCCATGAGCGTCGTGCGCGGGCGGTAGATTTTCGCCTCGACGAGCACCTTCCCCTCGCGCTTATCGACGACCGAGACCTCGACCTCGGCCGTGATGTCGGCAGAAGTCGCGCGTGCGCCCGTGCGGCGGCTCGTCACAGTCGTGCCCGTCGACACGCTCTTGACGACGCCCTGAATCTCGAGCGCGGCCTCGTCGGCGCGGCGGATCGAGAACGTACCCTCGCGCTGGAGTTCACGCAGCACCTGGCGCGTTGCCATCGCGCCCATCTCGCTCAAGTCGGACTCGTTGCGGAATGTCGGCACCGCGACGGTGCGCATCTTCTCGGGGACGCGCGGCGTCCACGAATACGATGTCGCGCAGCCCGTCAGGGCGAGCGTGGAAAGAAGACACAGGGCAGAAAGAACTCTCTTCATCATTCCTCACCTTTCAGTTCAACAAGACGACTCCGAGCCTCGGGCGCGTGCGCGCTCGCGGGGTGGTCCTTCAAAAACTGCTCGTAGGCGCGAATCGCGCTCCGGCGCGTGCGCGTGCGCGAGTCGTAGAACGCGGCGGCCTTGAAGTCCTCGTCATCGAGGCGGGACTGAAGGTCGGCCAGCGACGCCGAAACCATCTTGAGGTCATCGCCCTCGGCCGTCTTCTCCGCGCGCTCGAGAAAGCGAATCGTATCAAGGACGCGCGCGCGATTGTAGTCGCGCTCGTCCAAAATCGCCATGCGCGCCGTCGCCTCGCGGACGAGCGCCGCCTTCGCCTCGCGCGTACCGTAGTAGAGGTTCTGAAGGTTCTCGTAGACCTGCACCGCCTCATCGAGGTCGCCCTCCTCGACGCGCAAGTCTCCAATCGCAAGCATCGCCTCGCTCGCCCATGTCGCGCCCGGCGCGCGCAGGACGCAACACTCGTAGGCGCGGCGCACTTCCGTCGAGTTGCGGAAGCGGAAGAAGAGAATCGTCTTGCCCTCCTCGCGCATCTTGCCCGCGATTTCGTACATTCGGCCGACGGCGGCGCGGTAGTCGCACTGCGAAGAGTAGAAGTCAACGAGATAGCGGTATTCGGCGAACGCATCGTCGAGGTCGGCCTCGCGCTCAAAGAGGATTGCCGCAAGGCGCGTCTGCGCGCGCGCCGCCTCGGGCGCGGCCGGCCACTCACGAACGAGTGCATCGTAGGCCTTCGCCGCCTTCGACCAGTCGAGCGCGACTTCGAGCGACTGCGCGTAGCGGAACTGCGCCGCGCTCGTTTCCTCCTTCGGTCCATTGATGAACGAGAACCAACGTTTCTCCTTGCGTTCAGGTGAAAGCGCGTCCTTGTCGGGGTCAAACCCAGGGTAGGCGTCGGTCGCGTAGCGGACACCCGGGCCTGGACCCGCGCCGACCTGATCGGCCGACTGCGCGAAGAGGGTCGCCGAGAAAAGGACGACGAAAAGGCTGAGGAGCGTTCGTTTCATGACACTTCCATTATATCACGCATTCCGCGCCTTTTCCTCAAGCCTTCTTCATCTGCGGGAAGAGGACGATGTCGCGGATCGAGTCCGTGCCCGTCA
>CAYNVE010000085.1:0-5524 GCA_964400635.1 uncultured Lentisphaeraceae bacterium
GCTTTTCAAGGGACGCCACGCGCTCGCGTTTACGACGCTTGGACACACGATTCTTCGGACTTGCCATGTTCTTTTCTCTCTTTCTTCCTTAACGGATCTAACTTCAATCGATTTTCACCTGATTCAGCGCGTTCCATCTCTCGTCGGCCGGGCGCGCCGCCTGCTGCGGCAACCCTGGGCACGACTCGCGACAGATCGGGTATGCAGGTAAGTTAAGTATTATACTCTCTCTGACGTCTTCCGTCAAATCGACATTTTGCGTTTTTTCACCGATCTCATACGACTCGGTGAAGTCATCGACCTTAATTGTCGTGTCGAAATCTTCGCCACAGCGCGAGCAGACGAGATCGAAGTCTTGCTCGAGATGGCCGCGCACGAGAAGCTCCGTTCCGCAAAGCGAGAGATCGAGGCGGTAGCGGACGCCGCCGAACGGGTGAACAAGTTCCTCGTCCAGATCGACGCAGAAAACCTCGCCTTCGATCGTCTCGCCCTCGGGGTCAAGGCGCGAGACATCAACAACGAGCGTCTTCTCGACATCGTCCGTCATTTCTTCGCAGCCCCCTTCTCAAGACGGCGCTGGACGGCGGGCGTCACGAAGGCGGCCGTGTCACCGCCATAGCGCGCGATCTCGCGGACGGTCGAGGCCGTCACATAGGCGAGGTTCTCGCTCGGCATCATGAAGAGCGTCTCAATCTCGGGTGCCATGCGTCGGTTCGTGAGCGCCATCTGGAACTCATACTCGAAGTCGGAGTAGACCCGCACGCCGCGAATGACGACGCGCGCCTTCTCGGCGCGGCAAAAGTCGACGAGAAGACCATTCAAGATCTTGACCGAGACATTCTCAAGTTTCGCCTTTCGGACATCTTCCTCGATCATCTTCATCCGCTCACGCGCCGAGAAGCGCGCGCCCGCCTTCTGGCTCGTCGCCGCGACCGCGACGACGAGATGGTCGTAGAGCTTCGACGCGCGCTGGATGAGATCAAAGTGCCCGAGGGTCATCGGGTCGAACGTGCCGGGGTAGACCGCCTTTCGCTCTGACATGGCTTTCTTTCTCCCTCACTTCGAGGCGATAAGCGCCTTCAGTTCCTTCACCTCGGCCTTCAGCTTCGCGACCATCTTCGGCAAAAGAAGCCGTCCGCCGAAATCCTTCATCGTCTCGGCAGGCGCGCCAATCACATACTTCGCCGTGCCGTCGAGCGACTGCGAGACACCCGCCTGCGGGCCCACCTGAACGCCGTCGGCAATCTGGATGTGCCCCGAGATGCCCGCCTGCGCCCAAATGAGGCAACCGTAGCCAATTTCGGTTGAGCCAGCGACACCGCTCTGCGCGATAAGACCCGAGTAGCCCTTCACCTTCACGTTGTGGCCAATCTGGACGAGATTATCAATCTTCGTCATAGGACCAATGTACGTGCGCCCGATGCGCGCGCGGTCAATCGTCGTGTTCGAGCCAATCTCGACACCGTCGCCGATTTCAACGATACCCAGTTGCGGAATCTTCTCGATGTAAACCGTGCCGTCGTCGCGACGGCCATTGACAAAGCCGTAACCGTCGCCACCGAGACGCACGCCGCAGTGGATGATGCAATTCTTGCCGACGATCGTCCCCTCGCGCAGGGTGACCTGCGGGTAGATGTGCGTCCCCGCGCCCACGCGGCAGTTCTCGCCGATGAAAACCTGCGCCTCGATAACGGCTCCGTCGCCGAGGACCGCGCCCTTCTCAATGACGGCATACGCGCCGACGTGAACATCCTTGCCGAGCGTGACGGCGGGGTCCAAGACGGCCGTTGGGTGAACGCCTGGCGCGCGCACCGGCTCGGGCGGAGCGAAGAGTTTCGCGGCCGCCATGCAGGCGTGATCGGGGTCATCCACGCGAATCATCGCGCACGGCGCGCCGTTCGCCCAGTCGCGCGGCACGAGAACGGCCGACGCCTTCGTTTCCTGGACGAGCTTGACGTGCTTCGGATCCTTGCAGAAACTCACGTCCCCCGTGCGCGCCTCCCAGAGACCCGCGCACGCGACGACATCAACATCCGCGCCCTCGAGTGTGCCACCAAGGGTCGAGGCAAGTTCACTTGCTTTCATCGCTCGTCTCCCGGCCTTTCGCCTTCGCGGGGTCCACGCCCATCTCCTTCAAAATCGCGTCCGTCACGTCGAAGTCCTTCTTCGCGAAGACGGCCGCGTTCGCGTCGAGAATCATGTCGTAGCCATTCGCCTCGGCAAACGCCTTCATGCGCGCGCGCAGATCGTCGGTCGTCGCCTTCGTGAGGCGCACGCGATCCTCCTGCATCTCCTGGCTTCCGCGCGTGACCTCGGCGCGGTAACGCTGTTCAATCTGGATGAGTTTCTGCTGAATCTCCTGCACGCCCTTCCCCGCGTCGGCCTTCGCCTTATCGTTGAGCATCGGGTTATTGTACTGTTCGAGGAGCTTCTTGCCCTCGGCCTGCAGAGCCTCGCCCTCCTCGCGGATGGCATCGGCCTTCTTTTGGAGATCCTTGCCCTTCGACTCCATGAACTTCTCGTTGCGTTCGTAGTCAGGGTGGTTGCGAACGAGGACGAGGAGATCAGCCGTCGCGACCTTCATATCGGCGAAGGCAAGCGCAGGGACAAGAGAGAGGGTGAAGACGAGTTTTTTCATGTTGAGCATCGTGTTTTTTTGTTGTTCGTTTTCTTTAGAAATCATAGCCAACCGTGAAGGAGAAGACCTCCTTCTCAGCATGATCCGGCTTCTCGATCGGCGTCGCGAAGTCGAGGCGAATGGGGAACATCGGGATGTCGAGCCGCACGCCCACGCCGACCGTCCACGCGAACGTGTCAGAGAAGTCTGCGTCAAAGACATCCTCGCCGACCGAGCCGACATCGGTGAAGACGGCAAAGCGCAACATGTTCACGATTGGAATCGTGTACTCGAAGTTCGCCGCCACGAGCGTCTGGCCGCCCCACGGCGCGTAGTCGCTATGCGAATCGGCGCGACGGACAAGCGGCGCGACATTGCGATACTCGAGGCCGCGGATGGACTTCGGCCCGCCCAAGAAGAGGCGGTTATAAATCGGCACATCATCGCCGCCGAAGCCGTCAATCGTCTCGGCGCGGAAGGCGAACATAAAGACGTGGTTGTAGCGCTTCCAGAGATTCCAGTAGTGGCGGTGGTTAAGACCAAGCTTCCAATACTGGTTATCGCCCGCCGGCGAGAGATCGAGGAAGACCCGCGTCCGATAACCGCGCGTGGGCATGCGGAAACTATCGCGCGCGTCCTTTGACCAGAAGAAATGCACGACCGGCTCAAGGGCATCGCCATACTTGTGCTCCTCGTCGCGGAACGAGACTCTCTCGCCGTTCTTCTTCTCGTAGGGCTTGTTCTCAACGTCGTCCATCTCAATGAGCTCGCCCGAAAGCCCAACACCGAAGCGACCGAACGACTCCCAGGTTGGCCAGAACTTGACGGGGTAGGAAAGCGAAACGTTCGCGCCCGAGCGGATGAGGTCATATTCGTCGTACCACCTCAGACGCCGATAGGCATCGACCGAAAGTTCCAACATACGGTCGAGGAAGTATGGCTCAACGACGCCCAACTCGATGCACTGGTAGCGCGGGCCCCACGCGACATACGCGCGCCCCTTCTGCCCCGCGCCGCGGAAGAGTTTCGACGGCGCGAACAAGTCGAAGTTGTTCTGGTTCACCTCGGCCGAGACGTAGACCGAATCAACCGACGACGCGCCAATGCCGATCATGAACGAGCCGGTGTTCTTCTCCTCTACCTCATAGACGAGGTCGCGGTATTCCGCGCCGTTTTCGTCCTTGCCAAGCCCCGTCGCCGCAAGCGAGTAGTTGACACGCGAGAAGTAGTCGAGGTTCTCGAGGCGACGCTTTGAGCGCTGGGCGCGATCCTCAAGCATGCGGTCGCCAGGCGCGAGCGCAATCTCACGGCGAATGACGCGATCTTGCGTGTAGTCGTTGCCGCGAATCTTAACATCGTGGAGGACGACGGGCACGCCTTCCGTCACACGGAAGACGAGATCAATGACGGACGGATCCTGCGCCGTCGGAAGTCGCTTCACCTCAACGCGCGTATCAGCCAGGCCCATGTCGCCCGAGCCGACAACAACCTTGACGCGGTCGGCGGCCTCGTCGAGGACGGTTGAGGTCGCGATTGTCCCTGCGACAGGCAACGCAGCCAAATCGCGGACATCCGCCTCGGCGTAGTGCTCAAGCCCGGTCACGCGCGTCTCGCCCACGCGATAGAGGGGGCCTTCCTCAACCGTGTAGACAAGATTCGCCCGCTCATCACCCGAGTCGACGAGCTCAGGGCCCGTCACGCGCGCATCGAGATAGCCGTGCTTGCGGTAGACTTCAGCCAGTTTGTCGCAGATTTGCGCACGCTGATCAGCCGTGACGGCCGCATCGGCGAACCAGCCAACGGGGTTCCACCACGGGTAGTCGCTCGCCGCTTCATGAAGTTCGGCAGCATCAAACTCGTCCTCCGCGAGCGCGAAGAACGGGTTGAGGTTCTTATTGAGGGCTGAAAGCTCAATCGCGTGCGTCGCGCCCTTGAAGACGAACGAGTCGGTCTTGCGGCGCACGCCCTCGTCCACGAGGAAAGTGACGGTCGCGTCGTTTCCCGAAAGAATCGTGACACGCGGCACGACCTTCGCGTCAAGGTAGTGCTTCTTCTGGTAGGCGAGGCGCACACGCGCGGCGGCGGCCGCGAGATCGGCCTCGCCATAGAGAAAGCCGTCCTTCAGTTCCGCTTCCTTTGCAATCTTCGAGGCGCTGAAGAAGTCGTTGCCCTCGACGACGAGCGGCGGCAGGTAGCGCACCTTGCGCTTCACGTAGAAGACGACCTCAACGCCCTGCGGCAGTTGGTTCGCGTCGGCCGAGATGTCATCAAACTCCTTCGAGGCCTTGAGCGAATTGACATCGCGCGTCAAGACGACGGGGTCGTAGTCCGCGCCCGCCTTCGTCTGGCAGCGGCTCACAACGGCACTCAGGTCGCCGCCGAAGCCGTCAAGGGCCTTGACCTTGACCTCCGCGACGGGCGTGGCAAAAAGCGAGAAAGATGCGAGAATCGCAGAAAATGCAAGTCGTGCTTTCATATTTGTCACACTATTTTACCATATTTCGCCCCTCTTGGGGGAAATCTCTCTTGCACCAATCCCGTCACCGTCTTTGAGGTCTGCAAGGTCATTCTGGTCTATCGTCTTTTAACCATAAAGAGCATAAAGGCCATTAAGAGCACTACCCCCCGCATTGGATGGCGGCGTTTCTGCTTTTGCGGCCGAGGGGCGGTAAGTCGCACGAGAGTCACGTTTGCGGGACTGATGTGATTTCGGGGACCTAAGGTAACAGGCGAGTCGCTCTGCGCGACAAGCCGAAATCATGTCAGGGGTGCCCGCAAACTGCGGGTCGGGCGAGCCAAGCCGCCCAAGGCCGCCAGCAGAGTGAAAATCGACAGTGCGCCTTTCGTCACGGGCTTTCCGCCACACGCCTTTGTAGTAAAAAAGCAAAGGTAAATTGCGTTTAGTTT
>CAYNVE010000086.1:0-5446 GCA_964400635.1 uncultured Lentisphaeraceae bacterium
TCGACCTTCACGACACAGACCTCAATAATCGCCCAGATGAACGAGACAATGGAGAGCATCCCGCACGACAAAATCGTCAAGAGAAGCTGCGTGGCGGCGCGTCCCGTGTAGCCCGCGTAAAAGTTGTGAATGCCAAGGCCGCCCGCGAAGACGCCAAGCAGAACGTAGGCGAGGTGGCTCTTACCGAGAGGCGCCGTCGGGGTCGCGGCGAGGTTGCGAACGCCGCACGAGGGGCAAACGAACGCCTTGTCATCGATTTGGGCACCGCAGTTTGTGCAGAACATGATGTGAGTCTCCTTATGTTGTGTCGTTAGATGATATTTCGCAAGATCCACCAGCAAAGCGTGGCGACGAGGATGGCCGTACTCAAGCGAGCCTTTGTTTGAAGCGACGGAAAGACGAGAAGAAGCGCGAGGACGGGAATCGAGATGACCATGAAGATGTTATCGCGCATGGCATCAAGAACACGCAAATGGAGAAGCGCATGAAGACCGCGCAATGTCCCACACCCTGGGCACTGCCACCCCGTGAGGACGAGAAACGGGCAACGTGGGAAGTGACGAATTTCAGCGGGGTTGAAGAAGTAGAGAAACAAGAGAGCCGAGAAGCCGACGAGCGCGAGAGCCGCCACGCCCTTCATGGATCCAAACGCGCTCGTCGCTGGCCTCATATTCTACCCTCCCTTATGCGCCAACAACGAGACTCGGCGAGGCATCGAGCGTCATCGCGTCCACCTCGTGGTTACGCCTCAAAAAGGCGAGCGCGGCGATCATTGCCCCGTTGTCGCCTGTATATTTCGCCTTCGCCATGTAGAGCGGCACGCCCGCCTCGCGGCAGACTTCCGACAGCGACGCGCGGATGCGCGAGTTGAGCGAGACACCGCCGCCAAGAATCAGGGCGCGGTACGTCGCGCGATGAAGAGCCGCACGCGTGCGATCCGCGACCGCCTCGGCAATCGCCTCCTGATAACTCGCGACGACCTGTGCGAGCGCGCGGCTGACCGCGTATCCACCAAAGTTCTCGGTCGGCGCGGCTGGATCGAGAAGCGCCGCATGCTGCTCGACGTAGCGGAGAAGCGCCGTCTTGAGCCCCGAGAAACTCACGCACAATTCGGCGGGAAGCCCCGCGAGCGCCGTCACGCCGTCGCGCGGCCGCCCCTTCGGGAACGGAATAAGCGAGGCGCGAAACGTCGCCTCGTCCGCAAAAAGCGCGCGATACGCCTTCGAGATGCGGTCGATCTTGAGTCCCCCAGGGTAGCCGAGTCCTAAAAGTTTCGCCGCCTTATCGAACGCTTCGCCCGCCGCATCATCGAGCGTCTCGCCGATGACCTCGTAAACGCCGAGGCGCGGCATATTGACCCACATCGTATTGCCGCCGCTGATGGCGAGGCCGAGCGCGGGCAGAACCTCGCGCGGGTCGGGGACGGCCGCGCCGTCATCGCCTGGGTCAACGAGAAAAGGCGTTTCGAGATGCGCCTCGATGTGGTTGATGCCGATGAGCGGAACGCGAAGCGCCTTCGCCAGTCCCTTCGCCGCATTGAGCCCCACGATGAGCGCGGGCGCAAGCCCAGGCCCATACGTGACGGCGACCGCATCAATCTTCTCACGGCCGCCCGTCGCCTCCATGAAGCGATCGATCGCCGTGCGCACGACCTCACCAATCTTCTCAACGTGCGCGCGCGAGGCGACCTCGGGGACGACACCACCATAGGGCTGGTGCAGGGGGATCTGCGTGTAGACGACATTCGAGAGAACCTCGCGCCCGTCGCGGACGACGGCGGCGGCCGTCTCGTCGCAGCTTGTCTCAATACCCAGGATGTTCATCTTACCAGAACTTCCACCACGGATTCTTCTTGGGCGCAACGCCCTTGTCCTTGTAAAGCTCACGCACGCGCGAGGTGCCCGCCGTCGCGGGGTCTCGCACCGTCATCTGCGAGCGAAAGACGTATTCAGTGGGAAGCGACCAGAACTCGCTACGGATGAATTGGTCCTGATTGAGCCGATGAAGGACGATGACCTCGCCCGTCGGAAGGATGCTCATCGTGGGCTTGTCGATGCGCAGGATGGGACCTAAATCGTATGTCACCCAGCGGCGCGTCGACGAACCTGCATCGCGCGCCTTGAGATAGAGGTGCTCGCCCATATCCTTCGACCAGTAGACGAGGTTGAACTCGCGCTGAAGCCCCTTCGCATTCGCGAACATCTGCATCGCCGAACTCGCGCGCACGCCCTCCACGACATCGAAGGCGCGCGGCTGACCCTCGTAACGAACGCCGTTATGAACGAGGACAGGCTTGGCGAGATAGCGCGTCGCGTCGCGCAAATCGTAGTGGTCGCCGATAAAGGTCTCAAGCTTCTGCCCCTCGCCCGTCTCAATCGCGAATGACGCGACGAACGGCGCGCGACCGACGCGCGAGAGTTGCTCGCCGCCATTCGCGCGAAAGACCTCCACGAAGACGCGATCGTTGACATCGTATTCGGCCTTCACCTGGCGCGCATCGCCCTCGCCCTCCCAAACGCGGAAGCGGCCGCCGACGCCAATCGTCTCGGGCGAAGAGTTGACGACATCGATGACGGCGCGGATGCGCTCGCCGACGACGTAGTCCGACGAGTCGAGATCGAGATCAATACGAATCTCGGAAGGCGACGCCGCGCCGAGGAGGAGCGGCGCGAACGCGAGGCACAGAAAAGCGAGCGTCTTCGTCATATCTTTTTCCTCCTACTCCTGCAAAAAGGCATCTTCGAATGCGACGAGGCGACGGCCGCGCGCGAACGCGCCACCGTCCATCGCCGATGAGCCCTCGGGCTTCACCTCAAGAAGTTGCAACGCCGTGTCGTGGCACTTGACGATGGGCCCCAGGCGGTCGAGTTTCAAGATCGTCCCGGGCGCGGAAGAGTCCCAACCCGGCTCGAGGCGCACGACGCGCGCGCGCAGAATGACGAGACGCCCCGTTGCCCCCTTGCGGCGACAGCGCGTCGGCAGAAATGTGTAGGACCCGGGCCACGGGTTATACGCGCGAATGCGCCGCTCGATCTCGATGACGGGACTATCCCAAAGGACGAGACCGTCAACCTTTTTAAGCTTCTTCACATACGTTGCGTGCGCGGGATCTTGCGGGACGGGCGGTAGCGTCTCGCCACGCGCCATGAGCCGAAGGGCCTTCGCGAGCGTGACGCCGCCCGCAATCGCGAGATCATCCATGAGCGCGCCACCTGTTGTGTCGGGATAGATCGGCTCATAACTCTGCAGAAGAACAGGGCCATCGTCGAGGCCGACACCCATCTGCATGACGCTCACACCCGTCATGAGGTCGCCCGCCGCGAGACACGCGACAACGGGTGCCGCGCCGCGATACTTGGGCAGGAGTGAAAAGTGGCAGTTGACGCAACCGTGCGGCGCGAGGTCGAGAAGCGGTGTCTTCAGAATCTGCCCATAGGCGACAACGGCGATGACATCGGGGCACCACGCGCGGATCGTCTCGAACGGCGCGGGGTCGTTGACGTTCTCGGGCTTGATGATGATCTCGCCGAGGCCACGCGAGGCGGCGAAGGCGGCGAGGGGGCTGGGCGTCAGGGCCTTGCCGCGCCCGGCGGGGCGGTCGGGCTGCGTGACGACGCCAACGACCTGAAGAGAGTCTTCACGCAAAATCGCACGAAGGCACTCGGCCGCGGCCGACGACGAACCCATGAAGACCACTCTCATCGCTTGCCCATTCCGAAAAGCTTGAGCGCCGCGCGGAAGTCGGCCGGGAGCGGCGAATGAACCTTGATCTCCGCGTGTGGGACGAGCGGATGCGGCATCTCAAGGCCAGAGGCGTGGAGCATCTGGCGCGGCACATGGAGAAGGCGCGGGTCGCGCGCACTTTTAAGCCCGAAGACGCGGTCGCCGAGGACGGGCGCGCGCACCGAAGCGAGATGGCGGCGAATCTGGTTCGTGCGCCCCGTCTCGATGCGGACGCGGAGGAATGAAGCGTCGTCACCCACGCCCTCGCGCGTCACGCGCGAAAGTGCCGTCTGACCGTCCAACGGAGCGTCGATGACCTGATGCGCAAAGGGAAAACGGCCGACGACGATCGCGTGATAGACTTTCGTGACGCGGTGCATCTTGAAGACCTCGACGGCCGCCTCGCGCGCGGCGCGGCTCTTTGCGAAGAGGAGGCAACCCGTCGTGTCGCGGTCGAGACGGTGGACGGCCGCGAGAGAGGGCAGATTCTCCTGCGTGCGCAAAAGGCTCTCCACGCTCTTCGGGTCCGCCGCGCTTAAAACCCCCGCCATCTTGTCGCAGACGAGATAGTTCTCGTCCGACCAGAGAACGCGCACATGAAACTTGGCGGGGGCCTTCGGAATTGGCTTCGATGTCTCAACCTGATCGCCCGTCTTCAGCGCGGCGCGCGCCATCCACACGCACGAGCGGTTGACCCACACGCGCCGTTGGTCGATGAGATCCTTCGCGCCGCGCCGCGAAAGGGAGAGGCGGGCGGCCAGAAAGTCCTGCAGGATCTTCGGATCAGACGGAGCGACGCGCATGATCTCAGTTAGCCCTCCAGAGCCCCCACGACGCCGACCGTCTTGCGCCCGATGCCGTTGGGCGCAAGCGTCAACGAGAGGCGGCCGTCCGACGTCGTCGCCGAGACGCGCTCACCCGAGGCGGCGCGCGCGAGGGCACCCTTGAGCGTGTCGTCGCCGAGAAGCGCGAAGATCGTTTTCGCGCGCAGGGCCGACTCGTCGGCGAGGGAAAAGCGCACAAGGAAGGCGTCGTTCGCTTCTGTGAGGCGACCTTCGGCATCGCACGCGAAGAGGGCTTCCTTCGCAAGGTTGAAGGCGTTGACTTTCGTCTGGCACGATGTCATCGTCGCGCGGCGCTTCTCGATGTTGCGAATCGTGAAGACGAGGTCGCCGGGGTTCATGAGGTCAATGACCGAGACCGTCACTTCGCACGCGAACTTGCCGCCTGTCTGATTGAGGCCGTTCGCGTTGATCATCACGTGTCGGTCGCCTTCGAGACCCTTGCGGATGCGCTGGACGACCTCGGGCTGAAGGCCGGGGATGAGCCGCGAGATGGGTTGGTCGAGGATGTCGTCGAGCTCGTAGCCGAAGTGCTCGGTCGCACGTGGGTTGATATCGAGGATATGCCCATTCGGGTCGGTGATGACGACGGCATCGTACATGCCGCCCAGAAACTGGCGGAAGAGCGAACGACGGTCTTTTGGAACGAAAAGTGACATTGGAGACTATTATAGCAAAGACACGCGATGAATGCAAAGACGGCGCAGCGATGCGCGGCACAAAAAAAATCTGCAGACCAGAGGGATTCGCGAATTACAGGTTTAGGTTTCCGTCGCGCGTAAAAAACAAGCACCGCGCCAAAGAGGGCGCGATGCTTGTTTTGATTGAATCGAATTTTCTTCGATTACTTCGCCGCGATGACGCGCGCCATCTCGACGACC
>CAYNVE010000087.1:0-5437 GCA_964400635.1 uncultured Lentisphaeraceae bacterium
TTCGGCCTCGGTAGCGAGGAATACGGCAAGGATCATCTCGACCTCGTCAACAAGTTGGACGAGTGTATCGAGAAGATGACATCGCTTCTGGCCGAATACCTGACAGGCCCCGACCCCGTCTTCGCGAACCACTACTGCCACATTGGCACGGACGAGTATTCGCGCGCGGCGGCCGAGCAGTTCCGCAAATATAATGACAGCATGATCCGCGCCGTCGAGAAGATGGGCGGTAAGGTGTGCATGTGGGGCTCCTTGACGCACGCGAAGGGGAAGACGCCCGTCAAGGCGAGCAAAGACATCATCGTCGACATCTGGAGTAAGGACTACCATCTGCCGCAGGAGGCCTTAGACGCGGGCTACTCGGTCGTCTCGGTTCCCGATAGTCTCGTCTACATCGTCCCCAAGGCGGGCTACTACTACGACTACCTCAACCTCCAGCATCTCTACAATAACTGGGAGCCGAATGAGTTCGTCCAGGGCTACAAGATTCCCGCCGATCACCCGCAGCTTATGGGCGGCAAGTTCGCAATCTGGCATGACCTCTGCGATCAGAGTTGCGACGAAGAGGGTAGTTGGAATCGAATTTTCCCCGCGATTCAGACGCTCGGCCAAAAGTTCTGGACGGGCAAGGTTGAGGGCGAAAACTGGGACGACTTCTCGAAGCTCATGAAGGTCTCTCGCGCCGACTTTACGGACAAGTGATCGGACGCGCCGCGATGAAGGGGCGGACGGTCATTTTGGCAGCGGGCGACTACCCGCGAAAGGGGAGCGAGGGCGCACGCCTTCTCGCCTCGGCCGAGCGCGTCGTCGCGTGCGATTCGGCGGCGGAGGCTTTTCTGCGCCACACCTCGCGTGAGCCCGACTTCGTCGTCGGTGACCTCGACAGCCTCTCGCCGCGCCTTAAGAACGGTGCGAATATCATCTACGACGGCGACGACGAGACGAATGACCTCACGAAGGCGATTTCGTTCTGCCGCGCCTCGCGTTGGAAGGATCTCGTCATCGTCGGCGCGACGGGGCGGCGTGAGGATCATACAATCGGCAACATCTTTCGCGCGCTAGAGGCGGGTGTTCGCGTCGTGACGGAGGCGGGCGAATTCGTGCCCGTTCTCGGTAAGGCGATGGTGAAGACGTGGATTAAAATGGGTCTTTCGGTCTTCGTCCTCGACCCCGCGACGAAAATGTCGTCGCGCGGCCTTCGTTGGCCGCTGGACGGCGTTCGGTTCACGACGCCCTACCGTGCGACGCTCAATCGCGCCTCGGCCGAGCGCGTTGTTGTGACAAGCGATAGACCCGCGTTTCTCTTCGTTGAGCGAAACCGTGCCGCCGTCCGCGCCGTTGTCTCGCTCGGCTCAAATATGGGGCCGCGCCGAACTTATCTCCGAAGGGCGGCCGCGCGCCTCGCTGCGCTTCCAGAAACGCGCCTTGTTGATGCGAGCGAGGTCATCGAAACACGCGGCGTTGATGTGCCGCGCGCGTTTCGCGATCAGGACTTCCTCAATCAGGTTCTTCTTCTCGAGACGACGTTGGATGCGCTTACGTTCTCGCGCGCGATGCACGCAATTGAAGATGACCTCGGGCGCGTGCGGGTCATTCGGAATGGCCCACGCACGATTGACATTGACCTCATCGACTTCGGCGGACGGCGCATGGCCACGAAAGAACTTATCTTGCCCCATCCGCGTGCGGCCTCACGCGCCTTCGTCACGGAGCCCATGAAGTCGCTGGGACTTTGTCTGACGGCCCGGTGAGTGACCCTTGCGGAAGGGGAGTCCTTCGTGATAAAATAGTTCTTTAAGCCCCTCATGCGTGACGGGCGAAAATTCCACGATAAACTCTACGGAAGAAAAGAATAAGATGAAATACACCTACACATGCCTCAATCCGATTGCGGAATGCGGGCTCAAGCACCTGGGCGAGGCCTACGCCCGGACCGAAAAATTCGAAGACGCGGACGCGGCCTTTGTGCGTAGCGCGAAGATGGACGAGCTCCCCGTCGGACCTCGGCTCCTCGCCGTCGCACGCGCGGGCGCGGGCGTCAACAACATCCCGCATGAGGCATACGCCGAGAAGGGCATCGTCGTCTTCAACACGCCTGGCGCGAACGCGAACGGCGTCAAGGAACTCGTCATTGCGGCCATGCTTCTCGCGAGCCGCGACATCGTCGGCGGCGTCGAGTGGGTCAAGGCGAACGCGGCCGATCCCGCCGTTGCCAAGGCGGCGGAGAAGGCGAAGAAGTCGTTTGCGGGTACGGAGATTATGGGCAAGACGCTCGGTGTCATCGGGCTCGGTGCGATTGGCCAGAAGGTCGCGAATGTCGCCGTTGACCTCGGCATGAATGTGATGGGCTTTGATCCCTACCTCTCGGTCGAGTCCGCGCTGCGCCTTTCCTCGCATGTGAACGTGGTGAAAAATGTTGAGGCCATCTACCGCGCCGCCGACATCATCACGATTCACGTCCCTGCGCTTGAATCGACGAAGGGTATGATCAATGCCGAGGCACTCGCGCTCATGAAAACGGGCGTCATCCTCGTCAACGCCGCGCGCGATGCGCTCGTGAACGAGAAAGATGTCCTCGCCGCGATTGAGGCGGGCAAAGTGAGAAAGTACGTTTCGGACTTCCCGAACACGACGACGGCCGGCCAGAAGGGCTGCCTCGTCATCCCGCATCTCGGCGCGTCCACGGCGGAGGCCGAGGACAACTGCGCGGTCATGGCTGTTCAAGAGATGCGCGACTTCCTTGAGAATGGCAACATCGTCAACTCCGTCAACTACCCCGCCTGCTCGCTCGGCGCGGCGAATAAACCAGGTCGTCTCGCAATCTGTCACCGCAATGTCGCGAATATGCTCGGCACGTTCACGTCGATTCTCGGTAACGCGCAGGTGAATATTGACGCGATTGCGAATAAGTCGCGCGGCAAGATGGCCTATACCCTCATCGATACCGACACCCCTGTCCCCGAGGACGTCATTGAGGCCCTCCGCAAGAGCGCGGATGTCCTGCGCGTGCGCGTCGTCAAATAGGAACCCGATGGGATACGCAAAGAGGGCGACGGCGGCACGACCGGTCACCCCCTCCGCCGCGCCGGCGGCGGAGGTGAAGACGAAGGCGTCGTCGATTTGGAACATCCAGATCGGCGGCGCGCGTCAGAAGACCGACATGAAGCGCGTCGAGGTTCTCCTCTTCGTCTCAGAACTCGCGGACCTCCTCGACGCGGGCATGACGCTCGGTCAGGCTCTCCAGGCCCTCTCGAACCAGGGCGAGGAACTCTCGGCGCAACGCTTCGTCTGTCGCGACCTATGCGAGCGTATCGTGCGCGGCGAGAGTTTCTCAGATGCTTGTCAGCACCACCCGAAGACCTTCCCGCCGCTCTTCTCGAATATGATCCGCGCGGGCGAGGCCTCGGGCGCGATGGTCGACGTCCTGAGGCGGCTTGCCGAGCACTACGAGCGCGACGACAATATGCGCGGCAAGATTAAGAGCGCGCTTTCCTATCCTGTCATCGTCCTCATCTTCGGCATTTGCGCGGTCATTGGCGCGCTCGTCTGGATCATCCCGCAGTTCCAGAAGGTCTTTGACTCAATGGGTGCGTCCCTACCGCTACCGACGCAGATTTTGATTGGGATGTCCGACGCATTGATCCACTACGGCTGGCTTATGGCGCTCGGCCTTGTTGCCTTCGTTCTTTGGTTTCGCAAGTGGAAGAAAACGCCGGCGGGACGGCGCAAGGTGGACGGCTGGAAGCTGAAGGCCCCGCTCGTCAAGGGCATCGTCGCCTCGGGCGCGTTCTCGTCGCTCGCCTTCACGCTCAAGACGCTTCTCGCCAACGGCGTCAATGTTCTTCAGGCGCTCAAGATTTGTGAGAACACGTGCTCGAACGCGGTCATCGGCGACGCGCTCGCGAATGCGCGTCGGCGCGTGACGGACGGCACGACCATCTCGGGCCCGCTCGCGGCGAGCGGCGTCTTTCCGCGCATGATGACCGACATGCTTGCGATCGGTGAGCAGGCGGGCGACATGATCTCATCGCTCGATCATGTGGGGCGGCGCTACCAAAAGGAGATGGATCGCAACATCGCTGCATTCACGAACGCGCTCGAGCCGATTCTCATCGTCGCCATCGCGGGTGTCGTCGGCTTCGTCGCCATCGCCATTTTGATGGCGGTCTTCAAGGTTTCCTCCGCCATTGGATGACAAAGAAGAGAGGACGGACGATGAAGAAGGAAGAGAGCTTTGAGGATCTCGTGCGTAAGATTGACGCTCTCGGTCTCTGGCCGGCGATTCAGCATTGCCGCTGGGCGGTGAAGCCGAAGGGGACGGCCTTCCCCTACTTCTGCGAGACGTGCCTCGGTGACGGCAAGCCCGTCAAGGTGCGCCTTTTGATGTTGGAGGGGTGGACATCATTTTTGGACTACGTTCAGTTCGTCATCGACCGCGCGAACAGTTTTTATACGTCGCCGATCGAGTTACCGCACTTTGAGTTGATTGTGATGGAATCGGGCGAGTTCCGCCTCTGCCGATACGACACGGGCTTGAGTCCGCGCGATGCGGACGACCAACAGAAGGCCTTCGTCAAGCGCATCCTCTGGGAGGTCTACGGCGTCATGCTCCGCGTCGAGTCAGACCCCTCTCTCGCCATGCGCTACGCGGCCGAGCGCGCCGTCTTCGCGCGCGTTGAGACATCGGACGACCATTGGGAAGATATTCCCCTGCCCGTGCCGCCGCGCCCGAAGACGGTTGATCGTGTCGCCGTTCCGAAGGACGAGATCCGCAAGGCAAAGGATTTGCCGTTCCTTAAAGAGAAGACCCTCCATGTCAATTTCGCGCTTCTCATGTGCGTCGTCACGAAGGAACAACGCGCGCGCAATGTTTACGCCTTCGATGCTTACGACCCCGCGAAGGGCCAGCGCGTCTTTGACTGGCGCGTTTCGATTCCGCCTGGCGGCACGCTGAAGGGGCTTTGGGAGTCGATGCCCGCGCAGTTCGTGCGCTCGCTCAACCAGCTCGGCTACACGCCTGGCGAAATCAAGGTGATGGATCCGCGTGTCTTTCGCCTCTTGCGCTCGCTCTGCGTCGAGTTGCCATTTAAACTCTCTCTCCACGACGAGTTGGAGATGGGATGAGTGCTTGGACGAACACGCCGGAGGGCCTCGTCGTCAGCGTGCGCGCCCAGCCGCGTTCGTCCGTAAATGGCGTTGTCGGCGTCGTGGAAGATGCGCTCAAGGTGAAGATTCGGAGCGCGCCCGTTGACGGCAAGGCGAACAAGGAACTCGTTGAGACGCTCGCAAAAGCCTTCGGCATCCCGAAGTCGGCCGTCGTCTTCAAGGGCGGCGAGACGTCGAAGACGAAGCGACTTCTCCTGCGCGGCACGACGCCCGATAACTGGGCGCGAATCGAAGCCTCTTTTCCGTGAGACGATGATGAACCGCCTCCTTC
>CAYNVE010000088.1:0-5336 GCA_964400635.1 uncultured Lentisphaeraceae bacterium
ATAACTCCTCCTTTTGACGATGAGAAGTATATCAAAAGTTATAACTCGCAGTCAATGGCAAAAGTTAAAAAGAGAAAGATACAACTCTTTCTTATCGACCACGGAAAACACGGAAATGGCACGGAAACGCCGCGCGCCGTCTAAACAGACTTGGCAACGCGGAGAACCTCCGTCGCCGTTGCCTCGTTGACACCCGCGATGGACGCGATCTCACGAACGGTCGCATGCGTAATGCCGCGGATTGACTTGAACGCGCCAAGAAGCTTCGCCTTCTTCGCCGCGCCGATGCCCGGCACCTCGTCCAGAATCGACTCGCGAATATGCCGCTCGCGCAGACGGCGGTGGTAGGTGATCGCGAAGCGGTGCGCCTCGTCCCGAAGGCGCGTCAACACCATGAGCGCCTCGGAGTCACGTGGCAAAAGGACATTCGCGCGCCCGTCATCTAGGACGACCTCCTCCTGCCGCTTTGCGAGCCCGATCGTCGGAATATCGGTGACGCCGATCTCGGCGAACGCCGCGCGTGCGGCGCGAAGCTGCGTCAGCCCGCCGTCGCAGACGTAGAGGTCGGCGCGCGGGGAGGTCGCCACGAGCGTCGAATCAGGCCCATAGCGACGGCGGACAACCTCTGCCATGGAGCGCGGATCGTCTGCACCCTCGACCGTCTTGATCTTGAAATGGCGATAGTATCGGCCGTCGGGCAGACCATCCTTCGCGACGACGAGCGAAGCAACGGAGTCCGTACCAAAAAGGTTCGAAATATCCACGCACTCGATGACGCGCGGCAGGCGCGGAAGTTTCAACGCCTCAGCGAGTTCCGCAATGCCGCGCTTCGCGTCTTCCTCACGCAGGTGCGGGGCGCGGCGGACGAAGTGCGCCTTCGTCATTTCCTTCAAGGCAAAAAGCGTGTCGCGCCAACGCGCCGCCGCCTCGAAGTCACCCTTCTCGCTCGCCGTCTTCATCTTCGCCTCAACCTCGCCGAGCACGTCGGGGCGCTTCCCCTCGAGAAACGCGCACGCCTCCTCAAAGTTCGCGCGATAGGCCTTAGGCGAAATCTCGCCGAGGCACGGCGCGGAGCAAGAGCGGATCGTCTGCGCGAGGCAGTGGCGGCGCGTGGCCTCATCGGGAGAGAGCGCGTCGCACGCGCGAATGCCGTATCTCCGCTCAACAAAGTCCTTTGCCGCGCGGACGACGGGGGCTGAGGGAAAGGGTCCAAAGTAGCGCGCGCCGTCGTCGCGGACGATGCGGCAGCACGTAAAGCGCGGCCACGCCTCCGATGGGTCGGCGCGGAGGGCGAGATAACGCTTGTCGTCGCGCATGAGGATATTAAAGCGCGGCTTGTATTTCTTGATGAGCGCGGCCTCGGTGAGGAGGCTCTCTGCCTCGTTCTTCACCGTCATGAACTCGAAGTCGTAGACCGTCTCGACCATCGAGCGCACCTTCGGCGGATGACGCGCGCCCGCACGGAAGTAGGACGAGACGCGGCGGCGCAAGTTCTTCGCCTTGCCGACATAGATGATGACGCCCCGACGATCTCGCATGAGATAGCAGCCGGGGCGGCACGGAACGGCTTTGAGCCGCTCTCTCACGAGGTCGGTCAGACGGCGTCCTTCTGAGGCTCGTCGAGTTTCGCCTTCTCAGCCTCGTCGGCCTCTTTCTCACCCTCGGCGAGCCCCTTCTTAAACTCGCTCTTCGCCTTGCCAAGCGAACGCGCAAGTTCGGGAATCTTCTTCGCGCCGCCGAAGAGGACGAACGCGACGACGAGACAGATGGCGAGCTGCCAAGGGCCAATGTTCTGAAGGAATGCGAATGCCATTGTTTTTTTCTCCCAAACGGATGTTAGATACTATGATACCGAAATTGCCCGCGCATTTCAAGGGCGAAAAAAGGCCTGAACAGTGTGTTCAGGCCTTTTGCTTACTTGTTTTTATGACGCTGCGCCTTCATGCGCTTGTCGTATTTATGCTTCGACATTTTTTTGCGGCGTTTCTTCTTGATCGAACCCATTTTTCTTTCTCCTTCGTTAGGTTAGGTGTTAGAAAATGATCTTGTTGAGCGGCAACTCAATGATGCCCGTCGCGCCCGCAGCCTTCAAGGCGGGGATGAGGTCGCGCACCTGGCGCTCCTCAACGACGCTCTCGACGGCGTACCAGCCCTCGCCGTTCAACTTGTTCACAGTCGGCGCGTGCAAGGCGGGCATCGCCTTGACGATCTTCGCAAGTGTCTTCTCGGGCGCGTTGCACTTCAAAAGCACGCGACGCTGCGCCTCGAGCGCGCCAACAAGAAGCATCTTGAGCTGTTCAAGTTTCGCACGCTTCGCCTTGTTCTTCCACGCCGTCTTGTTCGCGATGAAGCGCGTCGTGGAGGTGAGGATCGTGTCGACGATGCGCAGGTTGTTCGCGCGCAGCGACGAGCCGGTCTCGGTGAGGTCGACGATCGCGTCCACGAGCTCCGGCGCCTTCACTTCCGTCGCGCCCCAGCTGAACTCGACGTCGGCCTTCACGCCGTGCTTCTTCAGGTAGCGCTTGACGAGGCCCATCGCCTCCGTCGCGATGCGCTTGCCCTGCAGGTCCTTCACCGACTTGATCTTCGAGTCGTTCGGCACCGCGATCACCCAGCGCACCGGGTTCGACGTCGCCTTCGAGTAGTTCAGCTCGCAGATCTCCTGCACGTCGCTGCCGTTCTCGTAGATCCAGTCGTAGCCGCAGATGCCCGCGTCGATCTTGCCGAGCTCGACATAGCGGCTCATCTCCTGCGGGCGCAGGAGGCGGCATTTAATCTCCTCGTCGTCAATAGACGGATAGTAGCTCCGGCTTGAGCACGACACATTGAAGCCCGCACGCTTGAAGAGCGCGAAGGTCGACTCCTGCAAACTGCCCTTCGGCAAACCTAATACAATCGCCATTCTTTTCTTTTAAAGGTTGAACTAATGAAGTGTAAATTATATCATATTTGGGCTTGTCTTGTCTAATCGGAATTTCCCCTTAAAGCCGCTTCAACGCATTCCGAATCGAGCGCTCACGCGCCTCAACCGACTCGCAGAGGCGGAACTGAACGCGCGCGCGATTGAGGTTCTGCTCGGGCGTCTTCGTTTTGAAGTAGACGTTGCCGTTGAGGTAGTCCTGAAAGAAGCGAAGCCCAAGCTCAAACGGCAGAAGGCGGATCGCGTCGTAGAGGTAGGCGCGGTCGGCCTCGGTCAGGAACGCGCCCGCCTCGCGAATATAGCCCTTACAGAAGGCCGTGCAGAGATCCTCATCGAAGACAACCTTCGCTAGGTTCGTCTCTTCCTCGCCCGCTGGATTGCAAATCGAACGCAACGCATCGCCAAAGTCCATATGAATGAGTCCCGGCGAGGCCGTGTCGAGGTCAATCATCGCCGTGCCCTTCCCAGTCACATCATCAATCATAATGTTGTTGACCTTTGGGTCGCCATGGAACATCCGCTTCTTCAGTTCGCCCTTCTTCTGCGCCTTCTCGAGGCAGACGGCGAGGTCGCGCCGCTCGGCGACGAAGCGCGCGAGGCGCGTCGCCTCCATCGAGCTTTTAAGAAGCGCTTTCGCCGCCGGCGTCTTCAGCGTCTTGTCGTAGGCCTTTAAGTAACTAGACGTGATGTGGAAGCCAGGGAGCGGGTTCTCGATTTCGCCAGGTTCCATGTCCGAAACGAGGTAATGAAAGTGGCCGAGCGCCGCGCCGCACTCCATCGCGTGCTCGGGCCCCTGTGCGACGTCAAACGCATGCGCCGACATGATGCGCGTGATGACGCGCCAGACCTCGCCCGTCTCGTCGACGACGTAGTCCTTCGCGTCTTTCGTTTTGACGATACGCGGCATCTGCCAAACGCGGTCGTCGCGTCCCTTCGCCGCGTCATCCTCGAGCTTCTCGTGGCAGTGGCGCGTCAAATTGTGCATATTCGACATGATCACTTCGGGCGTGGGGAACACGTTGCGATTCACACGCTGAAGGATGACCTGCGTCTCGGAGAATGTGTTGCGATAAATCGCGAGGAACGTGTCGTTGATGTTGCCATTGCCGAACGGCTGCAGCGAGACGAGGCGTCCCTTGATGTTGAACTTGTTGATGAGAAGGCTCAGTTCCATGGGATTTCCTTATGTCAGGCGGGGTTATTTGGAGACGAGGTTGAGAAGATCGGCGAAATGCGAAAGCCGCGCCGTCGGCTCCGTCTCGCCAAGGACGCCGAAGCCGAAGAGGCAAAAGGCTGAGCGAACGCCCGCCTCACGCGCGCACGCGACATCCGTCCACGAATCGCCCACCATCCAGTCGTCAGGCGAAAGGACATGGCCGAGTCGCGCCGCGCACGCTTCAATCGAGGCGCGGTCGGGCTTTAAGGGAAAACCATCGCCACCCGCCACGACGCCCGCGCCGAAGAGCGCGTCAAGACCAAACTTGCCCAGAATCGCACGCGCGGCGAAGCCTGGCTTGTTCGTGTTAACACCGAGGACGAAGCCGCGCCGCGCAAGTTCGCCGAGCGTCTCGAGGACACCTGGATAGGGAACGAGACGTTCGCAGCAGTGCTCCGCATAGTGGCGGAAAAAGACCTCGCGCACGAGCGCATCCGCGCGCTCGGGGATGGCGTGTTCCAGAAGATAGTTTGCCCCGCGCCCCACGAACGAGATGACAGTCTCCTCCGGAAGGCGGGCGAGCGCGAGATCCTCGCGCGTGTGGTTGACCGTTGCAGCCAAATCCGCGCGCGTGTCGAAGAGCGTTCCGTCCAGATCGAAGAAGATTGCGCGCACAGCTAAAGGCTCTTCGCAAGCCGATCAAGGACGCCGTTCACGAGCGCACGAGACTTCGGCGTTGAGAACCAGTTCGCGAGATCAAGCGCCTCGTTGATGACGACAGGCTTGGGGACATCCGAGAACACCATCTCCCAGACGCCGAGGCGCAAGACGGCGCGCTCAACCGTCCCGAGGCGATCAACGTCCCAGTCGGTGAGTAGAGACGCGAGGCGACGGTCAATCTCGTCGAGATGGCCAAGGACGCCGACAACACGTTCTTCCGCAAAGGCCTTGAGCCGACCGCGCGCGAGGCTCTGGCTATCGCCGCCATCCTCCTCGTCAAGCGTCTTGAGTTGCTCCCAGAACGATGCAAGAAGTGCCTCGGTATTCTCGGGCGGATTTAGGTCTGCCGCACTCAGCATCTGGATGACCCATTCGCGGGCCCGTCTACGTGTTGTCGCCATTGTCAAAGATCCTCTTTTTCTTCGCACTAGTATATCATATTCCGCCCGATTCCTGCAAATCAGCTCAAATCAAATCGGGCAGACAAAAAGCGTTCCACCCTTGATTTTATTGGGTGGAACGCTCTTTGGGGCTGGTGGA
>CAYNVE010000089.1:0-5224 GCA_964400635.1 uncultured Lentisphaeraceae bacterium
ATTCAGGTTCTTGTGCCCATAAAGCATGTGGGTTCGATTCCCACCGGGTGCACCAAAAGAAGCTGGCCCCTTCGTCTATCGGCTAGGACATCTGGTTCTCATCCAGGCAAGAGGAGTTCGACTCTCCTAGGGGCTGCCAAAACGAGTGACAACGAGCGTGAGAAGTTGAAAGGCAAGCAGATATTCAAGCTTCTCTTCAAGACGGTGAAGTGGGGCTTCATCGTTTTTTGCGTTTTTTTGCTCTCCCTGTTCTTCCGTGAGCAGGCGCTCCCCGCCAATGCCCTCACTTCGCTCGCGACGTCCTTCTTGCCGACGAACCTCGTCTTCCACGCCGACCGCGTCACATTTGGCTTCCGCCACGGCATCCATGTTGAGCATCTTCGCCTCTACGATCGGTCCAATGCGAATGAACCGCTCGTCAAGGCCGACCGCCTCGCCGTTTCGTTCTTTCCGCGCGTCGTCGAGATTGACGCGCTCACCTACCGCCGCCTGCCCGATTCCTACTACGCGCCCGAAAACATTGAACGGAACGGCGCGCTTGATGTCGTGCTGCCGACGATTCCGCGCTTCGCGCTTATCCTCAACCGTCCCGACATTCTTTCCGTCACGCCCACGCGTGTTGTCACGGACGTTGAGGTTGCGCGCGACTACATTGACTTCTCGCGTTGCCACCTCGACTGGCCCGACCAGGACGCGCGCATGGAATTGAACGGCTTCTGCCGCGTCGATCTGCGCACGCAGGAAGTCGTCGGCGATGTGCGCGGCCAGGCGAAGCAGCGGCACATCCGCCCGCTTCTCGTCGCGCTTGATGTGCCCGTCTCGCTCCCCTACATGGACGGCTTCACCGATGTGCCAGGGCCTGTCATCGCCTCGTGCGCGTGGCATGTGAACCTCGTCAACAACGACTTCGATCTCGACCTCGACTTGCATCCGCCGATGGGCAAGTACAACACGGTGCCGCTTGCCTCGGCCGAGGGCAAGATCCACCTCCATGTCTACACGCGCGGGACGAGCCTCAATTATAGCCACGTCTTCGGCCCGATCGTCGGTACGGGGCTCAAGGGTGAGCCGATTGAGGGAACCGTTCGCGTCAACGGGCTCAACGGCACGAACACGGTCGATGTCGTCGCAAAGAGCGCGCTCCCTGTTGCGCAACTCCTCAAGATTGGCGGCTTTACGGGCGACTACGTTGACGAGGAGGTTGTTGGCGATTCGTCGTGCACGCTCTTCTTTCACTTCCCGCGCACGATGACGGACACGTCGACCTTGAACGGCCACGGGCATCTCGAAATCCGAGACGGACAGATCCTCCGCCTTCGCGGCTTTAAGGGGCTTATCGAGCTTCTCGCCGAGAAGGTGCCGGGCGTTTCGTGGTTCACGGACACGACGCAGGCGAGTGGCGACTACGTGATTGAGAACGGTCTCGTCAAGTCTGACAACATCTACATCGAGGGCACCGTCTTCTCGCTCAAGATGTACGGCACGTTCGACTCCGTTCGCGATGTCCTTGACTTCACGGTGCGCGTTCAGTTCACGAAGAAGGACTCCGTTGCGGGGAAGATTCTTCATCCGCTCGCGTGGCCTTTCACGAAGCTCCTTCTTGAGTTTCGCCTGACGGGCTCGACGACCCAGCCGAAATGGACGTATGTGAGCGTCATTGACCGCGTCATGGAGGTTGCGAAATGAACTTGACGAGTCCGAGCCAAGTGAAGGCGTGGTGCATTGAACACGACTTCCATCCGAACAAGGTCCTCGGGCAGAACTTTCTCATCGACCAGAACGCGCTCAAGGCGATTGTGGACGCGGGGATGGAGGGTGGCGCGCTCGGCGTAGAAAATGTTCTCGAGATTGGCCCTGGGCTTGGCGTTCTCACAGAGGAGATGCTCCGACGCGGCTGCCGCGTGACGGCCATTGAGAAGGACCCCGTCCTCGCCGCGCGCCTCGCAGAGTCCCTCGGCAATCCGCCGAATCTAACGGTCATCGCGGGCGACGCCCTGGAGGTTATTCACACACTCGGCGACTCCTCCTCTTCGCCTTTTACGCGCATGATTTCGAATCTGCCCTATCAGGCGGGGACGCGCATTTTGCTCGACCTCGTCTTGATGCGCACGATTCCGACGATGACCGTCCTCGTCCAGTCGGAGGTCGCCGATCGTCTCGCGGCGAAGGAAGGCTCGAAGACACGCGGTCTTGCGGGCGTCTGGGCGCAGCTCGACTACGATGTTGAGATTGTGCGCAAGGTCTCGCCCTCGTGCTTTTGGCCGCGCCCCGCGATTGCCTCGTCGGTCGTGCGGTTGAGGCGGCATAAGCGTCATGACGATCTTTCGGAAGAGGCGCGTCGCGTTTTCCACCGCCTCACGAAGCAGGCCTTTGAGCATCGCAGAAAGCAACTTGGCAGCATCTTCCGAGATTTGATACAATCTACTAAGCGAGCGGAAGAGCTCTCGAATGACGAATGGATCGCGCTCTCGAAGGCGCTCGCGGAACAATCGAAGGAGAATGAATGATGCAGACACCCGAGGAGTTCTTAAAGGCGAACGGCTTCGTCTTGGCCGCCGACATTGACCGGCAGGCCCTCATCGGTCTTTTCCTCTCTGAGATGGAGAAGGGGCTTAAAGGTGAGGTGTCGTCGCTGCCGATGATCCCCGCCTACCTCGGCGTGAGCGGCAAGGTTCCCACGGGTGTGAAGGCGGCCGTTCTCGATGCGGGCGGCACGAACTTTCGCTCGGCACTCGTCTCGATTCCGCCGAAGATTGAGATGCGCGAGAACCGCCCGATGCCGGGGAGTCTCGGCCCTGTGGACGAGGAGGCGTTCTACGAGGCGTTCGCGTCGGACTTAAAGCGCGTCGCCGATCATGCGACGGCGAAGAAGTTCGGCTGGTGCTTTTCTTACTGCGCGGAGGTGACGCCCAACCTTGATGCGCGGCTTAAGTACTGGACGAAGGGCATTCAGGCACCTGCGATTGTCGGTGAGCTCGTCGGCGAGGAACTTTTGAAGCGCATGGGCGGCGGTCAAATCGCCGTTCTCAACGACACGGTCGCGACGCTCCTCGCGGCGAAGGCGATGGAGGGCGAGAAGACCTATTCCTCCTACATTGGCTTCATCCTCGGCACAGGGACGAACACGGCCTACGTCGAGAAGAATGCGAACATCACGAAGATTCAGGGTCTCGACCCCGACGGCGCGATGATCATCAACGCCGAGTCGGCGGCCATGGACAAGATGCCGCGCTCGAAGTTTGATGTCGCCGTCGACTTGAAGCAGCCCGACCCTGGGCGTAATCTTTTTGAGCGCATGATTTCGGGCGGGTATCTGGGCGCGTTGGGTCTTGAGGTCTTCAAGGGCGCGGCCAAGGTGGGGCTCTTCTCGCCGAAGGCCGCCGCGCTTTTGGGCGGGCTTGGCGCGCTCGAGACCATTGATCTCGATGACTTCTTGTCTGGGCGTGTGCGCGAGGGTCGTGCGAATCCGCTCGCCGCGGCCTTCGCGAATGCCGACGACGCGAAGATGGCGCATCGCCTCGCGCGGCCCGTCTTTGAGCGCGCCGCGATGCTGACGGCCATCCACTTAGCGGCGTTCTGCATCAAGTCGGGCGAGGGCACCGACCCCGACGCGCCGATTGCGATCCAGGTCGATGGCTCGACCTACTACAAGACGCGTGCGATTGACTTCTCGCAGATCGTCCGCCGCGAGCTTGACGATATGCTCGTCCGGCGTCGCAACATTCACTATGTCCTGACGCCGCCGATTGAGGACGCGCCCATCGTGGGCGCGGCGATTGCGGCGCTCCTGTAGAACGAGACACGAAAGAGAGAGACGCGAAAGAAATGAAGAAGGAACTTGAAGTCTGCGCGCTGGCCGCCTGCCTCGCGCTCGCGGCACCAGCCGTCGAGGTGGACGGCGTTGCGGCACAGGTCGGCGACGAAACAATTTTAAAGAGTGATGTCGTCATGGAAATGCGCCGTGTGCGCGCTCCCGCCTCCGCCTACGCCGATGTGCGCAACGAGATGATCGACCGCAAACTCATCCTCCGCGCCGCGCGCGCATCGAAGATGACGATGCAGGACTGGGTCGTCGAAAACCGCGTGCGCGACATCATTGACCGTTCGTTTGGCGGCGACCGCAACAAGCTCATGGAGACGCTCTCGCGCGAGAAGATCTCCTACCCCGAGTGGCACGCGCGCATGAAGGAAGATATGATCGTCGCCGCGATGAAGTGGAACGTCGTCGACCGCAACGCGACGGCGCGCCCGGGCGAGATGCGCCGCCTCTATGACGCGAACCCCGCGCGCTACGCGATTCCCGGCAAGGTGACGGTCTCGATTATTTTGCTTTCGCCTGACGCGATTTCGAATCGCGTGGACGTCTCGGCCGCGCTCAAGACGAACGACTTCGCGGAGGTCGCGCGCCGCTTCAGCGTGGACAGCCACGCGGCGGACGGCGGCGTCTGGAAGGCGATTGAGCCGAAGGAGGTTTTTAAGCCCGCCATTTGCGACGAGATCGCCAAGATGCCGCTTCACACGATGAGCCGCTGGATCGAACTGGATGGCTGGAGCTTCCTCCTGCGCAAGGATGCCGTCGAGGGCGGCCGGGCGCGGTCGTTTGAGGAGGCGTATGACGACATTGAGGCGGATGTGCGCGAGGCGGAGGCGAAGAAGGCCTACGCGGCGTGGCTGGAACGCCTCAAGCAGGAGACCTACATCAAGGTGTATTAAGACGAGACAAAGAGGAGAAAAAAGAAGATGCTGACGTGGATGGATTCGTTGAAAGGGCGCTCGATGATGCGCCTGGCCTCGTTCACCGACGAGGAGATGAAGAACCTGATTGAGCTTTCGGCCCAACTCAAGGCGCGGCGCGCCGCGGGCGTCCGCGGCGATTTGCTTCACCGCAAGAATGTCGCGCTCATCTTTGAGAAGAGTTCGACAAGGACGCGCAACTCGACCTTGATCGCCATCCGCGACGAGGGTGGCAATGGCGAATACTTGACGCGCCCCGACATCCACTTCGGCAAGAAGGAGTCGGTGAAAGATACCGCGCGCGTCTTGGGGCGCATCTACGACGGCATCCTCTTCCGCGGCTTCCGCCAGGCGGACTGTGAGGACCTCGCGAAGTATTCGGGCGTCCCCGTCTGGAACGGACTTACCGACGACTACCACCCGACGCAGATTTTCGCCGACCTTTTGACCGTGAAGGAGAACTTTGGCTCGCTTGATGCCAATACGTGCA
>CAYNVE010000090.1:0-5224 GCA_964400635.1 uncultured Lentisphaeraceae bacterium
GGCGTCCTTCCGTTCTTGATGGACGAGAGTCTCCTGAAGTCTCAGATCTGACACTGTTCCATGACCCCGAACCAGCGTATCTTTCTGAACATCGTCGCGACCTACGGCCGCTCGCTCTACGCGCTTGCGTGCGGGCTTTTCACGAGTCGCTGGGTGCTCATGGCGCTCGGACACGAGGACTATGGCCTTTATGGCGTCGTCGGCGGGCTCGTCGGGTTCATTACGATTGTGAACGGTCTTCTTGCGACGGCCGTGAGCCGCTTCTACGCTGTCTCGGTCGGCGCGGCGCATAGCGCGGCGGACAAGGCGGGCGCGCTCCGTGAGTGTCGCGCCTGGTTCTCGTCAGCGGTCCTCATCCACACGCTCGTGCCGCTCGTCCTGATGGCCATCGGCGAGCCGCTCGGCGAATACGCCATCCGTGCGGGCTGGGTCGTCGTTCCGCCCGATCGACTCGTGACGTGCCTCTGGGTCTTTCGCTTTTCGTGCCTCGCCTCGTTTGTCGGTATGGTGACGGTGCCGCTCGGCGCGATGTATACGGCCAAGCAGTATATTGCGGAGCTGACCGTCTATGGCTTCGTCACGAGCACGCTCAATGTCGTGTTCTTCTACTACAT
The DNA here is from genome assembly GCA_964400635.1 of uncultured Lentisphaeraceae bacterium. Taxonomy (GTDB): domain Bacteria; phylum Verrucomicrobiota; class Kiritimatiellia; order RFP12; family UBA1067; genus UBA1067. Next base: position 615 of record CAYNVE010000090.1, read on the forward strand.
GGTGACGCACCCCGCCGTCTGGCTCGCGAAATATGCGGCGTGGATGTCCGCCGTCGCCGTTCTTCCGACCGTGATTATCGCTGTTCGCGCCATATTCCTTTTCCCTGAATGTCGACTTGTGCCGCGCGAGCTCTTTAATCTTGTGCGTCTGCGGCAACTGGTGTCCTACGCCGGATGGCAAGCCTTCGGCTGCTTCGGCGCAATGTTGCGCAGTCAGGGCGTGGCCATTCTCCTCAACCGACACGCCGAGTTTGGCCCTATGCGCAACTCGTCGATGACGGTCGCAAATAGTCTGGCTGGTCAGACGGAAACGCTTTCGGGCGCGATGGTGGGCGCGTTTCAGCCCGCAATCGCCAATGCCTATGGGGCCAAGGACTTTGCTCGAATGCGTGCGCTTGCGTTTCGCGCGTGCAAGTTCGGAACGCTTCTTCTCGCGCTCTTCATCCTGCCACTCGCGCTTGAACTTCCGACTGTTCTCAAGATTTGGCTCAAGGAGCCACCTGTCTACACGGCGGGTCTCTGTTGGAGCGTCCTCGCGCTCTATCTTGTTGATCGAACGACCGTCGGGCATATGATTGCTGTCAACGCAACGGGGAAGATCGCCGTCTATCAGGCGTTTCTCGGTGGATCCCTCATTCTGACGCTTCCGGTGGCGTGGATCTTCCTCCTTCTGAATTTTGGAATCTACTCGGTCGGCTGGGCGATGCTTCTGATGACAGCCGTCTGCGCATGGGGGCGCGTCTACTTTGCGCGCTCAATCGCGGGGATGTCAGGGTGGTATTGGTTGCGGACAATTCTTCTGCCGCTCGCGTTTCTTTTTGGCATGACGCTCGCCGTTGGTTATCTGCCTCATCTCGTCATGCACCCAGGGCTCATGCGCGTCGTTGTGACGACGCTCGTCTGCGAAGGGGCTCTTCTCGGCCTTTCCTGGGCGCTCATCCTCAACGCGGACGAGCGTGCATTCGTTCTTGAGAAGATTGCGCGATACAAGGAGAAGTTTTGCCGATGATGGAACTTGCATCAAAGAGTCTCTGCTCGGGATGCGCCGCATGCCGCGCCGTTTGCCCGAAGGGCGCCATCACGATGGTGGCGGACGCCGAGGGATTTCTCTTTCCGCGTGTTGATGCGGTGCGGTGTATCTCGTGTGGCAAGTGCCGAAAGGTGTGCCCTGTTCTCGTACGCGGCGACGCGCGCACGCCAGAGTCGGTCTTCGCCGTCCTCGCGAATGACGATGATTTGCGTCGTGCGAGTTCATCTGGCGGCGTCTTCTCGCTTCTTGCGCGCGAGATTTTCCAGAAGGGCGGTCTCGTCTTTGGGGCGGCGTGGGACTACGAGATGCTTTCCGTTAAGATGGTCGCCGCGCAAAACGAGGACGAACTCGCGGCCTTGCGCGGTTCAAAATATGTTCAAGCCGACATCGGCGATGTCTACATACAGGTCGCGCGCGCGTTAGATGACGGTCGTCAGATCCTCTTTTCGGGAACGCCTTGTCAGATTGCCGCGCTTCGTCGCGTTGTCGGCTGTGCGCGCGAGAACCTGCTTACGGTCGAGGTCGTCTGCCATGCTGCGCCTTCGCCACTCGCGTTTAGGAAGTATGCTGAAACGCGCATGCGTGCGGCGGGTGGGAAGAAGATTTCGCGAATCTTTTCCAGGAGCAAGAATTGCTCCTGGAAAAGATACGCGATGTCGCTGTCGTTTCACGACAGCGACATCGCGTATCTTCGCTTTCTGGACGAAGACCCATTTCTGCGCGGCTTTCTTTCGGAGCTCTACAATAGACCATCGTGCCACGCCTGTTCGGTGCGCGAGTTGCGCTCGGGCGCGGATTTGACGATCGCCGACTACTGGAGCGTCGGAGAGACGCTTCCTGACATGGACGACGACAAAGGGACGTCGCTCGTCCTCGTCAACACCGAGCGGGGGCGCGCGGCGTTCGATGCAATTCGCCCGCTCTGCCGTGTGCGCGAGAGTACGTTTGCTGATGCGCGGCGCGTCAATCCGGCGATTGTGCGTTCACCGCTTCCGCATACGCAGCGCGGCGCGTTCTTCAAGGCGGTCGTCAGGACGGACGACTTCGACAGCCTCGTCGCGCGGCTTCTGCGGCCGTCTTTTGCGCGCCGTCTGCGCCGTCTTGCGGGCCGTGTTCTGCGTCGTCTCATCTCCATTTGTCGATGTGACACTTTTAGAGAGGTAAAGAAGGTATGAAAATCGCAATCGTGACATTCTATCGTGCACCGAACTACGGCGCGATGTTGCAGGCACTTGCACTCTGGAAGTATCTGGAGGCTCTTGGGCATGAAGTCATATTCGTAAGACAATCTCGTTTTGCAACCAAGAGATGGCCGCAACTTTTGGACTGTTTTATTTCGCGGAGTCTTCACAGTATGCGTGCGAAGTTTTTGAGCTATGTTCGTTGGCCCATCTCAAACTTCGCCGCGAGTTATCCGCAGACCGTGTTCTGTGAAACGCTTGACGATGTGCGCCGAGCAACGGCAGGGTGCGATGCCTTCATCGTGGGCAGCGATCAGATTTGGAATTCGATTTGGTGGCCTTCAGAAGTTGATTTGCGAATCGCGATGCTTGACTTTGCCCCTGAGGGGAAACCGCGCCTCGCTTACGCCGTCAGTTTTGGAAATAAGGAGTGGCCGACACCTAAGAATGCACATCCAGTCGGAGAGTGCCTCAAGAAGTTTACGAAGATTAGCGTCCGCGAACAGAGCGGGGTTGATCTCGTCCGAAAACTTTCCGAACGCACGGATGCTGTCTGTCTCCTTGATCCGACACTTTTGCATACGGCAGATTTTTATCGTGAAGTTATCGCGAAGGATTTGCCTCGGTGTGAGGTGTGCGAAACAGAGCGCCCCTACATCTTTCGGTATGTCTTGGAGTGGGATGACGTGAGCATCACGGATCGGGCACTCAAAGCGGTTGAGAGTAAGATTGGGATTGAAAAGGTCATCGATGTTTATACTTCTGTCCGTGGACTTCTCGCGCCGATTATGAAACTCCTTGGGGTGACGGCGAAGGTTCCCGTTCCAGAATGGCTGTCGAGAATCGCTCATTCAGATTTTGTCTTCACGGATTCTTTTCACGGCACGGTTTTCTCCATCCTTTTCCACAAGCCGTTTATCTCACTTCTTATTCGAGGCAGTATGAAGGGCATGAACGAGCGAATCTTGTCGTTGCTGGACATTCTAGGGCTTTCGGATCGTGCCGTCTATGCGGACGAGGTTGAGAAATGGCTCCCCGTCGTCACGAAGCCGATTGACTGGGAGGATGTTGAGAAACGTCTCGTCGTGTGGCGTGAGAAGACGGCAGAATTCTTTAGGCTGTGAAATGGCGCAGTCGTTGGGTTTTCGGAAATGGGGTGCCTCCAGGTCACACGATGGCGCGATAATATGGTATAATAATTGAAATCAATTCAATAAGGAATTTTCGTCATGGAACGCAAAGACGACTTCATGGTTTTCTCGGGAACGGCTAACGCGCCCCTCGCCGAGAAGGTGGCCAACTACCTCGGTAAGCCCCTCGACAAGATTGACATCCGCCACTTCCCCGATGGCGAGACATTCTGCCAGGTGATCGACAGCGTGCGCGGTCGCGACGTCTTCGTCATCCAGTCTGGCTCGCCGATGCCGAACGAGGCCTACATGGAACTCTTCGTCATTATGGACGCGCTTCGTCGCGGGTCGGCCGCGCGCATCACAGCCGTCCTTCCCTACTACGGCTACGCGCGCCAGGATCGCAAGGACCAGCCGCGCGTGCCGATCACCGCGCGCCTCATCGCGAACCTCATCGAGGCCGCTGGTGCCGACCGCGTCATGACGCTCGACCTGCATGCGAATCAGATTCAGGGCTTCTTCGATATTCCCCTCGACCACCTCAAGGCTGAGCCGATTATCCTCAAGTACATCCGCGACCAGCACTGGGCCAACCCGATCGTCGTCGCGCCTGACACGGGCGGGGCGAAGACGGCCTACGGCTACAGCCGCAAGCTCGGTTGTGGGCTCGCCATTGTGGCCAAGCAGCGCACGGGCGGCGACACGGTTGATGCGTTCTCGGTCGTTGGCGATGTGGAAGGGCACGACGTCATCATGATCGACGACATGACCGCGACGGGTGGCACGCTTTCGGCCGCCGCGAAGATGTGCCGCGACAACGGAGCGAAGTCCGTCCACGCGTTTGTCTCACACTTCCCGCTCACCGAGAAGGGTATGGAACGTCTCATGGGCGAGGCTCAGCTCGACGAGCTTGTCGTCACCGACTCGATTCCGCTTCGCTCGGGCTTTGACCCCTCGAAGTTGCCGTTCAAGCTGACGCAACTTTCCGTCGCGCCGCTCATCGGCGAGGCGATTCGCCGCACACACAACAACGAGTCGATCAACGACCTCTTCAACCACGAGTAAGGCGATTTTAAGATGAACAAGTATCTTGATTCTTTCATGAAGACCTTCCCTTATGAAGGTCTCACCTACGACGACGTCACGCTCGTGACGCAATACGCCGACTTCCTGCCCGACGACACGTCCCTTGAGACGAAGCTCACTTCGCGCATGAAGATGAAGGTGCCGTTCATGTCCGCGGCGATGGACACCGTGACCGAGGCCCCG
>CAYNVE010000091.1:0-5204 GCA_964400635.1 uncultured Lentisphaeraceae bacterium
TCCAGGGCGACTCGCGCTTCGCGGGCGTGAGGACGTTCGCGCCGTGCGCGGCGCGACTTTCGGCGACTTCGGCGTCGGTGAGGCCAGGGATACGAGTTTCTTTCATCACTTCACTATTATAACAAACGACGACGCAAAGAAGCGCAATCACGCGCGGAGACGCTCGACGAGCGTCGTGCGGCGCTCGCGCACGGTGTTCGTCTCGATGGCGCGGTTGACGGCGTAGGGAACACCCATCAAGAGGACGAGTCGCTTGCCGCGCGTCAAGGCGGTGTAGAGAAGGTTTCGCTCAAGCATGACGTAGTGCTGCGTGTGCAAAAGGACGATGACGGCCGGGTATTCACTCCCCTGCGACTTGTGGATCGTCATCGCGTAGGCGAGGATAAGTTCGTCGAGGTCGCCCGCATCATAGGCAACGGGACGGCCGTCGTAATCGACGACAAGCCGACGCGCGTCAGCATCGACGGCCTTCACGAAACCGACATCGCCGTTGAAGACGTCCTTGTCATAGTTGTTCCGCAGTTGCATGACGCGGTCGCCGACGCGAAAGACCGTGCCGCCGCGCGTGATCGCATCCCCCGTTGGGTTGAGAGCCTTCTGAAGCTCGACATTGAGGTTGTCCGTCCCAAGAACATTGCGCCGCATGGGAGAAAGCACCTGCACATCCTTAAGCGGATCGAGACCGAATTTGCGCGGGATGCGCGATGTCATGAGCTCGATCGTGCGCGCGAGACAGACGGCGGGGTCCTCGCAACGAACAAAGTAAAAGTCGCTATCGCCCGCGCGCACCTCGAGTGGCTCGCCGCAGTTGACGTGGTGCGCGTTCTTGACGATAAGCCCCGCCGCATCTTGGCGAAAGATAAAGTCGAGCTTCGTCGCGGGGATGACGCCCGAGCGGATGAAGTCGCCGAGCACCGACCCCGGACCCACCGAGGGCAGTTGGTCGGTGTCGCCCACCCAAACAACGATGGCCGTGTCGGGAATCGCCTTCAGAAGTTCGCACGCGAGATGGACATCGATCATCGAGGTCTCGTCAAAAATAAAGACATCGCCCGCGAGGCGGTTTTCCGCGTTGAAGGTGAAGCGGTTTGTCGCGGGGTTCCACTTGAGGAGGCGATGGATGGTCTGCGCCTCGCGCCCGACGGACTCGGTCATGCGCTTGGCGGCGCGCCCCGTCGGCGCGGCAAGAACGACAGTCGCCTTCGTTTCAACGCCGAAAATCTCAACGAGCGCGCGGATAATCGTCGTCTTGCCAACGCCCGGCCCGCCCGTGATGACGGAAAACTTCGATGTGAGCGAATGGACGAGGGCCTCGCGTTGGCGCGCGGCGAGCGTGAAGCGTTGGTGAGACTCCCACGACGCGATGGCCGTGTCTGCGTTGAGGGCGCGGAAAGCCGACGGCGCGGAAAGAATCGCCTTCACGCGCACGGAGACATCGCGCTCGGCGAAATAGAGGGACTTCAAAAAGACGCGGCGCGGCTCAGCCGCCGTCTCCGCCTTCTCGGCGACGAGGTGGCCTGCGTCAATCTCCGCCTTGAGGGCCTCGGCCAGGATCTCCGTCGGGATACCCGTGAGCTCATTCGCGTGGAGAAGCAGCTCATTTTCTTGCGTCCAACAGTGCCCCGCCTCCTCCGACTCGGTCTCCAACGTGTGCGCGAGCGCGGCGCGCGCGCGCAAGGGCGAGTCCTTCGGAATGCCGACAGAAAGCGCGATTCGATCAGCCGTCGCAAACCCGATGCCCCAGATGTCGCGACAGAGACGGTAGGGGTCGGCCTTCACGATGGCAATCGCGTCTGGGCCGTAACGCTTGACGATCTTCGTCATCTTCGCAACCGAGATGCCGTAGGTCTGGCCGAAGATGAGGTTCTCGCGCATCGTCTCGTTCTGCGTCCAGCTCGCGCGAATTTGCGCAATCTTTGAGGGCCCGAGTTTTGGCACCTCGCGGAGGCGACCGAGTTGGTGCTGGAGGACGTGCATCGTCTCCTCGCCGAACGTCTCAACGATGCGCTTGGCGAGGACGGGACCGACCCCCTTGATGAGGCCCGAGGCGAGATATTTTTCGACGCCCTTGAGCGAGCGCGGCGCAACGCACGTGAGCGTCTCGGCCTTGAACTGGCGCCCATGCACTTTGTCCGTCACCCAGACGCCCTCGGCGCGCACATCCTCGCCTTCCCAGACGGCCTGCGTCTTGCCGACGACCGTGATTGTTGGGCTTTTCGCGAGCTCAAATTCGCTCGGCACCTCAACATGGAGGACGGTATAGCCGTTCTCGGCGTTGTGAAAGACGACCGATGTGATCGTGCCTTCGACCTTCTCGCGCGCGGCCTCGGGCATCAGTTCCTCACCGAAAATCCGTGTTCCTTCATCCACGCGCGGCGCGCAGCCTCATCGCCCGTCCCAGGCCAGGGGAATGTTTTCGCGTCAATCTTTTCTTTAAGGAGATTCGTTTTCTGAGGCGCGTCGCGCCGGACGTCGTAAATCTCAAGCGGCTTTGACCCGATTGAGAGAACCGTGTAGTCACCGACACGCACCATCTTCTGCGGCTCGTTGTACTGGTAGTCCGTTGAAATGGCCGAGGGTGCCTTCTTCGGCGCGGCCTTCTTGCGCCAGCGCGAGAGGAGCGAGACACCCGGTCGCCCTTTCGGCGCGGGAACGCCCGCAATCTCGGCGAGCGTCGGCATCCAGTCCGTTGACTGCGAGGGTGCGGCATCGACCTTTCGGCCGAAGCCGCCCTTACGCCAAACGAATGTCGGCACGCGCATGCCCCCTTCGAGGACGTCGCGCTTCATGCCGCGGAAAGGACCCGCCGACTTGAAGAACGCGGGGTCGGAGCCGTATTCCTTCGCAGGCCCATTGTCGCTCGTAAAGACGATGATCGTGTTTTTGAGAACGCCGAGACTCTTTAAGTGCTCCATGAGCCTTTCGATCTGCTCATCAAGAATCGTCACGCATGTCGCGTAGCGCGCAAACGTCTCGGGGTACTTGCGGTACTGCTCGTAGGGCTCGCCCGGGATCTGGAACGGCCCGTGCACCGTTGTGTAGGCGAGGTAGAGGAAGAACGGCTCGCCCTTGTGATCCTTCACGCAGTCGGTGATATAGTCCTTCGCCTTGTCCGTGAAAAGCGTCGTCGAATACTTGCCCTCGGCAGACTTCGTCGCGTTCGTGCGGTCTTCGTCAATGCCCATCCACACGCCGTTGCGATACGTGTCGGTGTGGAAGTAGGTATGCCCCGCAAGATGATCGAGGAAGCCGTAGAAGTGATCGAAGCCCTTGTCGCACGGATGCGCCGTGCGCGGCGACTTGGACTGGCCGCCGCCCGCGATGCCCCACTTGCCCACGGCGTAGGTGCGGTAGCCCGCGCCCTTCATGACCGTCGCGAGCGTCTCCGCCTCCGTGATCGGCGCGTCGAACATGTTGTTCTTGACCGAGCAATCTGGCTGGTGCATCCCCGTCAGAATAGACGCGCGCGAGGGCGCGCAGACGGGCGCGGCGCAATAGTGGTCCGAAAGGATGACGCCCTCCGCGGCGAGGCGGTCGAGGGTGGGCGTGTCGATGTGCGCCTCACCCGCCTTGCGCTTCTGGTTGAGCGAGAAGCCGACATCGCCGTAGCCGAGGTCGTCGGTCAAGATGAAGATGACGTTCGGCTTCGCCTCCGCGAGCGGGGCGGCGAGCAGAATGATCGCGACGAGCGCGGCGCAGACGAGCGAAGTCTTCTTCATCGTGTTTGATCCTTTTCCTCTTTAGTCGCGTGGCTCGGGCTGCGGAACGCCCGCTCCGAGCGCACGATAGAGCGCGATCAGATCAAGCGTGATCTGGCCGCGCGAGACGACATAGGACTCCTCAAGCGAGAGGCGCGAGCGCTGCGCGTCGAGGACGTTGTTGAAGTCCTTAAGGCCGTTCTTGTAGAGGTCTTTCGAAATCGCGACGGCGTCCGTCGCGGCCTTGACGGCCATCTCGAGCGACTTGTTGCGGTGGTACTCCTGCGTGTAGGCGGCGTAGGCATTGCGCACATCCGAGTAGGCCGTCTCAACGGCAAGTTCGTAATTAAGCGCGGCCTGCTGGGCCTTCGCCTCGGTCGCCTTCACGTTCGCGTAAATGGCACCGCCCTGGAAGATCGGCCAGCTCACGGCAGGCCCCAAGAGCGCGAAGAACGAGTCCTTGCTGAAGAGACGCTCACCCTTTGTGTTCTGCCAGCCGACCTGACCCGTGATGTAAAGCTTCGGGAACCACTGCGCCTTCGCGACGCCAATCGAGGCAACGACCGCGGCGAGTTCACGCTCGGCGACAATCACATCGGGGCGCGAGCGGATGAGGTCAAGTGGCAGCGCGCTCACCTTCTGCGGCTCCAGGAGCCAGTCACGCGGCTCGGCAAGCGGCTGGAGAACCTCGTCGAGTTCGCCCGGCGTCTTGCCCGCGAGAATCGCAAGGTCGTTCTTGAGCCGCTCCTCTTCCGCCAGAAGTGGTGGCAGGCTCGCGCGCGTCTGCTCAACGACATAGGCGCACTGGTTGACCGCGAGCTCATCGCCGATGCCCGAGTCGAGGCGCGATTTCAGAATCTCGTACGTCTCGGTTTGGAGGACGAGGTTCGTGCGCGCGACATCGAGCCTCGCCTGCGTCGTGCGCAGGTTGATATACTGCGTGCCGATCTGCGTCGTGAGCGACACCCATGCGTCTGCGACCGTCCAGCCCGCGGCCTCAGCCTTCGCGAGCGCGGCCTCGCACTGACGACGGTTGCCGCCAAAGATGTCGATTTCCCAGTTGCCGTCCAGCGTGAGCGACTGCGCCTGATAGCGCGTCGCAAAGCCCGACGTCGAGGCATCCTGTTCGTAACGCGACTTCTTCCACGCCGCGCCAACGTCGAAAGCTGGCAAAAATGCCGCCGCCGAGCCGAGCAGTTCATACTCAGACTGCGAAAGGCGCCAGACCGCCATCTGGAACGAGAGGTTGTTCGTGCGCGCGCTCTCGACGAGGTCGACGAGGACGGGGTCGTTAAAGCGCGTCCACCACTTCGTCAATTCATTCGTCGTAATCTCCGTGCGCGTATCCTCTTCGGCGACCTTGTAGACGCCGTTCGAGGCGAGCGTATCGGTCGGAAGCCCCGCGTCGAGGAGCGCGTAGTCCGGGTGCTCAAACGTCGGCGTCTCGTAGCTCGGCCCGACCGACGGAAGGTGCAGACACCCCGCCGCGAGCGCAAGCGCCGCGCC
>CAYNVE010000092.1:0-5154 GCA_964400635.1 uncultured Lentisphaeraceae bacterium
CCTGAAGCCCCGCCTTGAACGCGCCCGCGCTCGTCGTGCGCGAAAGCTCCTGGTGCTTGCGATTCGCCTCCTCGAAGCCCTCGCGGTCGACCGTGAGGCCGTCCTTTTGCGCCATCTCAAGCGTCATCTCAAATGGGAAGCCGAACGTGTCGTAAAGCTTGAACGCCGTCTTGCCGCTAATCTGCGATTGGCCATGCGTCTTCAATTGCTCGGCGACCTTGCGATACATCGCCTCGCCCTTGTCGAGCGTCGCGTTGAAGCGCTTCTCCTCGGCCTCAAGATCGAGACGGCACTGCGCGAGGTTTTCCTTCAGCTCGGGGTAGACGTGGCTATACTTATTGCAGATGACCTCCGCGAGCTTGACCGTGAAGCCCTCGGCGATGCCGAGCATGCGCGCGTAGCGGACGGCGCGACGAATGAGACGGCGCAAGACATAGTTCGCGCCAATGTTGCCCGGCTTCACGCCGCCCTTCGGATCGCAGAGAATGAATGTCGCCGTGCGCATGTGATCGGCGATGATGCGCTTGGCGCGGAGCGCGTCGTCGCAGTCCTGAGTCTTCATCGACTCAATCGCGTCCATGATCGGCTTGAAGATCTCCGTGTCGTAGACAGTCGGCGCGCCCGACATCATGCAAATCGTGCGCTCAACGCCCATGCCCGTGTCGACGTTGTGGCGACCGAGCGGAACGAACTGCCCCTGCTCGTTCTTCAAATACTGCATGAAGACATCATTCCAAATCTCGATGTACTTGCCGCAGTGACAACCTGGGCGGCAGTCGGGCCCGCATTTTTCCTTGCCCGTATCAATAAACATCTCGGTGTCGGGACCGCACGGACCCGTCGTGCCCGCAGGGCCCCACCAGTTGTCCTCGCGCGGCAGGCGGAAGATGCGCTCGTCGGGAAGCCCAAGCGACTTCCAGATCTGGACGGCCTCCTCGTCGGCCGGGATGTAGCCCTCCTCGCCTTCCTGGCCCTCGCCGCGGAAGACCGTGACATTGAGTTGCTCCGGCGAGAAGCCGAGCTTCGTCGTCAAGAACTCAAAGCTCCACGAGATCGCCTCCTTCTTGAAATAGTCATTCAAGGACCAGTTGCCGAGCATCTCGAAGAACGTCAAATGCGCCGCATCGCCGACCGCGTCGATGTCGCCCGTTCTCACGCACTTTTGCACGTCGGTAAGGCGCGTCCCGGCCGGATGCGGCATCTGCCCCATCAGATAGGGGACGAGCGGATGCATGCCCGCCGTCGTGAAGAGGACCGTCGGGTCGTTCTCGGGGATCACCGAGGCGCCTGGAATAATCTTGTGCCCCTTCGACTCGAAGAACTTGAGATACAAGTCGCGCAATTCGTCTGCTGTGAGATTCTTCATGTCCTTGACCTTGTCTTTCTTTTCCTTTAAGCGAGTGCGGCGAGTTTCCTGGCCACAATCCCACCCACGAGGCGCGGATCGGCCTTGCCCTTTGAAAGCTTCATGACCTGCCCAACGAAGAAGCCGGCGGCCGCCTTCTTGCCCGCCTTGAAGTCAGCCACGGGCCCTGGGTTCGCGGCAATCGCTTGATCGACGAACGCCTCAAGCGCGGCCGTGTCTGAGACCGCGCCAAGTCCGCGCGATTTGACGAGCGCCTCTGGGTCGCCGCCCTTCTCAAAGAGTTCAGGGAGAAGTTCCTTTACCGTCGGCCCGTTGATTGTCCCCGCCACCGCCATCTTCACGAGCGCGGCGAGTGATGCCGGTGTAAGTGCCGACGCGCCGACCGCCTTGCCGCTCGTGTTCATGAGCGCCATGACATCGGACATGAAGAGGTTGCAGAGCGCCTTCGCCGTCTTCTTATCGAGCCCCTTCGCGGCGGCCTCAAAGAAGTCGGCATTCGCCTTATGCTGCGAGAGGACCTCGGCATCGTATTCGGCGATGCCGTAGTCGGCGATCATACGCGCACGCCGTGCGTCGGGCATCTCGGGGAGAAGCTTTTTCCACGCCTCGACTTGCTCGTCCGACAACTCAACGGGGACGAGGTCAGGCTCGGGGAAGTAGCGGTAGTCGTGCGCATTCTCCTTCGAACGCATCGACGCCGTCTCCATCGCCTCGGGGTCCCAGCGGCGCGTCTCCTGCACGATTGGCACGTTCTGGGCGACGCACGCGCGTTGGCGCTTCGCCTCATAGACGAGCGCGGCATGAATGCCCGAAAACGAGTTCATGTTCTTGATCTCGACCTTCGTGCCCAGCGTCGTCTCGCCCTTCGGACGGATCGAGATGTTGACATCCGAGCGCATGTTGCCTTCTTCAAGGTTGCAGTCGGAGACGCCCGCGTAAACGAGCTTCTCCTTGAGGGCGGTCAAGTAGGCAATCGCATCATCGGCCGACTCCATGTCGGGCTCCGAGACGATCTCCATGAGCGGCGTGCCACCACGGTTAAAATCGACGCCCGAGGTCGTCGCGTAGTGATTGATCTTCGCGGCATCTTCCTCGAGGTGGATGTGGTTGATGCGGATGACCTTCTTCGTCCCGTCGGCGCGCGTAATCTCAACACCGCCGCCAAGGCACAGCGGATGCTCGTTCTCCGAGATCTGGTAGTCCTTGGCCATATCGGGGTAGAAATAATTCTTGCGGTCGAACGTCGCATGTCGGTTGATCGTCGAGCCGAGCATAAGACCCGACATCACCGTGAGGCGAATGGCCTCGCCATTCATCACGGGGAGCGCGCCCGGGTAGCCGAGGCAGACGGGGCAGACGTGCGTATTCGGCTCTGAGCCCGTCTCAAGGCGGCAGGCGCAGAACATCTTCGTCTTTGTCTTCAGCTGAACGTGGGTCTCAAGCCCGATCGTGTTCACAAATTCCATAACAGCCTATTATACCATAAACGACTCAACCGACGACAGGATTGCGTCGGTGGAGGTCATCGTGTGCACCGTCGCGGGCAGCGACTTTCGAAAGATGCCGCCATAGTTTTTCGTGACAAGGCGCGGGTCGGTGACGACAATGACGCCACGATCCGCCTTCGTGCGAATAAGCCGGCCAAAGCCCTGACGGAACTTGATGACGGCCTCGGGAAGCGCGTAGTCGAAGAAGGCATTGCCACCCTCGCGCACAATGCGCTCGCCCCGCGCCTCGTTGACGGGGTCGCCCTTCTGCGCGAAGGGAAGGCGCGTCAAAACGACGCATGAAAGAGCCTCGCCCGAGACGTCAACGCCTTCCCAGAAGCTCTGCGCACCGAAAACAACGACCTTCGCGTCATTCGCCCGCAAAGCGCGTGTCATGGCCTCGCGCGAGAGGCGCTCGCCCTGCACGACGAGGCGGATTCCGTGCGCGGTAAGCGCCTCCTCCACACGCGCGGCGACGGCGTGCATCATCTCGTAACTCGTGAAGAGAACAAGCGCGCGCGCCTTCGTCGCCGTGAAAAGGTCGGGCAAAAAGCGCGCCATCTCGTCCGCATAGGCCTCAGTGTTCGTCGCAGGGTCGGTGAAGAAATCCGCCGCGAGGACGCGCGCCTGGCGCAGGTAGTCGAACGGCGAGGCGGCCGTGAGAAAGCGGTAACGCGCGCGATCATCGAAGACACCGAAGCCGAGGTGCGCCATCATGTAGTTGAAGGTCGCGCCCACGCGCAACGTCGCCGAGAGCAGGACGACTGAGTCCTTGATGTCGTAGAGAATCTTGTGAAGGGTGTCCGCGACGACGAGCGGCGCGGCGACGAGGCGCACGGCGACACCTCGCCGCGTCGCACGCGCCGTGCGCTCAATCCAGTAGGCGTGCGTCGCCTTCTCGCCCTGGACCACGAAGGCCGCCTCGTTCGCAAACTCAACGAGCGCGTTCGCGGCCGCGTCGAGGTGCATCTGCTCGTCGGGATCCTCCGTCGCCTCCATCCGCGCGTGAAGAGACTGGACGAACGCGAGAAGGCGCGTCTCGAAGTCGCGCTGACGCTCCTGAAGCGTCTTGGTGTCATCCCAGTAGAGCCGCCCCACGCCGAAGCGCACGCGATCTTGGTGGGCGGGGAGAATCTTCGCAAGGAAACGGAGATAGGCCTCGGCCGAACGCAGAAGCACCATCGCCTCGGCTGAAAACGCCTTGTGGTGGCGAAGAAGTCGCTGGATGATACGCGAGAGCGCGGCGAGGGAGAACTCCCTCTGAAGCTGCTCGGTCGCGCACGCCTCTAGGTTGTGCGCCTCATCGAGGACGAGCCGCGCGTAGCCTGGCAGAATGCCGCTCCCGGGGGAGAGCGCTTCGGCAAGGACGAGCGCGTGATTCGCGACAACGAGATGCGCCTCGGCCGCGCGTTGGCGCGCCTTATAGACGAAGCATTGGCGGTAGAATGGGCAGCGCCTTTTCGGGCACTCGTCGCTCGAACGCGAGAGGCGCGCACGATCGAGGCCGTCAAACGTGTCAAGGTCGCCATCGTGTGTTGAAAGGAGCCAGTCGATGAACGCGGGCATCGCCGCCTGCTCGTCCTCGGGCAAGGTCCAGTAGCCCGGTGAAAAGAACTCGTTCACCGCCTGCAAGCAAAGATAGTTGGTGCGCCCCTTCAAAAGCGCGACCTTGAAGTCCTTCGCCGCGTCGCCGAGAATCGCAATCGCGCGCGGGATGTCGGACGACATGAGCTGGCCCTGCAAGTTGCGCGTCGCCGTCGAGACGACGACGGGCGTGTCATTCGTCCACGCCCAAAGGATCGACGGCACAAGATAGGCGAGCGACTTGCCGACGCCCGTCCCCGCCTCAACCATCACGTGCTCGCGGCGGTTGAACGTCTCGGCGATTGCGCCCGCCATCTCAATCTGCCCAGGCCGCTCCTCATAGCCAGTCATCGCGCCGAGCGTCCCGCCACGGCGCAGGTGGCTCTGAACGGCGGCGACATCAATCGGCGAGCAGTCTTCGTGTGTGGGCAGGTGGCGCGTCCGAGACGGCGGCGGAATGGGGGCGATGGCCTTCGCCCACGTTGGGTCGTCCATGAACGACGCGGGGTCCCGCGCACGCTCGTCCCTCTCACGCGCCATCGCCTTGCCTTTACGCGCGCTCCTGCTCGCGCCGAAGATCCTTCTTCTTGAGCGCCTCACGCTTGTCGTGGAGGGCCTTGCCGCGGCAGACGCCGAGCTCGACCTTGACGCGCCCGTGCTTGAGAAAGAGTTTGAGCGGCACGAGCGTCAAACCCTTCGCCTCGCTCTTCATGCGCA
>CAYNVE010000093.1:0-5102 GCA_964400635.1 uncultured Lentisphaeraceae bacterium
CGCCGCTCATCATGCTCGTCCAGAGGTTCATCGGCGGATTGTAGACCATGCACTTTGAGTCTTGACCACCGCAGTCGATGATCGCGTCAACGTCAGGATGAAGGAACTTCGCGCCCGCAACGTGCGCGGTCACCTCGCTCACCTGAAAGTCGTAGGGCAGAAACTTCTTCGTATCCTCAACAATCTGACTCCCCGTCACAACAAAAGACGAAATATCGGAGAAGGATGAGATACCCGCGACCTTCAGAAATTCGAGCGCGAGGCGCTTCACCGACCCGCCGCTACACGCGCCGCACGCACTGCAGTGCCCCGTGCACGCGACCTTGCCCGCCTCGACGGGTTGCGTCCGCTTGTAGACGGTGCGGAGAACAGTGCCGTCACCCGAAAGGAGGACAGCCTTAAACGTCGTCGAGCCGATGTCGATGCCGAGATAAAGATTCTGCTTATCCATGTTGTATCGTATTATACCATATTCGGCCGAAAGCGGCACGATTCGTTAGACCTCGATGCCGTTCTGCTGGGCGACAAGGGTCTCCGCGCCATACATCTTGCGAAGGCGCGGCTTCTCAATCTTACCCGTCGGATTGCGCGGCACCTCGGCGAAGATGATCTTGCGCGGCCGCTTATATCGCGGCAGCCCCAAACAGAACGTCTGCAACTGCGCCTCGTTGAGCGTCGCGCCGTCCTTCACCGAGACGATCGCCGTCGCGATTTCACCGAGCCGCTTGTCGGGAAGACCAATGACCGCGACATCCTTCACCGCCGGATGCGCGCGGATAAAGTCCTCGATCTGGACGGGGTAAAGGTTCTCGCCGCCCGAGATGATGACATCCTTCGCGCGATCGACGAGGTAGATGAAGCCGTCGCGCTTCTCCGCCATGTCGCCCGTTAAGAGCCAGCCCGGCTCCTTCATGATCTCGGCCGTCGCCTGCGGATTCTTGTAATACTCCTTCATGACGCCAGGGCCTTTGAGCGCAAGCTCGCCGACCTTGCCGTCTTCAACGGGCGTGATGCCGTCCGAGCCGACGATCTTCGTCTGCCAGCCGTAGCCCGGAACGCCGATTGCGCCGACGTGGTCGATGTTCTCGACACCGAGGTGCACCGCGCCAGGGCCCGTTGATTCCGAAAGCCCGTAGTTCGTGTCGTAGGCGTGATGCGGAAAGACCGTCTTCCACCGCTTGATGAGCGCGGGCGGGACGGGCTGCGCGCCGATATGCATGAGACGCCACTGCGCGAGGCGGAAGTCCGCGAGATTCACGTCACCTCGGTCGATCGCATCCAGGATGTCCTGCGCCCACGGGACGAGCAACCAGACGATCGTGCAATGCTCCTCCGAAACCGCACGCAAAATCCACTCGGGCTTCACACCCTTCAGGAGGACGGCGCGCCCGCCCACGAGGAGCGAGCCAAACCAATGCATCTTCGCGCCCGTATGGTAGAGCGGCGGGATGCAGAGGAACGTGTCATCCTTTGTCTGCCCGTGGTGATTCTGCTCGACCTTGCAGGCATGGACGAGACAGTGGTGTTGAAGGACGATTGCCTTTGGAAAGCCCGTCGTCCCTGACGAAAAGTAGATGGCCGCCTCGTCATCTGTCGTCATCGGAATCGCGGGTGCCTTCGACGAGCAGTAGGAGAGAAGCGTCTGGTAAGAGTCGGCGAACGACGGGCAGTCGTCGCCCACGTAGAAGCGCGTCTTGACGGCGGGCACGAGATCAATAATCTGCTCAACGCGGCCGATGAATTCAGGCCCGAAGACGAGTGCCTGCGCGTCGGAGAGTTCAAGGCAGTATTTGATTTCGTCGGCTGTGTAGCGGAAGTTGAGCGGAACGGCCATGCAGCCCGCCTTCAAGATGCCGAAGTAGATGGGCAACCACTCCAGGCCGTTCATAAGCAGAATCGCGACCTTCTCACCCTTCTTGAAGCCACGGCTCAAAAGGAGGTTCGCAAAGCGGTTCGCCTTCTCGTCGAACGCGCGCCATGTCATCTCGCTACGAAACGCCTCGATGGCGGAGCTCTCAATAAGCGAATACTCGCGCCATGTCGTGTGGTGCGCCTCCAACTCCTGCGGGTTGATCTCAACGAGCGCGACATCGTTCGGCCACTCGCGCGCGTTACGCTCCAAGATCTCGACCACCGTCTCGAATGCAGTTTCCATCTTTCTCTCCCCTTTTCGTTTTTCCTAAGATGCCATCAGAGCGCGGCCTTCGCCCACGCGAGATCCGCGAGGGCGTTCTTCGCCTCCTGCGCGATGCGCGGATCTTCCGCCTCCTTCAAGAAGGCGTACTTTTTTGACGCCTCGTCAATCCGCCCAAGAACCCGAGCGCGAACGCGCGCATCCTTCTTCGCATCCAAATCACGCGCGTCTTTCACCGTCTCGGCGAGGTGTACGAGCGCGACGAGCGCCTTGAGCCCCGGCGTCTTCGCGATTTCGTCGAGCCGCGCCGCATAGTCGCGCGCGATCTTGGGGTACGCCTTCTGAAAGGCCGCGTACCGAATCATCGCGTGCGCGGGCAAGTTCGCAATCTCGAAGTCGAGAAGCGCACGGAAAGCCGCCTCCGTCGGCGGCGCGGCGACGTTCGTGAGCGCGGTAACCAGGGCCTCCGTCACTTCGCGCTCGTCCGCGCCCGAATAGGCAACGCGCCCCGTCGCATCAAAAAGGACGAGCGGCGAGGCGGGCGCGCCCTCGCGCGTCGCCGCCGCGTAAACAGGAAATGTCACGCCCGCCGGCGCGGAATCATACGCGCCCAAAAGAACGAACGCCTTCGTCTTGAAGCTCGACCAAATTTCCTCCATGCGTCGCGCATCGTCCGACGCACGTGAGAGGAGGACGACCTTGCCCGTCAAATAACCCGCACGGCACATGCGCCCCGCGATGTGGTTCTCGTCATCAAGATTCCGCCAGCCATCGGCGCGCAGAGCGAGCGCCGAAACGGCCGCGAGAAGCGAGAGGACGAGGCGCGCGCGCCGCATCAGGCGAGCGCCTTTGCAAGAAGCGGGATGACGCGCTCAAACGAGACGCCGTACCAGTGGTCGGAATCCGTCGCCTCGATGGCCGCGCAGACGATGTCAGCCGCGAGCGCCGATGCCTCAACAGCCGTCTTGCCGCGCAGAACCGCGCCCGCAAAGACCGAGGCGAAGACGTCGCCCGTACCGTGCGCGCTACGAGGATTGCGCGGGTTGAAATCATAGACGATTGTCGTTCCGTCCGAGACCGCCGTGCCGAGAAGACCGGGGTCAAAACTGACACCCGTCAGGATAACCGTCTTCGCGCCGAGGGCGTGAAGGCGTTTCGTGAGCGACGCGACATCCGCCTCATTAAGTCCCTTTAAGTAGCGGCTCGGCTCGTCACCCACGAGGAGCGCGGCCTCGGTGAGGTTCGGGAGCAGGAAGTCCGCGCCCGCGCACAGGCGCGCCATCTTCGACGGAAAGTCTGGCGCGAAGCCCGCATAGAGCGCGCCGTTGTCGGCCATCGCGGGATCGACGAAGCGAAGCGCGCCGTCGCGCGGACACGTCTTCATGATCGAGAGAATCGGGTCGATGTGGCTCTCGCAGACGTAGCCCGTGTAGAAGGCATCAAAGCGGATGTCCTGCTCAATCCACTTCGCCTCGACCTTCTTGAGTTCACTCGTCAAATCAACGAAGCTCCACGTCTTAAAGCCGCCCGTGTGGTTTGAGAGAATCGCAGGCGGCAGAACGGCACACTCAACGCCGCAGGCGCTCACGAGCGGGAGCGCGACCGTCGTGGAGCACTGCCCCACGCACGAGATATCTTGAATCGTCAGAAGTCTTTTCATCGTATCTTTCTCTTTCGCTTAAATGAGGGAGAGGAATTCCTGGCGCACTTTCTCGTCGGCGCGGAAGGATCCGAGAACGGCGCTCGTCGTCATTTCACTGTTCTGCTTTTCGACGCCGCGCATCATCATGCACAAGTGCTTCGCGCGAATGACGACGCCAACGCCTTCCGCGAGCGTCTCGGCCATGACCGCGTTCGCGATCTCCTCGGTGAGACGCTCTTGAATCTGGAGACGGCGCGCGTACATATCAACAATACGCGCGAGTTTCGAGACGCCGAGCACCTTGCCCTTTGAGATATAGCCAATCGAGCAGCGACCGTAGAACGGCAAAAGATGGTGCTCACAGAGCGAGTACATCTCAATGTCCTTCAAAATCACCATGTGATTCGTGCCCGACTTAAAATAGGCCCCGTTCACGACCGTCTTCACATCCTGACGCATGCCGCGCGTCAAGTAGGTCATCGCCTTCGCGACCCGCACGGGCGTCTTCTTAAGCCCCTCGCGTTCAGGATCTTCGCCGAGTTCAACGAGGATTTTCCTCACGAGCGCGGCGAGCACCTTCTCGTCGGGCTCTCGCTTGGACACGGTCTTCTTCATCGCCTTCGTGACTCTCTTCATACCCTTTCCCCTACCGACTCGACAGCGCAAGGCGAATTGCCTTCTCGACATCCTCCACCTCGGGATGCTTCGCAAGAACGTCGGCAACCATCTTCGAGCACGTCTCTTCATTGAAGCCGAGCGCGCGCAAGGCCGCGATCGTGTCAGCGACAACAGCCTGACGCTCGGGCTTCAGCGACGAGCCGAGGGCCTGCGCCTCCAACTTTGAGACCTTGTCTTTAAGCTCGATGCAAATCTTCTCGGCCGTCTTCTTGCCGACACCCTTCACGGCGGAGAGCCTTTTCGCGTCGCCCGCCGCAATCGCGAGCGCGAGCTCACCCGCCGAGACGCCCGAAAGGATTGCGAGTGCCGTACGCGGACCCACACCCGAGACGCCAATCAGCTTCTTGAACATTTCGCGCTCGTTCGTCGTCGCGAACCCGAAGAGGATCTCGTCGTCCTCGCGCACGATATGCGCAGCGAGAAGTTTTGCCTCCTCGCCCTCGCGCGGAAGCTTCTCATAGGTCGAGATGGGGATGAGCAGTTCGTAGCCAACGCCCGCCGCGTCGACGATTGCGCTCGTCGGCGTCTTCTCGACCAAAATCCCTCGGATGAATGAAATCATATCCGTCTATTATACCACACCCGCTTCGCCCCGACCGAAAAGCGTTGTGTGCGGCACCACAGGGGCGGTCTTCCTCAAAGCGATCT
>CAYNVE010000094.1:0-5056 GCA_964400635.1 uncultured Lentisphaeraceae bacterium
CCGGCCTCGACAAGGTCAACCCCGGCTCGCTCATCCTCTCCGGCGA
This sequence comes from uncultured Lentisphaeraceae bacterium, assembly GCA_964400635.1. Lineage (GTDB taxonomy): Bacteria > Verrucomicrobiota > Kiritimatiellia > RFP12 > UBA1067 > UBA1067. The sequence continues at coordinate 47 of CAYNVE010000094.1, forward strand.
GATGATGCTCCGCTACATGGGCTGGAACGAGGCGGCGGACAAGATCATCGCGGCGATGGACAAGGTCATCGCGGCGAAGACGGTCACCTACGACTTCGCGCGCCAGATGGACGGCGCGAAGGAAGTGAAGTGCTCCGAGTTTGGCGCGCTTCTCGCAGAGGCGATGTGATTTGATATAATTGAAGAGATTATGACAGCGAAGCAATGGTTGAAGGTTCAGGCGGACAAGGTGCGCAAGGTCGATGCCATCGACCCCGCGCTCTATCGTAAGTACGGCGTTAAGCGCGGGCTCCGAAACGACAACGGTACGGGCGTCCTCGTCGGCCTCACGACGATTGGCAATGTCCACGGTTACACGATCGACGAAGGCGAACGGCAGGCGATTCCGGGCGAGTTGTTCTATCGCGGCATCAACGTGAAGGACATCGTTCAGGCCGACAAGCGCGAACATCGCTTCGGCTACGAGGAGACGGCGTATTTGCTCCTCTTCGGGGAGCTGCCGACTTCGCGCGAGCTCGTGGACTGGAAGAATCGCATCGGCTCGTACCGCCGCCTCTCCGACGGCTTCAAGGAGAACGCGATCATGAAGCATCCGCCGAAGGATCTCATGAACGCGCTCGCGCGTGCGACGCTCTTTGCCTATGCCTTCGATGACGAGAACAACCCCGACGACCTCTCGATCGAGCGTTGCCTCGCGCAGTCGATTGGGCTCATCGGCGCGATGCCGACCATCGCGGCGTACGCCTATCAGGCGAAGAAGCACTATCACGACAACGGTTCGCTGATGATTCGAAACCCCGACCCGCAGAAGACGACGGCGGAGAACATCCTCCTTCTGACGCGCGAGGATGGCAAGTACACGAAACTTGAGGCTGAGATTCTTGATTTGGCGCTCATCCTCCACGCGGAGCACGGTGGCGGCAATAACTCGGCGTTCACAACGCACGTCGTCACCTCGTCGCACTCGGACATCTACTCGTCGATTGCCGCATCCATCCTCTCGCTCAAGGGCGCGCGCCACGGCGGCGCGAATCTGCGCGTCATGCGTCAGATGGAGGAGATGCAACAAAATGTGAAGGACTGGTGCGACGAGAAGGAAGTCGCACACTACCTGAACCGCATCGCTGACAAGAAGGCGGGCGATGGTTCGGGGCTCATCTACGGTCTCGGCCACGCCGTCTACACGATTTCCGATCCGCGCGCCGAGATGCTCAAGGAAAAGGCGCGTGCGCTCGCGAAGGAGAAGGGGCGCGAGGCCGACCTCGCTCTCTTTGAGCTCGTTGAGAAGCTCGGCCCTGCCATCGTCAAGGCGCACCATCCGCGCGCGGAAGACGTGTGTGCGAATGTGGACCTCTACTCGGGTCTTGTCTACGATATGCTTGGGATCCCGAAGGATCTCTACACGCCGCTCTTCGCGGTTGCGCGCTGCGTGTCGTGGTGCGCCCACCGCATGGAGGAACTCGTGAACGAGGGCCCAATCATCCGCCCAGCCTACAAGCCCATCTACCATCCGCGCGAATACGTCGCGCTTGCGAAGCGCACATGAAGAGTCTCTCCATCGTCGTGCCCGCCTACAACGAGGCCGACTGCATCGACGCCTTCGTCGCGGCAGTCGAGGCCTTGAAGTTGGATCGACCGACGGAGATTATTTTCGTAGACGATGGCTCAACGGATGAGACGCTCGAGAGACTTCGCGCCGCCGCCGCGCGCGACGCGCGTGTCCGCTATGTGAGCTTTTCGCGCAACTTCGGCAAGGAGGCCGCGCTCTTCGCGGGCCTTCGCCACGCGACGGGCGACTGTGTGGTGACGATGGATGCCGACCTCCAACACGACCCCGCGCTTTTGCCGCAGATGATGGCGGCGATTGAGCAGGAGGGCTACGACTCGGCGGCGGCGTGCCGCGCGGCTCGGACGGGTGAGCCCGCCTTTCGGAGCGTCTTTTCGCACCTCTTCTGCTCGATGATGAACGCGCTTTCCGACGTCAAGCTGAAAGACGGCGCGATGGACTACCGCATGATGACGCGCCGCGTCGTTGAGGCCGTCCTCTCGCTTCGTGAAGCGAACCGTTTCACGAAAGGGATTTACGAGTGGGTCGGCTTCAAGACGAAGTGGATCGAGACGACGACGCCCCCGCGCAAGGCGGGGCGGTCGAAGTGGAGTTTTCTGTCGCTTCTTATCTATTCGTGGCACGGTCTTCTCGCGTTCTCGACCGTGCCGCTTCGCGTCGCCTCCGTGCTCGGTTTCGTCACGACGCTCGCCGCCTTCGCCTACATGGCGTGCGTCTTCGGCGAGTGGGCGATCTTCGGCAACAGCGTGAGCGGGTGGTCGACGATTGTCTGCCTCATCCTCCTCCTGGGCGGGATGCAACTCTTTGTCATCGGCATCCTCGGCCTCTACCTCGCGGGAATCTTCCGCGAAACGAAGGGGCGGCCCGTCTACGTCGTGAAGGAGGAAAAGTAGCGATGCCAACTTACGTCTACGAGGCGAAAGATCCCGCGCGCGCGTGCGCGACGTGCCGCGCCTCGTTCGAGGTCGTCCAACGCCTCGCGGATGCCGCGCTCACGGTGTGCCCCCAGTGCGGCGCGCCCATCTACCGCGTTATTCAGGCGCCGGGGCTTGCTCATTCAAAGACCGATCTTAACTACCGCGCCAAGCGGGCGGGCTTCCACACGCTCAAGCGCGTCGGCCGCGGCGAATACGAGAAGATTTACTGATTGAGACAAAATAAGGAGACCTGCGCCATGAAGAACATCGCCTTTTCGCTTACCCTCGCCTGCGTCCTCCTCTCGTTCACCTCCCCGGCGGCGACCGTCCGCCTCGTCTACGGAAAAAGCTGGCAGCGCGCGGGGCGCGACGTTGCGAAGACCCTCCAGTCGCAGGCGTGGAAGAGCCTTGCGAAGGCGGCCTACAAAGTCGAGCTTGTGGATGAGGAGGGAAACCCCGACCGATCCAAGAACCTTGGGAGCACCAAACTTCCCTGCATTTTCGTTCTCGACGACCGCAACCGTTGCTACTGCGTCATTGAGAATGTTCCCTACAATGCTTCGGCCGACTGGATCTTCCGCCAAGTGAGTCGCGTTTCAGAGAAGCGCGCCGAGATTGAGAAGAAGTACGGCACCGAGACGGCCGACGGTTGCGGGCAGTTGATGTTCGCGATGGAGCGCTTCGTGGGAGGACCTAAGCGCGTCATCTCGAAGGGCTTCTACAACGAGATTTACGAGAAACTCCGTCGTCTCGACCCCGAAGATAAGGAGGGGTGGCTTCGCCACTTCACGATGCCGTTTACCGACCACGAGGGCAAGAAGCGCGTGTGTAGCAACTCCGATGGTCTCGAGATTGTTGAGGAGGCGACGTGGTACCGCCAGCAAGGTAAAGACTTCGAGGGTAAGAAGTTTATCGACGAGCAGAAGAAGCTTCCGACGAAGCACCTCACGATGGAGCAGAAGCAGTCGCTTTTGATGGCGGAGTTCGCGCTCTATGCGCCCGACGACATGAACCGCCCGTGGACGCACGAGATGAAGCCCAAGATGGTCGCGCTCTTAAAGCGCATCGCCGAGGCGGGCGAGGACACGCTCTGGGGCACGGCCGCGCTCGGCTGGCTCGCCTCGGGCGCGATTGGTGAGCCGGCGCTTTCGACCTACTGGGGCTGGCGCAAGGGCGACTTCCCGCCCGGCAAGTTCACGGTCGAGATCAAGTACGGCGTTTCGCATTCTTTCTCAAAAGCGGGCGACTACACCATCGCCTTTGACCGAACGGAGGGCGCAGGGCTGACGATTGAGTCCATCTCGCTCTACCGCGGCGACGAGGAGGTCGCAAAAATCAAGGAGCAGCCGTTCACCTACAAACTCGAGCGCGCCTACGCGGGGCGGCTCACGAAGATGGTCGTGCGTGGCACGTCGGGCGGTGACTCGGCGGGTAAGATCGTCATTGAGCGGCAGGTCTTAAAGCCGCGCAAGGAGGCGAAGTGACCGAGAGCGCGTTCTTTCAGGATCTCGCCGTCTTGATGGCGGCGGCGGGCATTGTCTCCGTCGTCTTCACGCGCTTCGGCTGGCCGAAGGCGATCGGCTACATCCTCGCGGGCGTGCTCATGAGCCCCTACACGTGGGGCGGGAGTTTCTTGGCCGACACATCTTCGACGAACACCATCGGACAGCTCGGCGTCGTCTTCCTTATGCTCGGCATGGGGCTCACGTTCTCGGCGAAGGACATGAAGAAGATCCGAGGCGTGGCGATTCCCTGCGCGATTCTTGACGCGGGCGTCATGATCTGGCTCGGCTACCTCGTCGGCACGACATGCTTCGGTTGGGGCGATGTGCCGTCTCTCTTTCTCGGCGTCGCCATTTGCGACTCGGCGACGACGCTTCTCGCGAAGGTTATCGGCGAGATGGGCTGGTCGAACCGTCCGTTCTCGAAGTATGTGCTCGGCACGTCCGTTTGCGAAGATATCATCTGCGTCGGTGCCATCGCCATGGCAACGGGCTTTTCGAATGGGCAGGGCATGTCCCTCATCGCCTTTGGCTCCTCCCTCGGCGGGCTCTTCGTTTTCTTCCTGACGGTGCTCGTTCTCGGCTTCGTCCTCGTGCCGCGGCTCCTCAAGTCCGTCGCCAAGCGCCATGATGACGAGTCGCTCATCCTCGCGGTTCTCGGGTGCTGCTTCTTCATCTCGTGGTGCGCGTACAAGTTCGACTACTCGCTCGCGCTCGGCGCGTTCCTTGTTGGCATCCTTGGCTCGGTCAGCTGCGTGCGTGAACGCCTCGTGTCGCTCGCGGACCCACTCAAGTCGATGTTCTCATCCGTCTTCTTTGTTTCAATCGGCCTTCTCGTCAATCCAGTTGATCTCTGGCAAAACTTGCCGGCGATTTTGCTCGTCTCGGCGGTCGTCGTCATCGGCAAACTCGTCAACAACCTCGTCGGCTCGCTCCTCTGCGGCGTGAACGTGAAGACGTCCATCCAGAACGCCTTCGGCCTCGCGCAGATCGGCGAGTTCGCCTTCATGGTCGCGATGCTCTA
>CAYNVE010000095.1:0-5053 GCA_964400635.1 uncultured Lentisphaeraceae bacterium
GCGATGTCGCCGTAGCAGTTCGCGTTGAAGATCGCGTCAAGCTCGATGCCGTGTGCGCGCGCCCAGCGGAGGTCGTTGAGAAGCTGTTCGCGGCGCGTCGGCGTCCACGCGTCCATCGGGCGGCTCGCCTTGACACCCGGCCACGCGAAGAAGACCTCCTTGATGCGCGGGAGGAACTCTTCGCACGAATCAACGAACGGGCGATTGTCAAACCAGCCGACGGCGAGTGTCCTTCTTGTTGTGGGTTCCATGTCGGCTTTCATTATACCACAATTTCCCTCTCCACAAGTCGGCGCGATTTGTGCTATACTATTAGGATATTCAATAAACCTAAGGAAACCTCCTCTAAATGAAAAACAGAAAGTTGTTTTTGGTGGTCGCCACAATTCTGTGCGCGGCGGGTGTTTTTGCTTCCCATGACGCAGGGCCTCCGGCCTATCCGAACTTCGGCATGCCGCGCGTTGAGGAGATGATGTTCCTGGTTCTCCAAATTGGTGTCATCATCTTCGCCGCGCGCCTCGGTGGCGCGATTGCCTCGCTTTTCAAACTCCCCTCCATCCTCGGCGAACTCGCGGCCGGCATCGTGATCGGCCCGTGGGCCCTGGGCGGTATCGGTTTCGGTGACGGTCTTTTTAAGTACGGCCTCTTCAACGGCGGCGCGCTCAAGGCGATGAATGCTGTCGCCTACGTGTCGGAAGGCGTCGTCGGCCCCGCGCGCGAGATGTTCGGCACGGTCGCGGGCAACGGCAACATGTTTGACGCGACGAGCCCCGCGCTCTACGGCATCGCGACGCTCGCGTCGGTGATTCTGCTCTTCCTCTCGGGTCTTGAGACGAACCTCAAGCTTTTCATTCGCTACTCGTTCGTCGGCCTCATGGTCGGCCTCGGCGGCGTCATCGTTTCGTTCCTCTTCGGCGACCTCTGCGCGGTTTACTTACTGCCAGAGTTCTTCGATCACTTCTCCTACTTGAAGGATCTGCCGCTCGCGGCGGCCATGACGAAGGAGGCACCGCTTTACATGGGCATTATGTCCACGGCGACGTCGGTCGGCATCACGGCGCGCATCCTCTCTGAGAAGAAGCAGATGGACTCGGAGGAGGGCGTGACGATTATGGCGGGCGCGGTGATTGATGATGTCCTCGGCCTCATCGTCCTCGCGATCGGCAACGGCATCATCGTCGCGAACCACGCGGCGACGGCCGCGGGCGCCGAGGGCGGCGCGATGGACTGGGGCGCGATTGGCCTCGTCGCGCTGAAGGCGTTCGGCGTCTGGCTCGGTGCGACGGTGATTGGCCTCCTCGCGGCGCGCTACATCGCGAAGTTCCTGAAGGCCGCGTTCAAGAGTCCCGTTGTCATCGCGACGATGGCCTTTGGCCTCGCACTCGTCCTTGCGGGCTTCTTCGAGTTCATGGGTCTTGCCATGATCATCGGTGCGTACGTGATGGGCCTCGCGCTCTCGCGCACGGATTTGAAGCATCCGATTCAAGAAATGCTCACGCCCGTCTACACGTTCCTCGTTCCGATCTTTTTCTGCTCGATGGGTATGATGGTCGATGTCACCGCGCTCTGCTCGAAGCCAGTTTTGATCTTCGGCGGCATCTATACGGCGCTTGCCGTGATGGCGAAGGTGCTCGGCTGCATGCTTCCGTCGCTCTGCTGTGGCTTCAACTTCCTTGGCGGCCTGCGCGTCGGCGCGGGCATGGTGCCGCGTGGCGAGGTGGCCTTGATCGTCGCGGGTCTCGGCCTTTCGAGCGGCTTCCTGACGCAGGAGATTTTCGGTATCGGCATTCTCATGACGCTCGTTACGACGATCGTCGCGCCGCCCGCGCTCGTCGGCCTCTTCGCGCCTAAGGCACGCGGCGTTCGCCACCCGAAGCAGAGCCACGATAATTCGCGCCCTGTCACGTTTGAACTCTCGACGAACGACATCGCCGAGCTCATGCTGGAGAAGCTTGTGAGCGAGTTCCGCAACGAGGGCTTCTACACGTCGCTCCTCTCAAAGGAAGATAGCATCTGGGAGATCGCGATGGATGACATGGAACTCTCGGTGCGCCGCGACAAGAACGTCATTGAGGTTTCGTGCACGCCCGCTGAGGAAGCGATTGTTATGACGGCGTGGATGGAGGTTGCTTCCGAAATGAATGACCTCGCGCGCCAGATTGCGAAGCCGATTCGCCGCACAGATGTGAACAAGATCCTCTCCGACGAGGCCGCCGCGAAGAGCCGCGCCTCGGGTGGCGTTGGGCGCATCCTGCAGAACTTCGTCATGGTGCCGAACTTCCGCGCCGCGACGAAGAAGGAGGCGTTCGAGCGCCTCATCACCGAGATTGCGGCGGCGTATCCGAACGCGCTTCATAACACGGCCGAGGCTCTGGCGGCCGTCCTGCGTCGCGAGGAATCGATGCCGACGGGGCTTGACCACGGCATCGCCGTTCCGCACGGGCGTAGCGCCTCGGTGGACGGCATCGTCGGCGCGGTCGCGGTCATCGACAACTCCGACCCGGAGAAGGGGTGCCTCTCCGACTACGAGACGATTGATAACTCGCCTATCTCGATTCTCGTCCTGACGCTCGCGAACGACGGCACGCAGACGCCGTACCTCCAACTCATGAGCTTCATCTCGAAGGCTCTGCGCGCCAACAGTGGCTACCTGCGCCTTGCGAAGTGCAAGACGGCCGATGAGATGCGTCGTTACTTCCGCGAGGTGAAGGGTTGAGGACGTGCGTCGTCATTCCGACCTACGACGAGCGCGCGAACGTCGAGAAGATGGCGCGCGCCGTTCTGGGTCTCGGCATCGACGGCCTTGAGGTTCTTTTCGTCGATGACAACTCGCCCGACGGAACGGGCGATATCATCGATGCGCTTTCGAAGGAGGATGCGCGCGTCAAGGGCCTCCACCGCGAGAAGAAGGAAGGGCTCGGCCGCGCCTATGTTGCGGGCTTCTGCGCCGCGCTCGAGCAGGGGGCGGAACGAATCGTCCAAATGGACTGCGACTTTTCGCACGACCCGAAGGATATCGCGCGCCTTCTATCTGAAGATGAGGCTCTCGTCATTGGCTCGCGTTATGTCGCGGGCGGCGCGACACCTGGTTGGCCATTCAAGCGCCGCCTCATTTCGCGCGCGGGCGGCGTCTTCATTCGCGCCGTCACGCGTATGCCGATCAAAGACCCGACGGGCGGCTTTAAGTGCTGGAAGGCCGAGACGCTCAAGAAGATTGACTTTAAGAGCGTCGCGTCGAAGGGTTATTCGTTCCAACTCGAGATGAATCACCGCGCGTGGAAGGCGGGGTGCTCGATTAAGGAAATTCCAATCGTCTTTACCGACCGCGCGGCGGGCTACTCAAAGATCACGCCTGGCATCGCCGTTGAGTCCGTTAAGGTCGCCCTCAAATTGCGCTTCGGGGCGGCGATATGACGAAGACGTCGCCGCTCGTTTGGCCGCAGTTTGATCGCGCGACATCTCGCGCCGTTTTGGACATTCTGCGTTCAGGGCGCGTCAACTATTGGACCGGCTCGGTTGGCCGCACGTTTGAGGCGGCTTTCGCCGACTTTCTGGGCGTCCGCGAGGCAACGAGCGTCGCGAACGGGTCGCTCGCCCTTGAACTCGCGCTTCTCGCGCTTGGGGTCGGCCCCGGTGACGATGTCGTTGTCACGCCCTACTCGTTCCGCGCCTCGGCGACATGCGCCGCGCGCGTTGGCGCGAACATGGTCTTCGCGGATGTCGCAGAAGACCACCTTCTTTGCGCCGAGACGATTGAGCGGGCCCTCACGCCCAAGACGAAGGCGGTCGTTGTCGTCCATCTCTACGGTCAGGTTGTCGACATGAAGCCCATCCTCGCGCTCGCGCGCCGCCACCGTTTCTTCGTCATCGAGGACTGCGCGCAGTGTCTCGGCGGCCGCTACTTAGGTTCCCCTGTCGGGACGCTTGGCGATGTCGGCTGTTTCTCGTTCTGCCAGTCGAAGCACCTGACGACGGGGGGCGAGGGCGGCATGGTCGTCGCGCGCCGCGCCGATGTCGCACGGCGCGTAAGGTCGTTGCGCGACCATGGTTGGATTGTTGGCTCCGAGCCGAAGGCCTTTGATGCCATTGGGACGAACGCGCGCCTCACCGAAATTCAGAGCGCGATTGGCCTTGGGGAGTTGAGGCGCTTTAAGACGTGGAACGCGCCGCGCCGCGCCGCGCGCGCGGCCGCCTACATGGAGGCTTTGCGAGATCATCCGCTCGTCGTTTCCGCGCCTGTTGATACGCCACGCAGGCGTGCGAGTTTCTGGCTGATGCCGTTCGTTCTCGACCCCTCGCGCCTCGCGTGCCCCGTTTCAACGTTCATTGAGAAGATGCAGGCTGAGGGGGCGCAGGTCTACAAGATTCTGTGGCCACTTCTTGCGCCGATGCCCGTCGCCTCGCGCCTTGTTGCGAACACGGTTGGCTTCTGGGTCCATCCGACGATCCCAATGCGCGAGATTAGAAAGACGATCGCGATTTTCTGCCGTCTCGCGCGCGAACTTGGCGCGGCGTAAAAAGAGAAGTCCGCCACCCGAAGAAGGGGAGGCGGACCTCTTTCGCCCGAACAAGGGCGGCGGTGTTTACTTGACGGTGATCACCGAGTTGAACGTGCCCTGGTCGTTCGCGACCGAGTTGACGTTCTCGGGATCGGCGCACCAGATGCCGTCAATGACGAACTTGTACTGGTAGGTGCCCGCCGCGAGCTTGACGGCGGCCGAGTAGACGCCCGCCTTGAACGCCATCTTCGTGGCCGTCGGGTTCCAGGCGTTGAAGTCGCCCGCGAGGTAGACGGCCTTGCCCTTTTCCGCATGGACGGAGAACGTGACCGCTTTCTTGGTGGCCTTCTTGGCGGCAGGCGCCTTGACGGCCGGTTTCTTGGTGACGACCGTCTTCTTGGCGGCGCACGCTTTGCATGTCTTTGTCTTCATTTTGAAGGATTCCTTTTCTTGTTTTTCCCTGTTCCCCGCCAAAACCGCTTCTGAACAGAGAACGGGATATAGTATCTCATATTTTTCGAAAAAGTCAATGACAAAATGTGTGGATTTTTCCG
>CAYNVE010000096.1:0-4997 GCA_964400635.1 uncultured Lentisphaeraceae bacterium
GCGATGAGCTTCTTCAAGGCCTACGATATGCGCGGCACGTTCGCCGTCGACTTCGACCTTGACGAGGTCTATCGCATCGGCCGCGCCCTGCCGCAAGTCGTCAAGGGTTCGCGCTGGCTCATCGGCCGCGATGGTCGCCTCTCGTCCGAGGCGATGCGCGCGGCGCTCCTGCTCGGTCTTCACGACGCGGGCGCGGAGGTGACAGACCTCGGCCTTTCGACGACCTCAATGCTTTACTTCTTCACGGGCGAGGACGGCTTCGATGGCTCGGTCATGATTACAGCCTCGCACAACCCGCCCTCTGACAACGGGCTTAAGGTCTCGTGCCGTGGCGCGCGTCCCGTGAGCTACGCGAGCGGATTACAGGATGTCGAGAAGATTGTGAAGGGCCTTTCCGCGCTCCGCTTTGACCCCGCGCGCGTTGCGAGTCTCCCGACGACAAGCACGGCGGAGCAGGACGCTTACAAGGCGCGGTATCTCGCGTGGCAAGAGGCGCACGGTCGTTTCTCGTCTCTTCAGTCCTTGCGCCTCGCCATCGACTGCTCGAACGGCATGAGCGCGCTCTTCGTGAAACGGCTCTTTCCGAACGCGCTCATTCTGAACGACATCGTGGATGGAAACTTCCCCGCCCATTCGCCCAATCCGCTCAATCCCGCCGCGCGCGAAATGGTCTCGCGCGCCGTCCGCGAACAGGGGCTTGACGCGGGGCTCATTTTTGACGGCGATGCCGACCGCGCGATGTTCGTCGACGAGACGGGCGCGTTCGTCCAGTGCGACTACTTGATTCCGGTTGTTGCCGACGAGACAGATTTAAGTGGCGCGCATCGTCGCGTCCACCCCGCCGTTCTCCACGACATCCGCTCGTCGCGCGGCGCGATTGAGACGCTGCGTGAGAAGGGTTTCGAACCCGTGATGGTGCCTGTTGGCCCCGCCCTCGCCAAGCCGCTCATGCGCGAACGCGAGGCGTGCGCGGGCGGGGAACTCGCGGGGCACTACTACTTTCGCGAGTTTCACTTCTGCGATTCGGGGCTCCTCGCCGCCGCGCGTGTCCTCTCGGCGCTTGTGAAGGCGCGCGAACGCGGCGAGACATTCTCGGCGATGATGCGGCCGATCGTCTCGCGCTACGCGAACTCGGGTGAGCGCAACTATCGGACGGACGACAAGGACGGCGCAATCGCGCGCATGGTCGCCGCCGCCGAATCGTTCGGCGCGGTGCGCGCGCGCTCCGACATGGATGGCGTGCGCCTTGAGTTCGACGAGGGCTGGCTCAACGTCCGCAAGTCGAACACGGAGCCGTTCCTGCGACTCCTCGTGGAGCACCGCTCGCCTGAGACGCTTCAGAAATGGATCGCCGCGCTCGAAGCGGTGCTCGGATAAATTGAAGGGAGAAAAGGAATGATCGTTGACTTTCACACGCACTCGACGGCCTCCGACGGCGTCCTGACGCCCGAGGCACTGGCCGCGCGCGCGAGCGAGGCGAAGATTGAGACGATGGCGCTCACCGATCACGACAACATGGACGGCGTTGAGGCGTTCGCCGCCGCCGCGAAGACGCACGGTCTTCGGGCTGTCGCGGGCGTCGAACTTTCGGTCGAGCCCGAGCCGCACTTTACGAAGTTTCATCTTCTCGGCCTTGGCGTCGACCCGACGAACGCGCCGCTTCTCGCCTTTCTCCAGAAGATTGTGGATGGGCGCGACGCGCGTAATCGCCGCATGATTGAGAACTTCCGCCGCATCGGCATTGAGATCGATGACGAGATTTACACATACGGGAAGGGGCGTGTCCTCGCAAAGCCGCATTTCGCGAAGTGGCTCTTTCGCCATGGCTACGTGAAGGAAGAGCGCGAGGCGTATGGGAAGTATCTCCTCAGCACATCGCCGAAGGAGACGCGATGCTACGAGACGCGCTATCACGCGCCAGTCGAGGAGGCGATCCACGTTCTTCATGGCGCGGGCGCGCTTTGTGTGATGGCGCATCCCCGGCAATTGCGGCGCGAGTGGACCGATGAGACGGTCGACTACGCGCTTGTTGAGCGCTCGCTCGGCGAGCTGAAGGAGATGGGATTGGATGGGCTTGAGGCGATCTACGGCGACAACACGGCCGAGATGAATGTTTCTTTCACGCGCATGGCTCGCCGCCTCAATCTTCTGATGAGTGCGGGGAGCGACTTCCATCAGGCACCCGTGCGCACGCTCGGCCTTGGCGTCGATGACGATTTTATCGCGCCGCTTCTTGAGCGTCTTCACTTTCTCGCCTGAAATGTGATATAATAAGAGAGCAAGTTTCAACCACGACTGGGGGTGATCCGGTTTCGACGGGATGTGCTGACGGTTAGGTTGCGCGTCGTGGATGCTCGTTGGCCACGTAAAAAAACGGGCAAAAACTGTAATTGCGAACAACGATTACGCTCTCGCCGCCTAAATAAACGGCCGCGATGTCGGTGAATCGGACGTCATCTAGGGTCCATCGGCATAACTTCAGATGATCACGCTGCCGAGGGCTCCGCTCGCTCGCGTCAGGGTGCCGAACCGAGCGGATGGAGGGATTTGAGGCGCGTTCGCCAGCCTGGTTCTTCCGAGATCAACGGCGGACTACACGCGTAGAGGCTTTTCTTGATGTCATTTCGGACAGGGGTTCGACTCCCCTCACCTCCACCAACAAGACCCGCGAGATAATCGCGGGTTTCTTGTATCTGGATATCACATCTTTGGGTTTCTCTAATTTTGTAGTGACGCCCCACCCCTTGCGGAATTGGGGCGGTTTTGATATACTAATTGGAATCCGTGCCCAATGACGGGGCGGACGCGGCAGAAAACCGCGATCAAGAACAAACCAAAGAAGAAACAGTAGAATGGCTATTAGAAAGCCCACGGCTCTTCATGACAAGTCGGCGGCGATGGCGGAGATTCTCGCCTCGGGCGGCATGGAGACCAAGTTCAGGAACGGGAGCCTCGTTGAAGGCACCGTGAGCGCAGTCAAGGGTGATGACGTCTTTGTCGACATCGGCTACAAGTCGGTCGGCTCGGTCGACATCGGTGAGTTCGGCGAGAACGTGCCAGTCGCCGGCGACAAGGTGACGGTGATGCTCGTCAAGCTCGAAGACGACAAGACGGGCCTCGTCGAGCTGTCGAAGAAGCGCGCGGATGACCGCATCCGTTGGGAGAAGATTCAATCTCGCTATGTCGAGGGCTGCGTCGTGACGGGCACCATCAAGTCGGCCGTTCGCGGCGGTCTGCTCGTCCAGATCGATGACGTTGAGGCGTTCCTTCCGGGTTCGCAGGTCGATGTTACGCCGGCCAAGGAGCTCGAGCCCTATGTCGGCCAGACGTTTGACTTCAAGGTCATCAAGATTTCCAACGAGCGCCGCAACCTTATCGTCTCGCGCCGCGAGCTCATCGAGGGCACGATGGCGGAGAAGCGCGCGGAGCTGCTCGCGAGCCTCCAGAAGGGCCAGATCCGCAAGGGCCGCGTGAAGAACATCACCGACTTCGGCGCGTTCGTCGACCTCGACGGCATCGACGGCCTGCTGCACATCACGGACATGAGCTGGGGCCGCGTGAAGCACCCGAGCGAGATCCTCAAGGTCGGCCAGGAGCTCGACGTCATGGTCCTCGACGTGGACCGCGACCGCGAGCGCATCTCCCTCGGCCTCAAGCAGACCGTCGCGAACCCGTGGGACACGGTCCTCGAGCAGTTCCCGGTCGGCGCGCGCGTCCAGGGCAAGGTCGTCAACCTCGCCGCGTACGGCGCGTTCGTCGAGATCGCCCCCGGCGTCGAGGGCCTCGTCCACATCTCCGAGTTCAGCTGGACGAAGCGCGTCGCGCGCGCGTCCGACATGCTCTCGGTCGGCGACGAAGTCCAGGTGGTCGTGCTCTCGGTCAACACCGAGACGCAGAAGATCGCCCTCGGCATCCGCCAGACCCAGGAGAACCCGTGGGACACGGTCCAGGAGCGCTTCCCGGTCGGCTCGAAGGTCAAGGGCAAGGTCCGCAACTTCACGGCGTACGGCGCGTTCGTCGAGCTCGAGGAGGGCATCGACGGCATGATCCACGTCAGCGACATGAGCTGGACCCGCAAGGTCAACCATCCGTCGGAGTGCCTGCAGAAGGGCCAGGAGGTCGAGGCGGTCGTCCTCGACGTCAACGCCAAGGAGCAGCGCATCTCGCTCAGCCTCAAGGCGGCGATGCAGGATCCGTGGGACGAAATCGCGAAGAAGTATCCCGTCGGCGCGGTCGTCAAGGGCAAGGTCTCGAAGATCGCCTCGTTCGGCGCGTTCATCGAACTCGAGGACGGCGTCGATGGCCTCGTCCACATCTCGCAGATCTCCGACCAGCGCGTCGAGAAGGTCAAGGATGCGCTTGATGTCGGCCAGGAGGTCGAGGCGCGCGTCGTCAAGGTTGACCGCGGCGAGCGTCGCATCGGGCTCTCTATCCGCGCGATGAACATGACGGAGGACGAAATCAAGGCGCTCGAGGCGGAGTCGCTCGGTGAGGAGTCGCACGCCAAGTCGTCGAGCACGAGCTCGGGCAACGCCAGCAACTTCGGCGGACTCTCGGCCGCGTTCGACAACGCGTTCGCGAACGTCGAGTGGCAGCCCGGCAACTAATCAACATCAGACGAAAGGAACCTGAAAAATGTCCAGAGTTTGCGATATTTGCGGCAAGGGTCCTTCGACGGGCAACGTCGTTGTCCGCAAGGGCTCGCCCAAGTACAAGGGCGGCATCGGTCTCCACACGACCGGCATCACCAAGCGTCGCTTCCTGCCGAACCTGCAGTCTGTCCGTACGACGGACGGCAAGGGCAACACGAAGCGCCTGTGCGTCTGCACGCGCTGCCTCAAGTCCGGCAAGGTGACGAAGGCCTAAACGTTTCACTCACAACCCAAAAAAACAAGGAAATAAAAAAATGGCTATCAAGATTGGTATCAACGGCTTCGGCCGTATCGGCCGCATGGTTTTCCGCGCGGCGGTTGAGAACTTCAACGACGTCGAAGTCG
>CAYNVE010000097.1:0-4924 GCA_964400635.1 uncultured Lentisphaeraceae bacterium
GCGTAGGTCGGGTCGAGCGCGTGCTCCGCGTCGATGAACGCCGCGACGCCGCCCGATTTCTGCGCATTCGCGACGACGTGGAGGGCGAGCGTCGTCTTGCCCGACGACTCCTGTCCGTAGCACTCGACGATGCGCCCCTTCGGGAGGCCGCCGACACCGAGCGCCATGTCGAGCGAGAGCGCGCCCGTCGAGATGACGGGAATCGCCTCAACCTCGTGGTCGCCGAGGCGCATGATGGACATCTCGCCGAACTCCTTGCGAATCTGGCTCATGACCGCGTCCAGCGCGGTGTTGCCCGTAGTCTTTGCTTCTTTTGCCATGTCTCTTTTTTCTTCGTGTGTTGATGAAAGGTTGTCTAAAAAGTCTTTACGGAATGTCGCCCTCGGTCGCGCGCACCTTGTAGAACTGCGCGCTCTCGGTCGCGGGTAGCGTCAGCTCCATGCGCGGCTCGTCGATCTGCCACTGGAAGTTCGTGACGGGCTCAAGAACAAGCGCACCCACCGCATTCGTGAGCGAGAAGCCGTCCTCGAGCGAGCCCACGGCGAAGACCGAGTAGAAGCACCCCTTCACGGCGTTCGTGAGCGCGAGCGTGACAAGTCCCTCACCCTTCACGATCGAGACGAACGCAATGGGCTGTGGCGTCACGCGAGAGGATGTCGGCACATCGCCCGCCGCGTAGTAGGTCGTCGTCGGGTCGGCGGAGGAAACGTAAGAGCCGTCCGCACCAATCGCCGTCGACCAGACGACGAGTGCCGCCGTTGCGTTCGTGACGACGAAGCCCCGAACGCGCGTGTTGTCATCGTTCACAAAAGTTGCCGCGCTATTGGTGAGCGAGTTTAAGTCCCACGCCGTCCAGTCCTCAACGCGCGCGACGAGGTTCGTGTCGCGGACGAGATACTGATAGCCAAGCGACGCGCCGATTCCCGACGAACCGTTGAGCGGCGCGGCGAGATAAAGCTCGCTTAAGTCCTCGACAACGACGTTCGAGAGCGCGTCATCAAGAACGCTCACATTGTCCGTCGCCGTGAACGCGCCCGAGACGTAGGCGGTCGACTTGTTGCACACATAGACCGCGCCACCCATCGAGGCACGGCAATTTGAAATCGTGCCGCCCAAGAGGAAGGCCGTCGAGCCGCCATCAACGAGAACGCCCGCGCCCACGCCCGACTGGACGTTCTTCACCTCGTCGACAGAGTTATTCGCGCAGTCCGAAATGCGCGAGAGGGGCTTCATTGTAAATGTGCCGCCCGCGTAAACGGCGACCGCCGATGCCGCGCGCGCCGTCTCGGAATACGTCTCGTCCTTGTAGACGCCCGAAAGCCACGCACCCGCCTCGAGCGTGAGCGCGCCGCCCTGAACGAAGATAAGCGGCTCGTCCGACGACTGGGCAGGCTCCGCGACCGTGACATGAAGATTCGTCAGCACGAGATTGCCCTCCGAGGCCACATGCACGAACGCATCGTCCGCGCGCGCGAGCGAGAAAGCCGACGCGCCCTCGGAGCAGATTGTCACCTTGCCCGAGATGACGAGGTCGTCCGCGAAGGTGACCGCATCCTTCAAGATCGTCGCGGTGAAGTCCTTCGCCGTCGCGCCGTTAAACGCCGCGACGAGTTCGCCGTAGTAGACTTCGCTTCCGTCCTCGTAGGTGAGGCGCACGACGGCTGCCTCGCGCTCGTCGTCGTCAAGCGCGGCCGTCTTCTCGGCCCAGAGAATCGTGCCGTCCTCGGCCGCGCCACGTAGCGTCTTCGTCGCATCGTAAGGCGAGGCACAGAAGAAGGCGCGCGCGGCAACGTTCGCCTCGTGCGCGTCAAGCGACTCGTCATATGTCGCAAAGACCTGCCCTTCCTTGTTCGCGTCCGCCGAGAGCGCGATCGACTGCGCGTCGGCCGTGAGCGGAGAAGTAACCGTCGGTCGATTCCCCGACAGTGTTGAGAGCCAAATATCCTCGCGCACGCCGGTCGAGTAAAGCGTGTTCGCCGCGAACGCGATGTCGCCCGCGAGCGTCAGCGTCGCGGACTCGTTGTAGACGCAGACGCCGCCGCCATAGCGAAGCGCGGAGCAGTTCGCGATCGTGCCGCCCTCAAGCGCGAGCGCGCCACCCATCGCCGTGATGCCGCCGCCAGGACCCGCCGAGACGCCGTTCGTGATGACCGCGCCCGTGCGCATCGTAAGCGCGCCCGCGCGCAGGAGAACGGGGCCAAAATTGAGATTCGTGCCCTTGAGGCCGTCCAGCGTCGCGCCCGAATTGAGGACAAGCGCGCCGCCCGCGACATCCATGAACGTCTCGCCCTCAAAGCCCGTAAATGTGATGTCCTTCAGGATGAGCGTGCCGCCCGCGAGGATATCGAAGCCCGATTTCGCGCCGAGCTTCGCAACCGTCACGCCCGCCGTCGCGCCGCGCAGAACAACTGTCGTGTTCGTGATCGCGACGCGCGCGTCCATCGAGAGCGCGGCGCGGTCAAAGAGAATGATCTCATTCGTGTCGGCGGTCTCGCCATTCGCTTGAAGGCGGCTAAAGTTCGCGAAGAGGCGATCAAGTCGTGCGGCCGTGTTCGTCGTACCCGATGCATCAACAAAGTAGCCAGCCGCCGCATCAAGCGGAACGGGGATTTCGCCCCACGTGAAGACGACTTCGCCCGTTTTCTCGTCGACCATCTTTGCGACGCCGCGCATCTCGCCAAATGTGTCCGAGGCGTTGGCGATGAGCGAGGCCGTGTGCGCGGCGACATCATCCGCCGCTGAGAATGCCGTCAGAGCGAAGACATCGCCAACGTCATTCGCCGCCGCGCAGTCGAGCGTGAAGGCGGACGAAATTTCGCCGAGAATGACGAGGCCATTCGAGGTGGCGGTCGAGACGGCCGCCGCGTCCACGACGCCAAAGTCGACATTCGCGCCGAGGTCAAGTTCGCCGCCCACGCGAACGGCAACGAGCGTCGTACCCGATGACGAGAACGAGACATTCTGAAGCGTAAGTGTCGAGGTGACGGTGAGCGCGGCATCACCCACCTTGCCGAGCGATGCACGCGTGACGACGGGCGTCGCCGAGCCCTGCGCCGACGTGCCCATGATGACACAAGGAAAGTCAATCGTTGCGTTCGCCTCAAGCGGGAGATCCGCCTGAAGGATGATCGTGACCGCATCGTCGGGCGACAAAGTCGCGTCAATCTCGCGCGCCGCATCAATGGCCGCGTTGAGCGTCTTAAAGCCCATTTCCACGCCGTTCGTGACGATGACGGCGGCAGCCGACGAAAGCGCGACATCGGCCGTATGGGTATTGCCGACGCTCGTCACGTAAGAGAGGCCTGAATACCACTTTGTCCAGTTTGGATAGACGATGAAGCAGCCAAACATCTTCGTCCGACGGCTCGTCGCGGGCACCGTCACCGATGCGAGACTCTCGATGGGATAGCCCGTCTTCGTGACGACGACATCGTAGGTGCCGTTCGCGATTTGGACGCCGTAGACACCCGACTCGCTCGTCGTCGTCTCGGCGAGGCACGTTGTCTCGCCTGTGGGATAGACTCGGACCGTTGCGCCCGCGACGACGTTCGACGCCTCGTCGACGACGCGCCCCGAAAGAACCGCGCGCGCCGTGCCTTCGGGGAAGATATTGAAAACGAGGTCGTCGAACACCGAGAAGCTGTATGGGGTCGAGTCAATGGCAGGGAGGTTGTACCAAAAATCACTTTGCCCCGACCAGCCCATATTCAAGTGAACATAGAGCGTCTCGTCGTTGTAGCCGTAACCATCGCCCACAATCGCGTGACCGCCGCTGTTCCCGCCAATGCCCATGATGACAGGGTAGCCTGCGTCAAAGTTCGCGAGCATCGCGCCCGCGACGACACCCGCGTCATCCGTCACATCGCCGTTCACCCCGTAGTAGTCGGCGTTCGCATAGCCGAAGACATCCGTGAACGCATCCGGGACTAAGCAAGAAAAGGCACCGCTCGAGCCAGACGAATCCGTGCCATACATCATGCTGACGGCGATGCCCGCGTCGGATGTCAACTTGCCAATCTCCGCGCATTCTTCGTCCGTCGCGCCGTTCGCCGGCACGAGCGGCATCTTCGACCAGTCGTAGACGCCCGCTTGCGTCGTTAAGTTCGTGATGTAGGCGGGGTCTTCCGTCGTCGTCAGGTAGGTATTGATGTAACACTCGCGCGTGACCGACTCGCGCTTTGCCGTCGGAAACTCGTGATAGCGCATAACCTGCGCCATCGCCGTCGCGACGCACCCGCACGTCGCATGCGAACCCGTCTTCAGAATCGGCGTGAAGCGATTGTAGCAGAGCTTGCCGTCCGCTGTCGTCTGATCCCACTTCGACTGCACGAGCGGCGCGACGCGGCAGTCGCCCACATTCGCGACGTGCGCAAGAAGCGGCATCTTGATTGTGCCGTTCGCCTCAAGGGCCGCACCTTCCGCGAGAAGAGCCTGCCACTTGTCCGCGGCGGAGGAGGTCGCCGATGATGTCGCGGCGAGGCTCGCGCGCGCGAGGGCGGCGTTCGCCTGAGGCGCGATGCGTTTCGCGCGCGCGTCGGCGTCGCGCGTCAGGAGGGCGAAGAGCGGGCTTTTCACGTCGAGCGTTGAGAAGTCGTTCGTTGCCGAGGTGAAGGCGACAACGGGCTCATACGTCGTATCGGAGGAGAGAAAGAGAGTTCCGCCACCCTTCATCGAGACGCAGTAGACGTCGGTCGTTGATGTGGCGGTGGCGACGGCGAGCGTCGAGACGCGCGCGACCTGAAGACCCATCGAGGCACCAAGCGTCCCGCCGCGCGCAACCCAGGCGCGAGCCGCCGTCTTCGCCTCCTGAACCGTGACGGGTGCCGCCCCAGCCGAAAAGACGAGAGCCGACAAAACCACGAGGGAAATGGCTTTCTTCATCAACATTCTCCTTGAAAAGACAGTTAAAGAAAATTATACCATA
>CAYNVE010000098.1:0-4883 GCA_964400635.1 uncultured Lentisphaeraceae bacterium
GAGAGTCACGTTTGCGGGACTGATGTGATTTCGGGGACCTAAGGTAACAGGCGAGCGCTCTTAATTTCGGACTCGGCAAGATTCTTTAAGTGCGGCGGCGCGTCAGTTGGCGGATGAGTCCGAATGCCGTCGGGAGAGCGAAGACGAGCGCAAAGAGAAACGCGAAAGCCGCGCCCTCAAGGATGAGCGGAATGGGCATGACGAAGTAATGCGGAAGCCCTGGCCACAGGCTCCCCGTCTTGATGGCGAAAAGCCACCCCACAAGCGCGCCGAGAGGTGTCCCCAAAAGAACGCCCCCAAGCGTCGTTTGCGCCGCCGTCCGCGCCAGGCGAAAAACAAGTTGAGCTCGGGTCGCGCCGACCGTGCGCAAGAGAACGAGTTCTTCGCGCGTCGCGTCCGCCTCGGCCACGAGCATTGAGACGAAGCCGAGCGAAAGGATGAAGAGAAAGATAAAGGGAATGCGCGCGACCTGCCCGATCAAGTCGTCACCGTGCGCGAGCGTGCCGTCCGCAATCTCGTCGCGCGCATGAAGGCGCACCGTCACGCCCGTCGGGTTTCCAAGATGCCGCGCAATCTCCGCCTCGACGCGCCGCCCCGCCTCAAAGACGCCGTGCTCGGCGAGGAACGCCTTCTCGTATTCAACGAAGAGATGCGTCATCGGCGCGGACGCGGACGACTCGACGAGGTAGGTCCTCAAATCAATGATTCCCATCGTGTCAAGCGAGCAGAAGACGGGCCCATCCGTCATGCCGCGCGCGCCACCAAGGCCGCGCACGAGGCCTCGGCTCGTCACCATGTGCCAATTGAGATCAACAACCCCCGCGATTGGAAACGAGAGCGTCTCACTGCCGCGCCGCGTCCGCGAGACGACCGAGAGAAAATCACCCTTGTGGAGGCCATGCGCGCGCGCCATCATCTCGGTGATGACGACCGCGTCGCCCGAGAAGACGGCCTCGTTCGCCTCCTCCCACGTCCCTTCCAAAAAGCGAAACCTCGGCAGAAACTCGGACGCGAGAAAGAGCGCATTGCGATTCGGCGGCAATCCCTCGAAGCCAAGCTGGCGCGGCACGAGTTCCGAAATTTGGCGAACACCCTCGACCGTGCGCACCTTCTCAACATCAAAACTCGAGACGCCCGCGGGCAAAAGCGAGACGATGGCGTCGGGCCACTCGGGCGACGGGACAAACGCGCGCATCAGCGATGCGCCCCAGACCTCAACGGCGACGAACGCGGCGAAGGCGCACGCGAAGGTGACCACAAGTCCCCACCGACGGGCGCGCGCGCGCCGAGGCGAGGCCGCATCAAGCGGGCGAACGCGCAAGACCGGGAAAAGCGCAAAGAGAATCGCAAGAAGAATGAGAACGGGCAAAATCGCGAAAGAGAGCGCCATCCGGCCGACATCCAGCGCGACCCCAAGTGGAAAGTCGGCGGGAAACGCGGCAACGTAGAGAAAGAGCGCGAGCACCGCGCCGAGAGCACCGAGCACCCAGCCGACGAACCCCAAGAAAATCGCCTCCGCCGCGACGAGGCGAACGAGACAAAAGCGCGTCATGCCGACGACGCGCAGAATCGCGAGCGTGCGGCGCGACGACTCGACGGAGAGAAAGAGCGCGTTCACGAGAAGCGCGAGCGCGGTGAGAAACGAGGCAACGAGAAGAAGCGGCGTCGCATAGTCCATGCGCTTTTCCTCATCCCCTTGGAAGAACCGAATGACCGACGGGCTCTGGGGTGTGAGTAAGCCGTCCACCGCGCCGTCGGGCATCGTGCGGTAAAAGAGGACAGACTTAAACGACTCCGACGCAAGGGCGCGGGCGGCCGCCTCATTCGCGAAGACATTCGGAAACTCGCGCGGCAACTTTTCTCCATCAAGGTAGCCGACGATTCGCGCCGTCATCGTGCCGCGCGCGCCCACAAATGTCAATTCCGAACCGAGCGGCGGCTCCTGAAGGCGGCCGAAGCGTTTCAGGGCCGCGCGCACGCAGACAACTTCGCGCGCGCGAGCAGCGGGGTCGACCCAGCGGCCTTCGGCGAGGCGAACGGCGCCGTAGATGTTCTCACTCGGCGCGCGCGCGAAAAGGACGCGCATCGGCGGGCCCTGCATGACGCGACCGTCCAAACGGTAGTCTAGCGTGAGCGAGACGGCGTCAAGCGCGAGCGACGCGCGCGCGTCTTGGGCGTCCGTCCGCCACGCGGCAAACGGCACGGCGGCGCGGACGGCGCGGCGCGGAGCCTGCGCCCGATTCGTCGCGACGAGCGAGGCCGTAAAAATGAGCGCACCTGTCGCAAGGGCCATGCCGAGCGTGGCACTTACGACCCGCGCCTTGCCACGCCGGAGGGATCGAAGCATCAGCGCGAAAATCATCCGTATGTCTCAAGATACCGCCGCGAGACGACGGTCGGATCGCGACATGTCTCGTACGACGCGGCGAGGCGGCCGTCCGCCAAGAAGGCAACGCGCGAGGCGGTCGCGGCGACGACGGGATCGTGCGTGACTAAGAGAATCGTCGCCTTCTCCTCTTCGTTGACATCGCGCAGAAGACGGCAAATCTCGTGCGCCGACTTGGCATCGAGATTACCCGTCGGCTCATCGGCCAGGACGACTTCGGGCTTCATGAAGAGGGCGCGCGCAATCGCGACGCGCTGGCGCTCACCGCCCGAAAGTTCGCTCGGCATCGCCTTCGCCTTTTCCGAAAGCGCGAGGCGATCCAAAAGCGCGCGGACACGCGAAAAGTCAACGCGCGCATGATCCAGGCGCGCGGGCAGGGCGATATTTTCCTCAACGCTCAGCGTCTCGACGAGGTTAAACGACTGAAAGACGACGCCCACGTGGCGGCGGCGAAAGCGCGCGGCGGCCGCATCACTAAGGCGCGTCACCTCCACATCACCGACGACGATGCACCCTGCTGTCGGCAAAATCAGCCCTGCCGCGAGGTGGAGGAACGTCGACTTGCCGCTTCCGCTCGGGCCCATCAAAGCGACGAATTCGCCCCTGTCCATCGCAAAGTCGAACGACGTCAAGACAGGGCGCGCGAGACCCGAATACGAATGACTCACGCCCTTCGCTTCAAGTGCCGTCACAACCGTCTCCTTATTCGACATAGCGGACGCGAATCTGATAGAACGCCTTGCCGTCGGGTGGCGTCTCGTCCTCAAACTTGACGCGGCGACCGTTCGCCTTCTCTTCCTTGACGTTCGTCCAGGTCGCGTTCAGTTCCGTCGCACGATAGAGACCGTAGGTGAGACCCGGAATCGTCCTGACGCCGAGAACAGGCTTACTCTCGACGAGAACAAACGGCACGAGTCCAACCGCCTCGTCGTCCTCAATGGTCGCGAGTTCAGGGATGACGAAAATCGTCTCCTCGCCCGACGAATCCGTGATCGTCACCGACTTTGCGCGATCAAGAACCCACGCGCCGTTCGCGTCCTTCGTGAACGCATCCGTGATCTCATAAATCGTCCCCGCGGTGTCCGTGAAGAAGACGCCGTCGGCCTTCTTGGCGTAGGCGACCCACTCGATGTACCAGCCCGTCGCATCCTGGCCGATGTAGTAGGTGCCGACTGCGTCGGTCACGGCGACGGCCGACGACTTCAGCGTGCCACCCTCAACCGTCGCGCCAGATGTCGTGAGCGTGCCAGATCCGATGACGAGATACTTCTTCAAAACTTGGCGCCCCGTGAGCGTCGCGTCGCCAAGTTCAATCGTCGCGCGTTTCAGCGTGTGCGTACCCGCCGTCACATTCTTCGCGTAATAGACCGATCCCGAGCCGCCGATGTAGTAGTTGACGATATCGCCCTTGCGGTAAGCCACATTAAAGACAATGCCACTCGGCGCGGCGACATAAAAATCAATCGTGCCCGTGCTCGGGCTCGTTCCCCACGCATTAACCGTGAAGCGAGATGTCTCGTCAACGGCGATGAATATGGGTATGGTCCTCTTATCATCTTGTTGAAACTTTTCTTGCGTTTCAACCGTCACCTTGGCACCGTTGTAAAGGCCGTAGCGTGCACACCATCCTTCTAGTTTTGATGCTGTCACCGTGACGCCATCAAGGAGGATGGGATCCCACGCATTCGAGCCCGACAAGCCTGGCGCGTTGCTATTCGTGTAGTCGACATAGTTCGTCGAAATCGCGCCGTCCGACGTGGCCTTCAAAATCTCGACCGTTTTCCAGTTGGATGTCGTCGCCCACGTCTGGTCGCCCGTGCCAGCCGGCTTGTAGACGTAGGTAAACGATTGCTCCTCGCCCGTCACGGGGAGCGGGCGGGAAATCGTCGTTCCGACGACCTCGCTCGGCGCGACGTATTTGACCGTGAAGTAGGCCGTGCCAGCCGTTGAGACTGAATTGTTTGGGTTCTCACATTCATACGAAATCGTGCCCGACACCTCCTCGCCTGTCGTGGCATTGTAGACCTTCGTCATCTCAGGGATGACCGCCGTATCATCATAGCCTAGAGACACACTATATTTAATACCCTGCGCCTTGTAAAGTTCGTATTTAGCTCCATTCGTCTTTGCCTCGCTGTCCGTCAAAAGGACCTCGATCTTGCAACCTTCACTCTTCGTAAACCAAATATACCGCGAACCCAAGATTCCACGCTTAGCGAGACGCAATGTTCCCGCCTCATGGTAGATGTATCCGCCCGCAGGCTGATCGGTGTCAAAGCAAACCGTGCCGCTTCCCTTCAGGTAGAGTTTCTTCAATTTTGACGGCACGCTACCAGCATCTGTCACAATCGGCGCATTGACATGCATCGTCGTGCCCGCGCTTGCGACAAGAGAAGCATCGTTCGAAAGTTTCAGACCCTTCGGCGCGCTGATTGTCGCGTTGGCCGTTGTCGTAATCGTGCCGTTAAAGGGCGTCTCAGATGACGTGGCGAGCGAA
>CAYNVE010000099.1:0-4878 GCA_964400635.1 uncultured Lentisphaeraceae bacterium
ATGGCGCGCGCCGAGTCTGGCCGCCGCATGGGCATTCGCACCGTTCTCTTTGTGGACGAGATTCATCGTTTCAACAAGGCACAGCAGGATGCCTTTCTGCCGTTTGTTGAGCAAGGCTCAATCATCCTCATCGGCGCGACGACGGAGAACCCGAGTTTCGAGGTCAACTCGGCCCTCCTCTCGCGTTGCAAGGTATTCGTCTTGAAAGGCCTTTCCGAAGATGACCTTGTGACACTCCTCAAGAACGCGCTTCACGCTGAACGCGGCCTTGGCAAACTCAATGTCCAGATTTCCGACGAGTCGCTTCGCCAGATTGCGGTCTATGCGAATGGCGACGCGCGCCACGCGCTCGGCACGCTCGAGACGGCGGTCGCGAACGCGACATTCGACGCACAAGGTCGGCCGACGGTGGATGAAAAGATCCTCGGGCAGGTCGTGAGCCGCAAGGCGCTTCTCTACGACAAGACGGGCGAGGAGCACTACAACATCATTTCGGCCTTGCACAAGTCGATGCGAAACTCCGACCCCGACGCGGCGGTCTATTGGCTTGCGCGGATGCTGGAGGGCGGCGAGGATCCGCTCTACATCGCGCGGCGGTGCATCCGCTTTGCGAGCGAGGATGTCGGCCTCGCCGATCCGAACGCGCTCCTTCTCGCGACGGCGGCGTGGGATGCCTGCCATAACCTCGGCATGCCCGAGTGTAGCGTGAACCTCACCGAGGTCGTCGTCTACCTCTCGCTTGCGCCGAAGTCGAACGCGATGGAGTCTGCCTACCTTCGCGCGGCGAAGGACGCGATGACGCGCATGGCCGAGCCCGTGCCGCTTCACATCCGTAACGCGCCGACGCGCCTCATGAAGGAACTTGATTACGGCAAGGGCTACCAGTACGCGCACGACACGGACGAGAAAATCGCGCGGATGAGTTGCCTGCCTGAATCGCTCGCGGGTCGGCGCTACTACGAGCCGTTCGGCCTCGGGCGCGAGGCGAACATGAAGGCGCGGCTCAAGGCGATCCGCGACTGGCGCGACGGTAAGACTGAAACGCCGCCTTTTTCGAGCGCGGCCTATGTGAAATGAACGAGACGGAACTTCTCTCGCCAGCGGGCGACTTTGAGACGGCGCGCGCGGCGTTTGCCGCTGGCGCGGACGCTGTTTATTGCGGACTCAACGACTTCTCGGCGCGTGCGTTTGCGACGAACTTCTCGTTTGAGGACTTGGAGAGCCTTTTGAGGCTCGCGCGTGCCTCGAATCGCAAGGTCTATGTCGCCTTTAATACGGTGCTCGACGAAAGCGCGTTTGACGCGGCGATTGAGACGCTTGCACGCTTGGAAGAGCTTTGTCCCGACGGCCTCATCGTGCAGGATCTCGGCGTTGCGCGCCTCGTGCGCGAACACTTTCCGCGCCTCGTCCTTCATGCCTCGACGCAACTTGTCGCGCACAACCTAGAGGGTGTCCTCGCGCTGAAGGAGCTTGGCTTCGCTCGCGTTGTTCTCGCACGTGAACTTTCTCTCGATGAGATCTCGTCCATCGTCCGCCGTTGCCACGACATGGAGTTCGAGGTCTTCATTCACGGCGCGCTCTGCTACTCGATTTCGGGGCTCTGCCTCTTTGGCGCGATGGAGAAGGGGCGTAGCGGCAACCGTGGCGCGTGCCCGTACTGCTGCCGCATGGCCTACGCGGGCGAGGACGGGGGGAAAAGTTATCCCTTCTCGATGAAGGATCTGCGCCTCGGCGCGGATGTTCTCGCGCTACGTGAGGCGGGCGTTCTCTCACTCAAGATCGAGGGGCGCATGAAGTCACCCCTCTATGTCGCGAGCGTGACGAGTTACTATCGCGCGCTTTTGGACGGCACGCCGCCGCGCGTGACGACGGAGGATCTTGAGACGGTCTTCTCGCGCCGCACGACGGAACTCTACTTTAGAAAAGGCGGGGACTCCCCGATTGACCCCGACTCGCTCGGCCACGTGGGCGCGTTCGTCGGCGTTGTCAAGAAGGTGACGCGCGACCGCGAGGGGCGCGCCTACTTGCGCTTTCACACATGCCGCGCGCTTGAGCGCCACGACGGTCTCCAGTTTGAGGCGATGACCGACGAAGGTCGCCACCTCGGCATGGGAATCTCAGAGATGCGCCCCGCACTTTCGCGCCACGCCGTCTTCGAGGTGAAGGCGGGCGAGGATGTCGAGGTGCTCGTGGACGAAGAGGTCGAGAAGGTGCTCCGCCCGGGAATGAAGATTTTCTGCTCGATGTCGAACGCCGTGAAGCGCCGCTTCCCGATTCCGCCGTTCCGCCCGAGCGACGACCCGGCGCTCCACGTCATCGATGTGACCGTGCGCGTGGAGACTTCGCGCGTCTCGGCCTCGGCCGTCTGCCGCGCCCTCGCGGTCGACGTGTCGGCCGCCGTCGCGCCGCCGAAGATGCTCGATGCGGCCGAGAACCCCGCGAAGACGGAAGAGGCGATCCGCCGCGCGTTTGGTAAGCTGGGTGGAACGGCCTACGCCCTCGGCGCGCTCACGCTTGAGGATCCGTCGCACCGCTATGTCCCCGCAAGCCTCCTCAATGACCTTCGGCGCGAACTCGTTGCCGCGCTCGATGAACGGCGCGACGCGCGCCTCAAGGAGAAGATTGAGGCGGCGCAGGGTGAGGTCATCGATTTTTCGCGCGCGCGAGGGGATCGTGCGATCGCGCGGCGCGTCAAAATCCGCGCGGGCGGGGTCGTCCCCGATCGCGCGTGGGACGAGGTTGTTGTCGCGATCACGGCCGAGACCGAGTCGCTCGATCTGCCGACTTCTGTCCGCCTCGCGCTCCCTGTCTACACGAGCGAGACGACCTTCAACCGCCTGCGCGCGACGGTGAAGCGCTTTCTCCGCGCCGGCTACGCGAAGTGGGAGGCGAGCGACCTCGCGACGCTACGGCTTCTCCGCGCGCTTTCGGTCGAGGATGTGACGGCCGACTGGACCCTCTACGCCTTCAACGCGCGCGCGCTGAAGACGCTTTCGGAATGGGGCGTCCGCCGCGTCGTCGCAAGCCCCGAGAATACGCGCGAGAATCTGCAATTCCTCGCCGAGTCGGGCTTTGATGTCGAGTTTCTCGTTCAGCAGTCGACGCCTCTTTTTATCTCGCTCACGAAGCCGTGGACGACGACGCCAGACGCGCGACTTCGCGTCACCGAGGAATCGGGGCTCTGGGTGACGACGCGCGCGACACCGCGCACATTTAACGCGCCCGAAAATGTCTCGACGCGCGTTGATCTCTCGTGGGGTGAGGCATGATCCTCGTTGAGGCGTATCGAAAGTTTCTGAAGGTTGCCTGGTTTCTGCCGGGCTTTCTCCTCTACGCCGCCTTCCCGCCCATGTGCGAGAAAGCCGATGTTCTCTTTGCCCTCGCGCCGCTCATGTGGCTCTCGCGCACGGCGGATGCGAAGACCTCCGCGAAACGCTGGTTCCAGAGCGGAATTTTCTTTTGGGTCGCGACGCTCTCGTGGATGCCCGCGATTGTCAAGAACGGTGGGCCGTGGCCGCTCGTTCTGCTCGGTTGGGGGGCGCTTTCCACCTACTGCGCGGCCTTTTTTGCCGCCTATGGTTTTTTAAGCGCGTCCTACTGGCGCTGGGTTGCGGCGGCGCGGCAGGGCGTTTTCGCGCGGCGGCTTCTGGGCGTCCTCGTCGTTGAGCCGATTCTCTGGGCGGGGCTGGAACTCGTGCGTTCGCGCTTCGGCGGCGGCTTCGCGTGGAATTCGCTTGGCGTCGTCGCCGCCAACGCGAATCTCGGCCTTCCCGCCGCGTTCGGCGGTGTCTACCTCTTGAGCGCGCTCATCGTTCTCGTGAATGGAACCTTCGCGGGCATTGGCGAGCGGATGGTCGCCTCTGTCCGCGCGCGCCTCGGCCGTGGCGCGGCATCGCTCTCGCCTTGGCGTTCGCTCGAGACCGTCTTGGCGCTCTTGCTCGTCATCGGCGTTTTTGCGCTCGCGCGCACGTGGTCGACCGCGCGCGCGGATGAAGGGGCGAGAAGCGTCAAGGTCGCGCTCGTCCAGCGGAATTTTCCCTGCGTTTTCAAGGAGCAAGAGGAAGATCCGTACGAGGTCTACTCGAATCTTCTCGCGAACGCCGCCTTTATGCGCGCCGACCTTCTCGTTCTGCCTGAAAGCGCGATGAGCGAATTTGGCGCGGTCGACTCGCGCGCCGCGCTCCGCTTCGCGCGCTGGGCCGAGAGGCTCGCGGACGCGCCGTCGCTTCTCGCGGGCGGGACGCGCGTCGCGGACGGGGCGATTTACAATGCGGCCGCGCTCTACGCCCTGCGATCGGATGGGACGATGGATTTTAGCGTCTATGACAAGGTGCATCTTGTGCCGTTCGGCGAGTTTATTCCGGGCGACAAGATTTTCCCATGGCTTCAGCGTCTCGCGCCCGTTGGCTCGTGCACGCCTGGCGAGCCGCGCACGCTTACGCTGACGGCGGACGGCGCGGCGATTCCGTTTGGCGTCGGTATCTGCTTTGAGGATACCGACTCTGCGCTCATGCGCGCGCACGCGGCGTCGGGCGCGAAGGCACTCATTTTCATCACGAACGATAGTTGGTTCTCGCGCTCGAACGAGCCGTTGGCCCATGCGTGGCAGGCGACCGCGCGCGCGATCGAGACGGGGCTTCCTGTTGTGCGCGTTGGGAATTCGGGTGTGACGGGAACGATTCGGCTCGACGGGCGGTGGACTTATCTTCTTGACGCTGACGGGCGCGTCCTCGTTGACGCGCGGGGCGTTCTCTTTGACCGCGTGGCGATTTCTGAGGAAGGACCGACGCCCTATGTCCGCTTTGGCGACGCGCCGCTCGCCGTTGCCTTCGTGCTCGTTCTCGGTCTCTGCGTTCTTGGGACTTCCTTGAACCGCGA
>CAYNVE010000100.1:0-4811 GCA_964400635.1 uncultured Lentisphaeraceae bacterium
ATCGAGAGGCCCTTGATCTCGCGCATCTCGCGAACGCGCGCGGCGATGTCCCTCAATGTTTCTTGCGTCTCGACCGTCTTCATCTTCTATTCCTGACTTTCTTCTTTTTCGATTCGTTGTTAAGACCCTACGAAAAACGGCCCCTCTCGTTTGAGCGGGGCCGTTCGTTGCTTGCTTCTTTTGAAAACGCCTTAGCAGCAGGACGCGACCCCGCGATCACGAATAATCGCGGTCGTAATAATAATAATCGCATTCTGCACAGGCTTTTTCATTTTCGCTAAATTTCTAAATATGATACCACAAACACGCCGCCGTGTCAACCGACGACGAGCTCACCCGTCGGATAACGGAACGAGCGGCGGCTCTCGCGCGCGCCAATCATCATGACGACCGAGAGCGCGCCGAGGCGGCCGACGAACATCGCACACATGACAACGAGCCGTCCCGCGTGGGAGAGCTCACGCGTCGTCTCGCCGACTGAAAGCCCCGTTGTCGTGATAGCCGAGACCGCCTCAAAGAAGAGCGCGTCCGTTGCGATCGACCGCCCCCGCTCCGTGATGAGCAGAGCCGCCAGCGCGAACGCGATGAAGAGCGCCGTCGCCGTCACGATGACAAGCGACTCGCGCACGACGTCGTAGGGAAGCGCACGGCGGAAGACGACCGTCTCCTCCTCGCCGCGCCAGAGCGCCGTCAGGGTGCAGACAAGCACGGCGAAGGTCGTCACCTTAATGCCCGCCGCCGCCGAGCCCGGCGCGCCGCCGACGAACATGAGAGATTCGACAACGAGGCGCGTGACGGGCTGGAGCGACTCCATCGGGACAAGGCTAAAGCCGCACGTGCGCGGCGTGACGGACTGATAAAGTGAGACGGCCAGTTTCTTCGACAGCGGAAAGGCGGCGAGCGCGCCCGACCACTCACACGCGAGAAAGAGAAGCGCGCCGACCAGAAGGAGGATTGCGGTCACGCACAGGACAACGCGCGAATGGAGCGAGAGGCGACCGCGCGCACCCGAGGGGCGGCGCAAGAAGCGGAATGTGCAGAGGTTGTAGACAACGAGAAAGCCGATGCCGCCGAGGATTGTCTCAAGTCCCATGACGAGGAGGGCGAGCGGGTCGTCTTGGAACGCGGCGAGTGAGTCGGCGCGGAGCGAGAAGCCCGCGTTGCAGAAGCTCATGACGGAGTAGTAGATGCTCTCATAGACATCGTGGAGCCTCGCGTAGAGCGCGAGAAAGCCGAGCGACTCGACGACGAGCATCGTGCCGACGACCCACAGAATAAGGCTTCTGACACCGCGAATCTTCGCGACGCCGTAGGCGTTCATAAGCGAAAACTCGCGGTCGAGCGAGAGGCGGCGGCCGATCGCAACAAGCAGGAATGTGCCGCACGTCATGAGCCCGAGACAGCCGACCTCAACGAGCGCGAGCAGGACGATCTGCCCCGCGCGCGTGTACTCCGCGCCGACGTCAACAACCGAAAGGCCCGTCACGCACACGGCCGAGCACGCCATGAAGAGTGCGTCAGAGGCCGAACCAAATGTCCCCGCAACGCGCGAAAAGGGCATCGCGAGCAAGAGCGCGCCGACGGCCATGAGCGCGAGAAAGCCGACGGCGATGAAGAGTCGGCGCGCGTTCATCGGCCGAACGTCCCCTTCTCCTTGAGCCAGACCGCCCAAATGGAGACCTCGTAGAGAATGCAGAGCGGGACGGCCATGATGATCTGGCTCATGGGGTCGGGTGGCGTCAGGAACATCGAGATGAAAAACGCCAGAACGATTGCGACGCGGCGTTGCGCGCGCAAGGTCGCCGACGAGACGACGCCGAACCAGCCGAGGACGAAGATGACGAGCGGCAACTGGAAGACGAGGCCGAAGGCGATGATCGTCTTGAGGACAATCGAGATGTAGTTCTCGATACGCAAAACCTCCATCTCAAAGCCAACCCAACGGTTGATCGCCTGAAATGTTGAAACAACGAGCGGCAGGGTCTTCGCGTAGGCGACGACGACGCCCGCGAGGAAAAACGCCATGCCTGCGACGAGAATCGAAAGGAGCATAACCTTCTCCTTCTTCGTGAGCGCGGGAAAGACGAAGCGCAAAATCGCAAAGACGATGAACGGAAAGGCGAGCGCCGTCCCGCCCCAACCCGCGATCGAGATGATGGACGAAACGCCCGAAGTGAGGTCAAGGCCCTGCAAGAGTCGGCCGTCCTCACCCGCAGGGCTCTTAAGCCACGCCATAATCCACGGCGTCGCAAGCCCCGCGAGAATCGCGCAAACAACCCACGCGGCACCGCCGAGAATCAGCATGTCGCGAAGCGCGAGAAGATGCTCCAAAAGCGGGCGCGGCGGGTCGTTCCGCTCGTCCGGGTTTTTAATGATCGACATGGTCGTCGCCCTTCTCGCCCGTCGGCGGCTCGTCGATTTCCATCACCCGCTTCGTCTCGCGTTCGGCATCGCGGACGGCCTCTTCGGCCGCGCGCTCCAGATCGCGATCCATCTCCATAATTTGGCGCTTGAACGTCTCGGCCGCCCGACGGAAGCGCGAATAGTATGCGCCGATTTTACGCGCCGTCGACGGCAGGTTCTTGGGGCCCACGACAACAAGAACAACGGCGAGCAGAACGAGCCACTCGCCGAATCCCACGCTGTCGAAGACGAGCGCGAAGAGCATCGACTTACTTCTTGAAAATCACGAACTCGCCGCGGCGGTTCTTCGCCCACGCCGACTCGTCGTGCCCCGTCACCGCCGGCTTCTCCTCGCCGTAGCTGCGCGTCTGAATGCGCGCGGCATCAACGCCGTTCTGAACGAGGTAGTCGCGGATGATGATCGCGCGGTTCTCGCCGAGCGACATGTTGTACTCGTTCGAGCCACGCTCGTCGCAGTTGCCCTCAACGACCGTCACGCGATCCGCGTTCGACTTGAGGTGGTCAACGACTTCGTCCATCTTGCCGAGTTCGGTCGGCGCGATGACCGTCGAATCAAGCTTGAAGTAAATCGGCTTGAACGCAACGTCGTCGCAACGCGTGTAGAGGTCTTCGAACTTGCCCTCCGAGACATCACCCGCCGTGCCGCTCATGCTCTCGTCGCCGCCGTCCGTCGCGATATCCGTCGCGTTCGCAGCATCGCTCGCGCCATCCGCGCCTTCGTTGACCTTACCGTAGCGGCAACCCGCGAGGCAGACCGAGAGAGAGATAAGAACCATCATCGTCGAGAACTTCATAACTTATGCGACCTCCTTAGGAAGGATAAAATATAGACTAAATTATACCAAAAATGCCGTTCCCGCGCAAAGGCGATTTTTCAAGTGAGAAAGGTACCCTTTTGGAATCCGCGAAATATGCTATAATCGTCTCTCAAAATGAAACGTCTTGTTGCCCTACTCCTCGTCTGCGCACTCTTAGGTTGCCGAACAATCAACGACCGACTCGCCGTTGCCGAGACGCCGCACGATGTCGCGCAGGCCGTCGCCAACTACTACGTGCAGGATGCTTGTGACGAGAGCTGCTCCGTTGCTATCGTCCAGTCGAACAAGGTGTTCTTCGCTTCCGCGGGCTCGGCCAACGAACATTCGCTCTTCCGCATCGCCTCACTCTCGAAACTCTTTCTGCACCCCGTCCTCCTAAATCTCCACGACGCGGGGCGCATCAATCTCGACCGACCCGTGTCATCCGTCTCAACACTCGACCTCCCGCCAGAATACGGGCGCGTCACGTTGCGCGACCTCCTGCTCAACCGCAGCGGCCTGCCGCGCGAGTTCATCGTCCGTTGGGAGCCGTTCGACATGATGACGGCCTTCTCGTGCGGCTTCTTTGGGACGCATGTCTATGCGGCGTTCGACACGCGCGAGACCTTTGCGAAGACGACCTGGCGCCCCTGGTGGCGGCACGCCGTGAAGACGCGGCGCGAACTCTATTCGAATGTGGGCTTTGGGCTTCTGGGGACCGCCGTTGAAGACGCGCTTAAAAGCTCTCTCGACGAGATCCTCCGCGAGGAGCTCGCGACACCGCTCGGGCTCAAAGACACGACCTACGACCCCGTGGGCGAACAGACAAACCGCCTGACGCGCGCCTGCGCGGGGCATCTCCCCTGGCTCATCCGCCGTCGGCACGATGTCCCCGATCACCGCCTCGGCGATGCCCTGCGCGCGACGGGCGGGCTCTTCTCGTCCGCCGCCGACTGCGCGACGGCCTTCACCGCCTACTGGACGGTCATTGACGCGCAGATGCGCGAACGCGAAATTGAGGCCTTCGCCGATGACGCCGTCTTCGGCCTCTTGCGCGTCAAGGTCCTCGCGTCGGGTCGGCGCGTCCTCTATCGGAGCGGAATGATTTACGGCGGTGCATCCTTCGTCGGCTTCGACCCCGAGGCGCGCACAATCGTCATCATCTTGCGCAACGTGACGAGTTGGCCCGACCATCGTGGCTTTGCCGTGATGGAGAGACTTCGAGATTTAACACCGATGGGCAACGATGCGCGGCTCTAACGCGCCAATGACTCGCCTGTTACCTTAGGTCCCCGAAATCACATCAGTCCCGCAAACGTGACTCTCGTCAAGACGACCGCCCTTCGGCCGCAAAAGCAGAATTTGCGAATTACAGTTTCAGGTTTAACCTGTTTCTATAATTCGCGAGATTACCTGTTTCCCTTCGCGCGGCTGTGGGGCTTGCAGGGCAGCTGGCGGTTCGATGCACACGTCTCGCGCCCGCCCGACGCAATCTAAGTTCCTCCGAGCGAACAAGGTGTATTATATCATATTCCGCTTTCTCGCGGATTGGCAAAATCGCGACGAACGCAGGAGCGGCAATCAGATGCG
>CAYNVE010000101.1:0-4787 GCA_964400635.1 uncultured Lentisphaeraceae bacterium
GCCCTCGACGCGCAGGGCGTTTCCGAACTCGTCCGCGTCTTTCCGAACGTCCATGCGAAGAACTTCCTTGACTGGTTCCTCTACTCGGACAACTCGATTGACGGCAAGTCGCGGCAGAAGGCGCACGCCTTGTTTGAGAGCGGACTTCTCGCGAGTCTGGAGCCGGGCAGCGTGAAGTGCCTTCAGCAGATCCACGCCTACATCTTCGGCGGGCTCTACGACTTCGCCGGACAGCTTCGCACGGTGAACATCTCCAAGGGCGGCTTCACGTTCGCCAACGCGCTTCACTTCGCGACGATCCTGCCGGCGATCGAGCGGATG
The DNA here is from genome assembly GCA_964400635.1 of uncultured Lentisphaeraceae bacterium. Lineage (GTDB taxonomy): Bacteria > Verrucomicrobiota > Kiritimatiellia > RFP12 > UBA1067 > UBA1067. The sequence goes on from CAYNVE010000101.1 coordinate 322, forward strand.
CCCGAGACGACGTTTGACGAGATCGTCGACAAGTACGTCGAGATGAACGTGGCGCATCCGTTCCGCGAGGGGAACGGACGCTCGACGCGCATCTGGCTGGACTTGATGCTGAAGCGTTCGCTCAAGCAGTGCATTGACTGGAGCAAGGTCGAGAAGTTCGCGTATCTGGAGGCGATGCGCCGGAGCGTCGCCGACGCCGCGCCGCTGAAGGCGCTGCTGCGTCCCGCGCTGACGAAGAAGATCGCCGACCGCGAGATCTTCATGAAGGGCATCGACTATTCGTATTACTACGAAGAAGACGAATCTCAGCGCATCGTCGAAGAGCCGCCGTCGCCTTGACGCGCGGCGCGAGGATTTGATACAATATGCGGCGTTTCGTCTAATATGAGAATCGATGAGAGTGTAGCGCACAGCCCCCTGTGCCGCGTGAGAACGCGGCTTGGGCGCGTTGCGCTTGATCCCCCCCCCCCCCATTCGTTGTAGAACGCCGCAGAGAGGCGTTTAGCGGGAGTGGCAGCGGCCTTCAGGTCGCTTCCGCTCTTGTCGTCTTATCCCATGACAAACCCATCACATGAAGAAACTCCTCCCCCTCCTGTGCGCGGCGACGATGTGCGGCGCGACGTTCGCCGAACCGCTGTCGGTCGAAGGCCTGACGCTTGAGAAGGTCGACGACGGCGCGCAGACCGGATTCAAGCTTTCCTACACCGTGAACGACATCAATCCCGGCGACGAGAATCGCTTCCTCGAGGTTGCGATGACCATCGGCGACGCGAAATACGTCGCATCGAACCTCACGGGGCAGACGAGCTGCGCGAACGGCAAGCACGAGGTCTTCTGGCCCATGGCGAAGACCGATTGCACGTTCAAGGCGCTGAACGCCACCGTGACCGTCACTTACAGGTATCCGGACTACTGCCTCGTCGATCTCTCGGGCGGCTCGGACGCGACGTCGTTCCCCGTCTCCTACACGAACGGCGTGGAGAGCGCGGAATTCGACACGCTCTTTTACAAGACGAACACGCTCGTTTTGAAGCGCGTCGATCCAGGCACGTTCATCATGGGCAAGGATCAGACCAACGAATCGCATCGCGTCACGCTCACGAAGCCGTTCTACATGGGGCTCTTCGAGTACACGCAGAAGCAGTGGGCTCTGGCGTCGCTGCCAGCTTACGCAAATGTCGGAAATGACGCGAATGGCAAAGGCGATGCCTACCCCGCTTACTTTATATGCTACGAAGAGATTCGCGGATACACCAAGGGCGTGACGTGGCCGGAATCGGACGCCGTCGATTCTGATTGTCTCTTGGACCAGTTGCGCACGAAGACGGGCCTTCTCTTTGACCTGCCGACGGAAGCGCAGTGGGAATACACGTGCCGCGCGGGCACGACGACGGCCTATAGCTACGGCGGTGAGACGGAGGATGATGCGAACGGCGATTATATGTGGTATAAAAATAACTCGGACGACAAGTCGCACGTCGTCGGCACGAAGAAGCCGAATCCGTGGGGCTTCTATGACATGCACGGCAATGTCATTGAGATATGCTTGGACCGCTACAAGGATGGCGAGCTGCCGGTTTATGGCGTGGATCCGAAGGGGCGGACGGACGGGACCGCGCACGCGGCTCGTGGCGGGTCTTTTTCTGACCGCTATAATGATCATTGCTTTTCATACTATCGCAACGACTATGTTACGGCAAAGGGAGGGAGCTTTATTCATGGCTTCCGCCTTGCCATTCAGCTGACGGAGGCGGCGACGAACGTGTCGGCAGTCGCGACGTGGCACGGGGAGGCGGTTGATCCGTTCCCGGAGATCGCGGCGGATGCGTCGGCGAGCGATGTCGCGGCGGCGTTGGAGGGGGTGGCGGATGCGCGGCTCAAGGAGAAGATCACGACGGCGACGCAATACGCGTCGTATCGCGCGTGGGTGGGTGGCGTCGCAGGGACGGACTCTGCGGACGAAGCGGTCATCGGGAAACGCCAGGCGATTAAGGACGCGGCGCATGCGTGGCTTGGCTATGCGCTCGATCTCGACTATGATGCGGCGGTTGCGCTCGACCCGAAGCAGGGCGATCTCGTCATCGCGACGTTCGCGGTTGGCGGTGGCGCGGCGAACGGGTCGACGAGCACTGGCTCGTGGACGCTGACGGTTTCGCTGGGAGACATTTCGGTCGGCAAGAATGCGACGGCGGAAAATCTCGCCGAGGCGTTCCAGATTGAAGGCGCGACGACGCTTGGCGGCGCGACGGCGTTCAGTTCGTCGTCCGTGACTGCGACTTTCGCCCCGACCAGCGACGGCAAGGTCTCGGTCGCGGTCAAGCCGAGCGACGCGACCGCCTCAACTTTCTTCATCCGCGTCAAGCTGACGCCGTGAGGCGCGTGTCTGTTCGCACCGCAACATGGAATATCATGCAGAACATCTGAAAGGAACACAAAAATGAAGAAACTCATCCTCGTCTGTGCGGCGGCTCTCGCTGCGACCGCGTCGCTCTCGGCGGCGGACATCTACGTCTCGCTCTCGATGGGCGCCAACAAGAACGACGGCTCGAAGGCCGCGCCGCTCAAGAGCCTCTGGAAGGCGCTTGAGAAGGCTGAGACGGGCGACGTCATCCACGTCGCGGAAGGCCGTTACCCTGGCAAGATGAAGTGCAACTGGTTCCTCATGGAGAAACCCGTCTCCATCGTCGGCGGCTACAAGGCGGACTTCTCCGCGCGCGATCCGCTCGCCTATAGGACGCTCCTCCAGCCCGAGAACGAGAACAACGCGAAGAAGGGCAAGGGCCTCGGCATCCTGACGATCTCGCTGCCGCAGGACAAGACGGCGCCGAAGGGCTTCAAGATGACGATCGACGGGCTCATCTTCGACGACGGCTTCGCGTCGAGCTACCATGCGACGAAGGGCAAGCCCGAGGGTTTCGACACGGGCATGTGGCTGGACGGCCCCGCGAAGAACCCCGCCGACAAGTGCGCGAGCGCCAAGCGCTATTCGATCGCGTCCACGACGTCCGGGCGCGGCGAAGGCGACCTCGAGATCAAGAACTGCGTCTTCGTCAACGGCTCCAACATCGGCGTCAACATCAACTGGTACAAGGGTGAGGTCGAGATTGAGAACTGCGTCTTCGTCAATAACCGCATCACGGCGGCGGAGGTCACTTGCGCGAGCGCAAAGCCTGACGTCAAGTTCGAGTTCAAGCACAACACCGTCCTCTTCACGTGGTCGCGCCTCAATGACCTCGCCGACATGGGCTATGGCGTGCGCACGAACGCGAAGGTCGAGAGCGAGATCGAGGACAACGTGATCGGCCTCAACGTGATGACCGGCATCGACAACACGAAGGGCAACGCGAAGGACAAGAAGATCAAGATCGACGGCAATGTCTTCTTCTTGAACCGCGAGAGCGACATCCAGATGACGATCTCGCCGTCCGTCGCGAAGGTGCGCGTGGACGGCTTCGAGGATCTCGAGAGCGCGGACGGCATCGAGTCCATCGATGGCAACATCGACCTCAAGGATCCGAAGGTCTTCGAGGGCCGCATCGACCCGAAGTATCTGAATTCCTTCCTGTCGATGAAGTATTCGGAGACGACGAAGCTCGACGAGGGCAAGTGCAACGCGCTCCGCTCGGTGTTCGGGCTTCCGCTTCAGGGCACGATTACGACGCAGTGCGACATGTACGCGAACCGCTATCCGTGGGAGATGGCGCTGAAGCTCTTCGGCGCGATCCCCGGCAAGGGCGCGCAGACGATCAAGTAACGGCTGCTCAACGCATTGTCATTGGGGACAGGCCCCATTTTGTAATTCATTATGATGAATAATTTGCTGGCGCGATCGGCGAGTCTCGCAAAATTATGGTATAATATTCATCGTAATGAATAAAGAAGAGATAGGGCGGGTGATTGTCGAGCGGCGCGATGAATTGCGCATCACGCAGGCGCGGTTGGCGCGCGTGAGCGGACTTTCCGTCCATACGCTCTCGAATCTGGAGACGGGCGAAGGCAACGTCACGCTCGACACGCTGCTGAAAGTCGCCGAGACGCTCGGCTACAAGGTGAGGGTCGGCGTATGAGGCGCGGAACGGTCTACTATCGCGACATCCCGGCGGGAACGCTGGAGAAGACGGACGACGGCAGCTACGTCTTCCGCTACGCCATCGACTATCTGCGCGACAGCTCCCTGCCCGACATCTCGGCGACGCTGCCGAAAAGCCCGGAGGAATACCGCTCGCCGCATCTCTTCCCGTTCTTCGCGGGGCTTCTCGCCGAGGGGGCTCAGAAGGAGCGCCAGTGCCGCGAACTCCACATCGACGAACACGACCTCTTCACGCGCTTGCTGGAGACGAGCGCCTACGGGGCGATAGGAGCCGTCTATGTTACGCCTTGAGTTCTCGCGCGACGACCTGAACCTTCCGCAGCATCGGGACACGACGCGCCGCGCGTCGATCTCCGGCGTTCAGGACAAGGTGCAG
>CAYNVE010000102.1:0-4744 GCA_964400635.1 uncultured Lentisphaeraceae bacterium
GCGCGAGCGGCAGCGTGAGCCACTGGTACTTCTTGATGCCGCCGTAGATGTGGCAATCGAAGAAGACGAGCCCGCCCTTCTCGTAGACTGGCCGCGGCTTCAGGTCGAGGCGCGGCGCGTCCGTGTGACCGCCGACCACCTTGAGGCCCGCCTCCGCGATCGGCTTGCGACCAATGACGGCCGCCATGACCGTGCGATCCTCATAGCCGCGATAGACGCGGTCACCCGCCTTCAACGTCTTGAACGTCGAAAGTTCCTGAAAGCCCTTCTTCTTGAGAAGGCGGACGCTCTCGCCGTAGCTGCGCCGCTCGGTCTTGGCAATACCCAAATACTGCATGTACTGCTCGCAGTACTCCTTCTTCGAAACATACTTCATTTTCATAGTTCTCCTATTATAGCACAGATCATCGTCTCCGCCACCACGAGAGGTACTCGACGTTACCCTTCTCCTTGCCGCGAATCGGCGACTCGGCGAGACCGAGAAGTTCCAAGGGGAGTGTCGTTTCAGCGAAGCGAACAATCTCGTCGCGCGCCTGAAGGCGCGTCGCCTCATCGCGAACGAGTCCTTCGGGCGCGAGCCCGCGCCCAACCTCAAACTGTGGCTTGATGAGCGCGACGACCTGCGCGTCCGCGCCGATGACCTCGCAGATCGGCGGCAGAATGAGTTTAAGCGAAATGAATGAGACATCCGTCACGGCCAGGGTCGGCTCCTCAGGGAGGTCGGCCCGCGTCATGTAGCGCGCGTTGAAATTCTCCCGCACCCAGACGCGTGGGTCGGCGCGGAGTTTGTAGGAAAGCTGGTTCGTCCCTACGTCAACCGCCATCACTCTCTTCGCGCCATTCTGGAGAAGGCAGTCCGTGAACCCGCCCGTTGACGAGCCAACGTCAAGGCAGACTCTTCCCTCGGCCGAAAGGCGCGGCGCCCAAAGATCGAATGCGCCTGCGAGTTTCTCACCGCCCCGCGAGACGAAGCGCGGCGGAGCTTCAATCTCAATGACGGCATCATCCGCGACGGTGCGCGAGGCCTTGGTCTCAACCTGACCAAAGACGCGCACTTTCCCTTCGAGGACAAGGGCTTGCGCCCGCGTGCGCGACTCGACGAGCCCGCGAGAAACAAGAAGGCAATCGAGGCGCGTCTTCACGGAACGGTCAGAAAGTCAACCTTCTTGACGATGTTGCGCGGAATTGGATAGGTCGTCCCGGGCTTGATCTCGATGACGATCGCCTGCTCGTCCTGCGACTTGAAGACGCCGCGCATGACGCCGTCAAACGTCTCAACCTCAACGTTCGGGATAAACGCGCGCTTGAGCGTGATGCGGTGGTGCTTCGCCGTCTTCTTCGATTGGACGCGCACCGTGCGCGAGACGTCGAGATAGCCCGCCTTGCGAACGACGAGTTGATGGTCGCCTTCTGGCACATTCTCAATTGGGAAGACCGAGCTAATCTCGCCCTCGCCGACCACCTTCGTCAGGCCCACTTTCTTTCCGTCAAGATACACGTCCGCGCCGCCCGGAAGCGTGCGCACCTCAATTCGTCCCATCACGTTCGAAAGCACGAACTCCTCACGCACCGAGCCGCCATTCTCAATCGTGATCGTCTTCTCAACAGAACCGAAGCCCTCCTTCTCGCACCGCACCTTGTACGCGCCTGGCTTTAAGTTCGCGATTGTGAGCGGGGCTGCGCCACGCGGCTCGTCGTTTACGTAGAACGATGCGCCACCAGGTTGCGAGAGAAGATGCATCGTTCCCGGCAAGGCGACGAGCGAAAGGAAAAGCGACTCCTTCTCGCCCGCGTTCATCCTGATTTCGCGTGTCTCGTCCTTGTAGCCCTCAAGCGCAACCTTGACGACGGCCGTTCCTTTCGGAATGCCGCTCACAGCGAGAGGCGTGACGCCGCGCCGAATGCCGTTCACGACGACGGCCGCACCGCTCGGCTCGCTCTTCAGTTCAAGGACGCCCGAATCGAGCACCATCTTCTCTTCGCGAACGACGACCTCGCGCCCCTGAAAGCGGACGGAGATCTTCTGATCCTGATAGCCCGCCTTCGAGAGTAAGATGGTGTGCGTGTCCTTGACCGAAAGATTTCCAACGAAGCGCGGTGTCTCGCCGACGGAAACGCCGTCGATGCGAATCTTGCACCCCGCCGGATCCGTCTTAAGAAGAAGAAGTCCTGTTTCCTCTTCAAGATCCTCGGCGAAATCGACAACCTGCCCCTCGTCCGTCGTCACGAAGACATCCTTTTCGCGATAGCCCGGCAGCGTGAAGCGAAGGTGGTGGCGGCCGGGCGTCACGTCGAAAAGCATAAGCGGCGTTTGGCCGCGCGTCGCGCCGTCGAACGAAAGCGTCGCACCCGTGGGGCGCGTCGTCACGCTCACGCGCGCGGCGCGGGGCGCATCGGCGAACGCGGCGAAGCACAAGAGCGTCAAAAGGAGAACGACCTTCTTCATCGCCTACTTCCCTCCCTTCTTCAGGTTCGTCTCGGCCGAAATGAGCTTCTGGCGCGCGTCGCGGTTGCGGGGATCCTTGCGATCGGGCACCATCTCAAGGAGAACTTTGAGTTCCGCGCACGCCTCCTCCCACTGCGAAAGGTTGAGCGCGCGGTCGGCGCGGAAGCGTTGGTCCACGTAGCGCGCGTCCAACTCCTTTTTCGCGCGCGCGAGTCCCTCCTTCGCCTCGGCCGCGCATGCGGGCTTCGGGTTCACCGTCTCGAGGTAGAAAAGTGCCTCCTCGTAGGCGGAGATGGCCGCAAAGAGATTGCCGTCGTGAACATCGCGCTCGTCCCATTTCGCGCGCGCGAGGCGCGTTGCCTCTTCGGCGAGTTCGACGAGACGCGCGCGCGAATAGGCAATCGCCCAGACGCCGAGTTCGCTCTTTGAGAACGCCTCGAGTTTCTCGCGGATTGCGGCAAAGGCCTCGCTCTCGTCGGCGTTGATGACCGACGCCTCGCGGACATCCGTCGCGTAGACGACCTTGAGGACAAGGCTCTCAAGCGCAGGCGGATCTGGCTCAATGCCACGCGTCTCGCGCGCAAGGGCCGAAACGGCATCAAAGTCAAGAATCTCGTTCAGTTCGCGCCGTGACTCCTCGGAAAGTGTCGTGCGCTTCGCAGGCATGTGACGGTTATTGAGCGTGTCGTCGATCCTAACCGAGAGGATGCCGTCAGACGAGAGCGACAGGAAGTAGCGGAAGATGCCGTGTGAATCGGCCTTCACCTTCTCGTAGGAGAGCGAGATAATGGCAGGCTTCTCGGCCGACGAGAGTGCCTTCGGCGCGGCGGGGGTCGGCTTGAAATCAGGCCCGAAGAGAACGAGCGCCATCGCGCCCACAAAGACGAGAAGCGCAACGAGGAGGAGATACGGCGGCTTTCGACGGACGGACGTGGCCGTGGCGCGTTCACCGTTCGCCGCCGTCGCCGCGCCGCCGAGCCCTAAGTCAACCGTCGCGGACGGTGCGGGCGCATCGCCAACTTGAAGGCGCGTCGTACCAACCTCGACGAGGTCACCCGCCTTGAGAAGGCGCGCTTCCGTGCCGATTGCGCGGCCATTCACAAGCGTCCCGTTCGCGCTCGCGAGATCCGTCACGCGAATGCCGTCCTCACCCACTGGCTCAAAGAGGCAGTGGTTGCGCGAAAGTTCCTCGTCGGGAATCGGAATGTCATTTGAGGACGAGCGACCGAGACGAAGCGGCACGGTCACCTCAAAGCGGCGCGTGGCCAAAGACCCGTTCAAGACGATGAGTTCGGGACGTTTCGCCATTAGAAGAATCCTTTCAACGCTTGCGAGAGGACAGGCCCCATCAGGATGATGAAGACGGCGGGGAAGATGCAAAGCATGAGGGGGCCGAGCATCTTGACGGGTGCCTCGGCGGCGAGCTTCTCGGCACGGTCGAAGCGGCGCGCACGCATTTGGTCGGCCTGAATGCGCAGAATAGAGCCAATTGAGACACCGAGCTCGTCCGCCTGAATGAGCGCGAAGGCAACCGATCGAAGGTCGCTCTGGCGCACGCGCTCAGCCATGTTGCGCAGGGCATCACGGCGCGATGCGCCGACCTGAATCTCCTTCGTCATGCGCAGAAGTTCCTCGTTGAGTGGATCAAGCTTGCGCGACTGACAATTGCGCTGAAGCGCGCCGATAAAGTCCATGCCCGCCTCGACCGACAAGGTCAGAATATCGAGGACGAACGGAAGCGCACGCTGGATGGCGAGATGGCGCTTCTTGAGCGCGCCGCGAAGCCAAAAGAGCGGCTGGACGTAGGCGAAGGCAAAGAGGACGAGGGCGAAGAGCGGTGCGAGACCATCCGGAAGGACGGGGGAGAGGACGAACGCCAGGACGAGAGCAAGCGGCACGAAAACGACGAGCATCAAAAGCTTAATCGCAACGAACTCGCGCGCCGATAGAACCCCCTCGAAGCCCGCCGAGACAAGAATGGGCTCGGCCTTCTCAACCTGACGCGCGAAGAGCGGCTGGGCGACGAGCGCGTCCATATTCCCGACGAACGGCAAAAGCGCGCGGTAGAGAATCGGAATCGCGCGCTCCGTGCGCCGCCCATCGGCGAGCGTCACGTAGCGAACATCCTTCGCGACTTCGGTCAGATACCACGCGACGCCCGCCGCGGCAAGCGTCCAGAAAATCATGGCACCGATCGAAAGAATCGTCATCGTTTCTTTTTCTTGATTAGGTCACGGGAACGCCCGCGCCGGCGGAAGCGAACGGCGAGACGACACCACCCGAGACGCCGGGCTCGCC
>CAYNVE010000103.1:0-4611 GCA_964400635.1 uncultured Lentisphaeraceae bacterium
CGTCAGTCGATGTAGAGGTCTGGAATCTTGATCGCCTCGCGATTCGTCTTCTTCGGCGCGCCGAGGTTCTTCGCCTTTTCGGGCTTGGCGGCCGTTGTCACGGTCGTCATCGATGGTTTGGTTGCCACAGGACTTGTCGCGCGATAGAGCGCGCGGATGCCTGCGATCAGACCCCAGAGGACGAGGATTGCGAGGATGGCAACGACGCACCAACGCCCGATGCTGGGCGAGAGAGCCGAAAGTTTTGCGGCCTCGTCGCGAAGGGGCGCGGCGTAGCGCGAGAAGGGGTGCGCCTCTCGGTGGGGCGGCATCTCCTCTTGAGGCTCGTCGGTCGATATCTCCGTCGCGCATTCGGCCACTTCGTGCGTCGGCTCGTCCTGTGGCGCGACATAAGAGGCCTGATTGAAGAGGTCAAGCTCTCCGATCGGCGGCTCACTGCTCGTCGGCGGCTCGGGCCTCTCATAGACCGTTGCCTGCGACATCGCGACGGCGGCCTCTTGCATCTCATCGGCCTTTGCCCTTATCTCTTCTTCGACGGAAGGCTCCTCTTTCGTCTCAGGCGCGATGACGGGTGCCGTCGGGCGCTCGCGAATCGCGCTCTCACGATTGCCGTTGAAGATTTCCATGAACTCGGCGACCATCGGCTTGGGGTCGAGGCCGACCGTCTCGCAGTAGAGTTTGACGAAGCCGCGCCCGTAGATGGGGGCGGCGATGCGAGAGAAGTCCTCGTTCTCAAGATCGGCGACGACGGCCGTCATCATATGCGTTTTTTCCGCGATGTCCGCTTGCGTGAGGCCTTTTGCCTCGCGCGCCGCCTTCAGTGTCTCACCGAATGGAATCATGATTCGCTCTCCTGTTGAAGGTTCTCGTTGTCGTCGTTCGAAGTGTTGTCTGCAACGTCATTCGCGCCACCGTCGGTCGTTGCCGCGCCGTCTTCGCCTCGGAAGATGGCGAGAATCTGGTCTTGATCCATAATAATCTGGCGCGGGCCCGCACCGACTTGCGGGCCGATGACGCCCGCGTCCTCCAGCATATCCATGATTTTCGCCGAGTGGTTGTATCCCCAGCCGAGCTTGCGTTGGAAGTGCGAGGTTGAGGCGCGGTTTGTGTTGATGATGCACTCGAGCGCCTTCTTAAAGTCGTTCGCGTTCTCTTCGGCCTTCACCTGCTCGCGCGCCGCTGGAGCCGCGCCACCACCCGCCTCGTCTCCCTCCGAGCCGTCCGAGAAGATGTCGTTCTCGTCTTCCTGTATCGTCTCGAGTTTCTTCGCGAAGCGGTCGTCAAAGGAGGTCGTTGAATGCTGCTCGATGAAGGAGGTGATGCGTGCGATCTCCTCGTCGCTGATCCACGCGCCCTGCGCGCGGATGAGAAGGCCGTCCTTGCCCTTAAAGAGCATGTCGCCGCGTCCGATCAGGTTCTCCGCGCCCGACTCGTCAAGGATCGTGCGCGAGTCAATGCCCGTCGCCGTCTTGAACGCGACGCGCCCTGGGATGTTGGCCTTGATCGTGCCCGTGATGATCTTCGCGTCGGGACGCTGGGTCGCGAGGATGAGGTGGATGCCTGCCGCGCGCGCCTTCGCCGTGAGACGCGCGATGTCAGGCGTCACCTCCTTGCCATTCGAGGCCATGAGGTCGGCGACCTCGTCGATGATGATGACGATGTAAGGGACGGTGCGCGGCATATCGGCGTCGATGGCCGCATCCTGACCGAACATGTCGGTCTGCGTGAGGTTGAGGCGGTGGTTAAAGTCGTAGATGTTTCGGACGCGCGCGCGCGCGAAGAGCTTGAGTCGCTTCTCCATCTCTTGCACCGCCCAGCGAAGGCTGAAGACGACCTTCTTGTTTTCGGTGATGACGGGGACAATGAGGTGCGGCAAGGAGGCGTAAGCGGTGAACTCAACCGACTTCGGGTCCACCATGATGAGTTTGAGCTCATCGGGTGTCTTCGTCATGAGGAGACCGTTGATGAGCGCGTTGAGGCACACCGACTTGCCCTGCCCCGTCGCGCCAGCGACGAGCATGTGCGGCATCGATGCGAGATCGGCAACAAGCTCCTTGCCCGCTGCGTTCTTGCCGAAGAGAAGGGGGAGTTCACCCTTGGCGTTCTTCCAGGCGTCCGACTCGAAGACCTCGCGGAAGGAGATGCCGACCGGCTTCTGGTTTGGCACCTCGATGCCGACGAACTCCTCGCCTGGAATCGGCGCTTCAATGCGGAGCGATTTCGCGTGTAGGGCGCCCATGAGGTTTTGCGAGAGGCTCGTGACGGCGCTGTAGCGCGTCCCGGGCTCGAGGCGGATGGCGTATTTCGTGACGACGGGACCCTCGACGGTGTATTCGGGCGTCGCGTCCACGCCGAAGAGCTTAAGCGTATTGATGAGCCGTTCTGTCGTCTCGCTGACATCGCCGTGATCGGCCTTCGCCTTCTTGAGCGGATTGAGGAGCGAGATGGGCGGCAGGATATAAGGCCCTTTGTCATCGGTTGGCGCGTCACGGCTCGTGTCACCGTTTGCGGCCGCGGGTGCGGTGGCGGGTGTGGCGGCGGGCGTCTCTTTTCTCTCGGCGGCTTCTTTCTTCGCGCGCTTCTCGGCCTCTTTGGCCTCGCGCTTCGCCTCCTTGGCGGCGAGCTTTTCGGCGCGGGCGCGCTCTTTTTCCTCTTCGCGCAAGCGTCGCGCTTCCTCTTTCGCTTCGCGCGCGCGCGCGAGGAGGTCATCTTCATCCTTCGTCGCGTTCGCGTCCGCCATCGCGTCATCGTCGCGCGCACGGGGTGTCGCCTCGCGCGCGCGGCTTGTCCCGCCCGCGACCCAGGCGAAGAAGCGCGCGAGCGCGGACGCGCAGTTGCGCGTGCCGATCGCGCCCACGAGCGAGATGACAATGAGGCTCACCATAATGACGGACGAGCCGAAGTCGCTCACGAGCGGCGAGAGGCAACACGTCATGACGAGGTAGCCGAGCGCGCCGCCCGCGCACGCGATGTTGAGCTTCTGAGAGAGCGCGGCGAGAAGACCGCCGTGCGCGCTCAGAACTTGGAGAAGGCACGCGAGCGCGCCGAGGAGCGTCAAGAACCAAAGGAGGCGACGCACGAGACCGATGCGGCGGCCGAGAATGACGCCGAGGGCGGCGGCGAGGCAGAGCGCGGGGACGATCCAGATTGCGAGACCGAAGACGAGGTAGCCGTAGTAGGCGAAGAAGTCACCGAGCGCGCCAATCCAGTTGGTTGTCGCGGGCGCGGGGACATCGGTGTAGACACGCGCGTCGTACGTGAGGAGCGCGACGAGCGGGAAGAGGGAGAGGGGAAGAAGAATCCAGGCGAGCAGGTGATGCCGCTCGTCTTCAGGGGCTGGGCTGGATGATGGACGTGTCATGCTTCTTTTCTGCGTGTGCCGAGGCGTTCGGCTTGAATGCGTAATAGGTGACGATGGCGAGAACGAGGGCGACGAGCTTCAGCGACAGGTTCTCGGTGACGATTGAAAGCTTCATGTCCGCTCCTTTCCGCTCATGCGGCGAAGTCCGCGCTGAACGATGGCGTCGTAGAACTTCAGGACGAGCTGGTTCGCGGAGGACTGCCGTGCGTGCGGCATCGCCTTCGAGATCCAGCGCGAAATCGCGTTCTCAATGTCGTCGCCCTGATAGCGCACGATGCGCCCGTTGTGCGCGACCGAGATGGCGCCCGTCTCCTCCGAGACGACGACGACGAGTGCGTCCGTCTCTTCCGAAAGGCCGACGGCTGCGCGGTGGCGCATGCCGCTGACGGCCAACTCGGGGTTGTTCGAGACAGGGAAGACGCAGTGCGCGGCGTGGACACGCCCGTCGCGGATCGTGAGCCCTCCATCGTGGAGCGGCAGGGGTGGCGTGAAAACGCTCACGAGCAATTCGCGCGAGAAGTCGGCGTTGAGCATGACACCCGTTTCTTCGTAACTTCTCAGTGAGATACCGCGCTCAAAGGCGATGAGCGCGCCGATGCGTTTCTCGGAGAGTTTGAGGAGCGTCTCAACGACATAGTCGCACGTCGGCACGCCTCGCGCATCGACCTTGGGTTTTTCAAAGAAACCGAACGCGCCAACCTGCGAGAGGAGGCGGCGGATCTCGGGTTGGAAGATGACGACGGTCGAGATTGTCAGGTAGATGAGAAGGGCGCGAACGATCGATGAGAGGACGTCAAAGTGAAAGACGTAGGTAAAGGCGAACATCGCCGCGGCGAGGACGAGAATGCCCGTTAGTGCCTGACCGAAACGCGAGCCGCGCGAGGCCTTGAGGATCGTGTAGATGACCGCGTAGAGGATGGCGATCTGGATGATGGCCGAATAGTTAATCACTGCGGCTGCCGGATGAGGGCCTCGACATCACGCCCGTCCATCGTCTCCTTTTCGAACAGGGTCTTGGCGAGACGTTTGAGCGCCTCGTGGTTCTCATCGATGATGCGCTTCGCGTCAGTGTAGGCCTCGTCGATGAGGCGCTTCACCTCGGCATCGATCTCGCGCGCCGTCTCCTCGCTGAAGGCGGGCGGCAATTCCTCGTTTGAGAGGCGCGACGGCTCCATGAAGGACTGGAAGCCGAACTTGTCGCTCATGCCGAAGCGGCAGATCATGTCGCGCGCGATCTTCGTCGCCTGCGC
>CAYNVE010000104.1:0-4603 GCA_964400635.1 uncultured Lentisphaeraceae bacterium
TCATCGCGAGCTTCTTCCTCATGGTCTCGCTCACGTTCTTCGCCTTCACGACGATCCTCGGTTGGGACTACTACTCGGAGAAGTGTCTCGAGTATCTCGTGGGCACGAAGCGCACGGCTTGGGTGAAGGTCTATCGCCTCCTTTATGTGCTCGTTGTTTTCTGCGGCCCCTACCTCACGGTCTCCGTCGTTTGGGGTATCGCTGACACATTCAATGGCCTCATGGCGTTTCCGAACCTCGTTGCGCTCGTTCTGCTCTCGCCTGTCGTGTGGAAGACGACGAAGGACTACTTCGATCGTCTCAAGCGTGGCGAGGTCGACTGACGGGTGGAGAGAGGCTCGCCGCGCGCGCGGCGTTCGCCTGAGCCGAGCAATTTTGGTATAATAACTAGACTATGGCTCAAGAACTCAAGAACGTCCGCAATATCGGCATCGTTGCGCACATCGACGCAGGCAAGACGACGACGACCGAACGCATCCTCTTCTACACGGGCAAGATTCACAAGCATGGCGACGTCCACGACGGTAACACGACGACCGACTTCATGATCCAAGAGCGTGAGCGCGGCATCACGATTCAGTCCGCCGCGATCTCTTGCGCGTGGAAGGGCTGCGAAATCAACATCATCGACACCCCTGGCCACGTCGACTTCACGATGGAGGTCGAGCGCTCACTGCGCGTCCTCGACGGAGCCGTCTGCGTCTTCTGCGCCGTGGGCGGCGTTCAGCCGCAGTCCGAGACCGTCTGGCGTCAGGCCGACCGCTACCATGTGCCGCGCCTCGCTTTCGTCAACAAGATGGATCGCATGGGCGCGGACTTCTCGCGCGTCGTTGAGGAGATGCGCACGAAGCTGAAGGCCCCGGCCTGCCCCGTGGAACTTCCGATTGGCCGCGAGGATGCCTTCAAGGGCGTTGTCGATCTCATCCGCATGAAGGGGATCGTCTACGACGAGGCGACCGAGGGCAAGACGTTCATCGAAGGTGACGTCCCAGCCGAGATGGCGGACGATGCCGCGCTCGCGCGCGCCGAGCTCGTCGAGAAGGTCGCGGACCTCGACGAGGGCGTCATGGAGGCGTTCCTCGAGAAGGGCGACCTCACGGCGGAAGAACTTATTCCCGCGATCCGTCGCCTCGTCGTCGCGGGCAAGTTTGTGCCCGTCCTCTGCGGCACGTCGTTGCGCGACAAGGGCGTCCAACCGCTTCTCGATGCCGTGTGCGATTTTCTGCCCAGCCCGAGCGACCGCCCGCCCGTCGAGGCGACGGACTTGAAGAGCGGCGAGAAGGTGACGCGCCGTCAAGACGATCAGGAACTTTTGACCTCGCTCGTTTTTAAGATTGCGACCGACCCCTATGTCGGCAAACTCTACTTTGTGCGCGTCTACGGCGGCGTTCTCAAGAAGGGCGCGAACGCCTACAACCCGCGCACGAAAAAGCGCGAGCGCATTATGAAGATCGTGCGCCTCTTCGCCGACGATCAAATCGAGACGGACGAGTTGCACGCGGGTGACATCGGCGCGATCGTGGGGCTCAAAGAGGTGACGACGGGCGACACGCTCTGCTCCGAGATGAAGCCGTGCCACCTCGAGCGCATCGTCGCGCCTCAGCCCGTCATGTTCATGGCCATTGAGCCGAAGTCGAGCGCCGACAAGGACAAACTCGTTGAGTCGATGAAGGCTCTTGCGGCAGAAGACCCGACGTGCCAGTTCCGTGAGGACGAGGAGACGGGCCAGACGATCCTCTCGGGAATGGGCGAGTTGCATCTCGAGATTCTCGTCGACCGCCTGAAGCGCGAATTTAAGTGCGCGGCGAATGTCGGTAAGCCCATGGTGAGTTACGTCGAAACGATCACACAGGAGGCGACGAGCGACTTCACGTTTGATCGCGAGCTCGGAGGCAAGCGGCACGCCGTCACGCTGTCGATCGCAGTGCGTCCTCGCGCGCGCGGCGAAGGGCATAAGGTTGTCCTCGCGCGCGCGTTCCAGAACCTCGTCGTCGACAAGCACGTGCAAGATTGCGTCGTGCAGGGTCTTGAAGACGGCATCGCAACGGGCGTTCTCGCGCGCTATCCGATGACGGATCTTGAGGTTGAGTGCCTTTCGGCCACGCTCGTTGATCCCGAGGTGTCGGATGAGGTCGCGTTCCGCTCGGCGGCGATGATGGGCTTCCGTGAGGCGGCCGAGAAGGCCGCGCCAGAGTTTTTGGAGCCGATCATGAAGCTTGAGATTACGACACCGCCCGAGTCGGTTGGCGAGATTCTCGGCGACCTCAACGCGCGGCGCGGCAACGTGACGGACATGGACATGAAGGGCGACATGCAGGTCGTCCACGCGCGCGTGCCGCTCGCGAAGATGTTCGGCTACTCGACGGCCATCCGCTCGCTCACGAAGGGGCGCGCCTCGTATTCGATGGAGACCGACCAATTTGAGGTCGCGCCCAAGGCGGTGCGCGAGGAGATCTTAAGCCGATAGGCAAGAGGCGGAAAAGGTAGAAGGGGAAAATCGGAACATGATCGAGTTCAACGAACAGCAAAAGAAACTCGTCGCGCGCGCGTGGACGATTCTCGCACTCGTCGTCATCGTGACGTTTGCCGTCTTCGTCGTCTGGGGGCTTTCGCTCGCATTCTCGTTCGTCTCGGGCGCGCTCGTGCCTGTCATCATGGGCTTCTTCCTCGCGCTCTTCTTTAAACCCTATTACCTCTGGTGGAAGAGGCTCGTCAAGAACCCGTCGCTCGCGCTCGTCGTGATGCTCCTCACCGTCTTCATCCCAATGGGGCTGCTCCTCTGGTATGCGGGCGCGGTGATGGTGGATCAACTCTCGAACCTGATCGCGCAGGGCCCCGCGCTCTTCGCGAAGGTCGTGACATGGTTTCAGACGACGTTCCCCAAACTCCACTCGCTTCTCGCGCAACTTGGGGTTCCCGATAACCTCGGTGGCGTCTACGAGAAATATGGCGCGACGGCGATTCGTGCGGGCTCGAACGCGCTCAAGTGTCTCTCGGGCATTCTCTCCGTCCTCGTCACGCTCATCTTCTTCGTCTTCTTCCTGATGACGAAGGATCGCCGTGGCGGTGACATCACGAAGCAGATGCCGTTTCTCAAGGAGGAGACGCGCGTGTTTCTCGCCGAGCAGATCGATGCCTTTGTCGACATCCTTGTCTCGTTCTTCCAGCGCCAGACGATGATCTGCCTCATTGAGGGCATCCTCTACGGCCTTGGATTTTGTCTCGTCGGTCTGCCTTACGGCTTTTTGATTGGCTTCGTCCTCGGTATCCTCAACCTGATTCCGCTTTTTGGCTCGGTGCTCTGTCTGCCTGTCGCCCTGCCGCTCGCCTACTTTGGCCACGACGGCTCTCTGACGCGTCTCTTCCTCGTCCTCGGTGTGTGGTGTCTCGGCCAGATTTTGGACGGCTACTTCATCACGCCGAAAATTCAGGGCAATAAGACGGGGCTTGGCTATGCGGGCGTCATCTTCAGCTTCTTCTTCTGGGCGACCGTCTTGGGTCCGCTCCTCGGCATGCTTCTCGCAATCCCGCTCTCGGCCTTCTGCGTCGTCCTTTGGCGCGCGGTGAAGCGCAAGTATTTCTCGACCGACGTGCCGCGCGTTTAGGCTCCATGACGTATCTCGTCGACGCACGATCCTTCGCCTCGCGTCCGACGGGCGTCGGTCAATACGCCCTCGGCCGTCTCGCGGAACTGCGGCGTGAAGACGCCTCGGCGCGTTTCGTCCTCGCGTGCGATGTCCTTGAGAGCGAGGATGTGCGCGCACTCGCGGCGGAGGGGATGGAGGTCCACGTTTACGGCTCGCGCGTCTTCAACTCCATGGGTGTCATCGGCTACTTCCGCTTTTTGCGGCGCGTCGCGCGCACGGTGCGACCCGATGTCGTCTGGGAGCCGAATAACCTCCTTCCGTTCAGGCCGCCGTTCGCGACGCGCGTCGTCGTCACGATGCACGACACGTTTGGCCTTGGTCGCCCATCGCTTCGCTATCTCCTCTGGCACCTTTACTACCGCGTCGCCTTTCGTCGCACCCTCGCTGTGGCGACGGAGATCTGGTTCAACTCGCGCGAGACCGAACGGCAGGTTCGCGCCGTCGCGCCGCGCGCTTTTGAGCGCCTTCAAACTTCCGTCACCTATCCCGTCGTGCGTGTGCCGCCGCGGGAGGCGATTGCGCCCGCGCGTCGCGCGCGGCCGTTCTTCCTCTACCTCGGAAACATCGAGGCGCGCAAGGGCGCGGATCTCCTCATTGCGGCTTTTCGCCGTTATCGCGCCGAGGGGGGGCGGGCGGATCTCGTCTTTGCGGGCATCGAGAAGAATGTCGCCGTGCCGCACGAGGAGGGGTTCGAGGCACTGGGCTATGTCTCAGACGAAGAGAAGTTCTCGCTCCTCGTCTCGGCGGTCGCGCTCGTTGTTCCCTCGCGTGCCGAGGGCTACGGCATGCAAGTCGCCGAGGCCGCCGCGCTTCGATGCCCCTGCCTCGCGTCGGATCTCGCCGTCTTTCGCGAGATCGACGGCACGGGTCGCCGTGTCTTTCCGCTGGGCGACTTAAACTCGCTTGTCACCGAACTTCATCGGCTTTTCTGAGATTTTCAGGTCGCTCCATCGAGC
>CAYNVE010000105.1:0-4464 GCA_964400635.1 uncultured Lentisphaeraceae bacterium
AAAGCGTGTGGTATAATAAGGATGGAAAGGATCGAATAACCATGAAAAAGTATCTTGTGCTAGGTTTCGCCATGCTTCTCTCGTTCGGGGTTGTCGCAAAGGAGGCAACGCTCGTTGAGGAAAGGCCTGAGGCTCGTGCGTGCGTCATGCACACGTGGACGCCGTTTGCGCTTACGATTGCGGGTCCCGTTGGGCTTCCGTGGGGCGATTGGAACATCAAGGGTCTTCAGATTGGTCTTTGGAACGACGTCTATGAGATGACGGGTCTTCAGATCGGTCTCGTCAACATCGCCGACCGCGCCTACGGCGTTCAGATTGGCATCGTGAACGTCATTGCCTCTGACGACGTCGCGTTCCTGCCGATCCTCAACTGGAACTTCTAAAAAGGCAACATTGAATACAAGGGAATCAACATGAAGCAGATTCTGATCTTCTCTTTCGCATTCGCCCTGTGCGCGGGCTGCGCCGAGACACGCGGAACGCGCGTGACGCTTGACACAGAGACGGGCGAGGCGACGGTTCTTGAAAGTTCCTACCGTCTCTCCAACCGCGTGAAGGTTCGCAAGGTGACATACGGCGAGGCGTCGGAGGGTATTCGCCGCGCAACGGTTACGATTGAGTCGCTCACGAAGCGCCGCCAACGCCTTCAGGCGCGCCTCGTCTGGTCGGATGCCGAGGGCACGGAGATTGACGCCGATGCAAAGCCCTTCCGCGCAATCGTCCTTGACGGGAACGATGTGATGACTTTAACGGGCGTCGCGCCGAACCCGAAGGCCACGCAGGTCAAGATTCAGATTCGTGAGACCGAGACGGCCGAGTGACGACAGACCCCACGAAAGAAGAAAGGAACGCCAACATGAAAAAGATTCTTTCCATTCTCTTCACGATGATCCTCGCGGCCTTCTCGCTCCAAGCGGCCGAGACAAAAAAGATCGCCGTCTTTGCGCAGAATAAGAGCGGTATGCCCGCGCTTGACGCGCAGCTCGGCAACATCCGCGAGCGCATCGTCGCCGCGTTCGCCGAGGTCGACGGCTTTCAGGTCGTTGACTCTACGCTCGCGGCCGACGCCTTTCTCGCTTCGCCGAACATCGCCAAGTCGGTCGGTTGCGATTATGCGGTTGTCGCGACGATCCTCCGCGCTGGGGCGACGAAGCGCAATATGAATGGTCGTCTCAGCACCGTCTTCTCGCTGCGCATGGCCTTCAAGGTGACGGACGCGAACGGTGTCTCTGTCGACGGCATGCCGACGTGGATGAGCAAGTTTCCGGTGTTGGATGCTGATGCGGACGCGACGGAATACTACGATACACTCCTCGACCAGTGGGAGCGCGACATGACCGTCGCCGTGGCGACTAAGGCGGCGACATGGCGCGAGGCGACGGCGACGGATTCGGCACTCGTCAAGTTCCATGTGCAGACGTCGATTGACCGCACCGTCGCGGAACTTGAGTCGCAGACGAAGGGCACATCCGGCGAGCCGCTTCAGGAGCTCCGCAAGGTCGTCGGCGGTGCGACGGTCGAGCTGGATGGTGTCGTCATCGGATCTGCGCCAGGCGAGTTCCAGACGACGAAAGGCCTTCACAAGATTCGTGTGACGCGCCAGTGGATGACCCCCTACGAGGCGACGGTCAACATTCAAGATGGAACGAGCCTCGACTTGGCTCTTGAGATGTCCGACGAGGGCGTGCGCAAGTGGGGCACGGTGGAGGCTCTCCGCGCCGACCTCGCGCGCCGCTATGCTGAGGCCGCCGCCGAGCGCAACGTGAAGGTCAACATTGACACGACGAACTGGCGCGACGTTGGCGGTGCGCCGGCAATCAAGGTGGAGCGTCAGTAAGTTTTAGGCGATGAACCGTTTCGGCAAGATAGTCTGCTCGCGCGCCGTCGCGCTTCTCCTCGTCGCGTGCATGGTCGGTTGTGTGTCGGTCGACGAGGATGTCGTCCTCGCGCGAACGACCATTGAAGAGGGGCGACCCGAGGACGCGCGTGCGTGGAGCGCGAGTCTCGCGACAAACTCCGTCTACTCGACGCGCCTCGGTGCGGTCGAGGCCGGTCGCGTTGCGAGCCTGGCCGGCGACAGTGTCGCGGCAGAGGCGTGGTTCCGCCGCGCTATCGACTCGGCTGTTGCGCGCGATGAAGGTGAGCCGAAGCTCACGCTCCGCGATGCCGCGAACACAGCTCTTGCGGCAACGGTGACGGATGACCGCACGCGCGAATATTACCTTGCTCCGTACGAGATCAACATGGCTCTTTATGGCGGCATCCTCGCGCAGCTCCAGAACGGGAAGCGCGATGACGCCCTTGCGGACGCGCGGCTTTCCGTCTACGTGCAGGATCAGCTCGCGAAGACGTACGGCGAGGATCTCGTGAAGGAAAGCGCGTCATCGGACGAGAAGGCGACGCGCGCGAGCGGTCAGGTCTGCGCGAGTGAGACGGCCGCCCTCCGCGAGATGATGAAGGCGACGCGCAACTCGTGGGAGAATGCGCTTCTTTGGTATCTGACGGGCGTCCTTTTCGAGGCCGACCACGACCGCGAGACGGCGCTTCAGTCATATCGCAAGGCTCTCGCGTGCCAAGAGACGAACCCCGTCTTCGCGTCGGCCGTCTCGCGCCTTGAGTCGCCTGCGCGCGCGACATCGGGAACGGCTAAACTCGTCGTCCTTTACGAGGAGGGGCTTGTTCCCATGCGCGAGTCGGTGAAGATTCCCGTTCCGATTTACACGGCGATGTCCATTGACTTGCCGCGCTATGCCGACACGAGCGCCTATGCGCCGAGTCACGTCGCGGTCTCGGGCGCGTCCGCTCTTCGTGCGGCAACGCCCGCGCTCGATGTGCAGGCACTCGCGGCGCGCGACCTCTCGGAGGCCTTGCCGGGTATTGTCACGCGCAACATCACGCGCGCAGCCGTGCAGGCGGGCGCGCAGGCGGCCGTCAACGCGGCGGGGAACGAATACGCCAAGCTCGCGGTCCTGGTCGTCAATGCGACAGCGAGCGCGCTTCGCCGCGCCGACACGCGCACGTGGGCGACGTTACCGAGGGGCATTCAGGTCTGGGAAGAGGACGCGATGACGCCAGGCGCGTATGAACTCGGCTTTGCGGTCGATGGCGAGACGCGGCTTGTCCCAGTTACGCTTCAGGCGGGCGACGTGAAGATCGTCGTCGTCTCGCACGTTGGCGCGCTCTGGCGCGTCGCGACGGCTTCGGCGCGATAATTTTTTTCAAGACAACATAAAAACGAAGGAACGAAAATAAGATGAATAAGAAGATGGTTCTTACAGGCACGATTCTCGCTCTGTCCATGATCCTCCTCGCGGGGTGCGCGACGACGAAGGCGCGCGAGACATCGCTTGATATGCGCGCGAAGACGGCCGCGCTCGAGCCGCAGGACATCCGCCGCACGGTCGAGAAGATGGTCGACTCGATGCTCGCCGACAAGGATCTCATCGCGGAAATTGGCGGCAAGCGTCCTGTTCTTGACATCACGGGCATCAAGAACCGCTCGACGATGCACCTCGACATGGCGTCCATCACGGACTCGATTCGCACGAAGCTTGTCCGCTCGCGTCAGTTCCGCTTCATGGATCGCACGACGTCTGCCGACGACCTTCAATTCATGAACGATCAGGCGCTCAACGGCCTCACCGACCAGAAGAAGGCCGTCCAGGCTGGGCGTCAGAGCGCGGCGCAGATGTACCTCTATGGCGCGCTCACCGAGATGCGTGATCGCACGGACGGCGTGACCGATCGCTACTTTAAGTTCACGCTTAACCTGAAGGACCTCTCGTCGGGCGAGATCATCTGGACCGACGAGCAAGAAATCCGCAAGGAGCAGTGGCGGTAAGAAGCGGTGCCGCCTCGTTGCGGTGTAAAATGGCTTTTGCAACTCGTCGGCCTATGCTTGCTACCAACTTGTTGATTATGGTATACTATGCGCTTGTTTAACTGAAACCGTCTAACGGCCACAAGAAAACAGCTACAAATAGACTATGAACCTGCTGACGGATGACCTGTTCAAGGTTTACCGGAAGTTCCTCGCGGCGGCCTTCGGGTCCGCCCTCATCACCAGCATCTATTCCGTCGTCGACGCCGCCATGGTCGGCAAGTACCACGGCCCCGACGGACTCTCCGCGATCGCGATCCTCGCGCCGATGTGGAACATCATCTTCTCCCTCGGCCTCCTCGCGGGGATCGGCGGCTCGGTGCTCTACGCCGTGAAGCGCGGCGCGCGCCCATCGACCGCGCCCGCGAACCGCTACTTCACGTCCGCGCTCCTCTTCGGCGCGGCACTCTCCGTCGTCGCAACGGTCGGACTCTTCCTCTTCGAAGATCCGCTCCTTCGGTTCTTTGGCGGCGAGGGTGAGCTGCTCGCGCTTGCGAAGCTCTACATGCTGCCGATCAAATACGGCATCCCGCTCTTCATCTTCGGCAACATCGTGATGGCGTTCCTGCGCAACGACGGCAACC
>CAYNVE010000106.1:0-4422 GCA_964400635.1 uncultured Lentisphaeraceae bacterium
TTGTTCATGTCTTGTTGACAAGTTGTTCACAAGGGTTGATTGCGCGCGCTTCCTTTCGGTGGCGCAATTATGATACACTATCTTTCCTATGGGAAACTATCAGAACACACGCCATCGCGGTCCGCGCGAGATGGTGACGGGCGGCGAGTGGCTCTACGGCCGTAATCCCGTTGAGGAGGCGCTCGCGGCGGGGCGTCGGACGGCGAGCGAGATCGTCCTGCCGCCCGAGAGTCCGAACGAAGATGACCAAATCCGCCGCATTCGCGATGAGGCCAAGTCGCGCCGACTCGTCATCCGCACGATGGAGCGCGACCAACTCGACCGCCTCACGCGCTTCGGCCACCATCAGGGTGTCGCGCTGAAGACGACGGGCTATCCCTACGTCGGCTTCGAGGAGATTTTGCACGCCGCCGAGGCTGATGAGAATGCGCTCGTCGTTGTCCTCGACCATCTCGAAGATCCGCAGAATGTCGGCTCGATCTTGCGCACGGCGTGCGCCATCGGCGCGACAGGCGTCGTCATCCCAGAGGATCGCGCCTCGGGCGTGACACCCGCGGCCGTGCGCGCATCGGCGGGCGGCGCGGAGCATATCAAGGTCGCGCACGTCGTCAACATCGTCCGCGCGATCGAGAGCCTCAAGGAATCGGGCGTCTGGGTGACGGGTCTTGACTTTGGCGAGGGCGCGCGCCGATACGACACGATTGACTTTAAAGGGCGCGTCGCGCTCGTCGTTGGGGCCGAGGGCGCGGGTCTCTCGCGCCTCGTGCGTGAGAGATGCGACTTCATCGCTGAACTGCCGATGCCGGGTGGCTTTGAGTCGCTCAACGCAGGCGTCGCGGCGGCGGTCGCCCTCTACGAGATTCTACGTCAGAGGGGGTAGAGATGGAAGACATCAAGACACCCCCGCACAACGTCGAGGCCGAGCGCGCCGTTTTGGGCGCGATTCTCCTTGACACGACGAGCGAACACGGCGATCGCGTGATGGACCTGTGCCTCACGAGCGGCGTGAGCGAGGAGTCGTTTTTTGACCCGCGCAACCGCGCCGTCTACGCGGCGATGCTCGCGATGAACCGTGAGAGCAAGGCGCTCGACTACCTCACGCTCGCGGAGGAACTGCGCGCGAAGGGCAAACTTGAGGCGATTGGCGGGGCGGCCTATCTGCAGTCGATTGTCGACCAGGTGCCGACCGCCGCGCACGCCGAGCACTACATTTCGATCGTGACGCGCAAGCACCTGCGGCGCACGCTCATTGACCGCGCGACGAAGACGATTGAGAAGGCGTATGACGAAGGGGCCTACCCCGACCCGCGCGTCATCCTCGGCGAGACCGAGAAGTCGTTCCTCGAGATCGGTGCGAACGCCTCGCGGACGGCCGACTGGGCCTCGTGCATCAACGCGAGTTTCGAGCACATCATCCGGCGGTTCGATTCGTATGGCAAGTCGCTCGACGGCCTCTCGACGGGGCTTCGCTACCTCGACGAGAAGATTCAGGGGTTGAAGCCTTCCGAGATGATCGTCATTGCGGCGCGTCCGTCCGTTGGCAAGACGTCGCTCGCGCTCAACATCGCTGAGAGCGCGGCGATGGGCCAGATGCTCACGCTCGGCCCCGAAGGTCACTACGAGAGTGTCCCCTCAGACGGCGGCAAGCGCCATCCCGTCGCCGTCTTTTCGCTCGAAATGCCCATCGAGGCGCTTACGCAGCGTATGGTGTCGGGGCGCGCCCACGTGAATCATTGGCGCGTTGCGCGCGGTCAGGTGCCCTACAGCGAGCGTGAAATCATCAAGAACAATCTCGCGGCCGCCGTGCGCGACCTCTCGACGGCGCCCATCTATGTGGACGACACGGCGGGCCTTGATGTCATGGATCTTCGTGCGCGCGCGCGCCGCATGAAGAAGCAGCATGGCATCGAGTTGATCGTCATTGACTATCTCCAACTCTGCTCGTGCCGCGAGGGCGCGCGCCAGAGCCGCCAGATCGAGGTCTCGATGATCTCCCAGCAGATCAAGGCCATGGCGAAGGAGTTGAAGATTCCCGTGATTGTCCTCTCGCAGCTCTCGCGCGCCAACGAACAGCGTGGCGACAAGAACGAGAAGCCGAAACTCTCTGACCTGCGCGACTCTGGCGCGATTGAGCAGGACGCCGACGTCGTCTTTCTTCTGCGCCGTCCGAGTCGTACGGCGGGGGCGGATCACGCAGACGACGAGACGCTTGCCATCATTGACGTTGCGAAGAATCGCAACGGTGAAACGGGCGAAGTCAAGGTCAACTTCCACCGCGAGTTCACGCGCTTTGATGATCGCGTGCCCGAACGCAAGGATGAGGACGAGTTGCCGAGCGAGCCGACGTATAGCCAGGGTCAGTTGGGCGCGTGACGACTTCAAGATGAAGCGCGCCTTCGATATTGCAGTCGTCATCCTCTTCGCGCCGATTTGGCTCGTCGTCTTTCTTCTTGTTTCTCTCGTCGTCCTTTTCTCGCTTGGGCATCCCATCTTCTTTGTGCAGGAGCGCACGGGCTTTCGCGGTCGTCCCTTTCTTCTCTATAAGTTTCGGACGATGCGGCTCGGTGAGGGGAGCGATGCTTCTCGCCTGACGCGCGTCGGGCGCTTCCTCCGTGCGACATCGCTCGACGAGATTCCCGAGCTCTTTCAGGTTCTCTCGGGCGACCTCTCACTCGTCGGGCCGCGGCCGCTCCCCGTTCGCTATTTTGCGCGCTACACATCCGAGGAGCGCCATCGCCACGACGTCATGCCGGGGATCACGGGGCTTGCGCAAGTCAGCGGCCGCAACGCGCTTTCGTGGGAGGAGAAGTTTCGCTACGATCTCGAATACGTGCGGACGCATTCCTTTCTCCTTGACCTGAAGATTCTCGCGAAGACGGGCCTCGCCGTCATCTGGCCGCGCGGCATCGCGCATGCGGGCGAGGCGACCATGAGCGAGTTTAAGGGGACGCAGCATGGCGCGGCATGAAACAATTGCCGCCGTCGCCACGGCGCGGGGCATCGCGGGTGTCGCCGTCATCCGCATCTCGGGACCCGAGGCGCACCAAGTCGGCGCGACTGTCGCGGGGCGGCCGCTCCACACGGGGCTCCAGTTTGTCCGCACGCCCTACGATGAATGCCTCGTTCTTGTCTTCAACGCGCCGAAGAGTTACACGGGCGAGGACGTCGTCGAGTTCCAGTGCCACGGCGGCGAGGTGACGAGCTCTCGCATCCTCGAGGCCGCCTTCGCGGCGGGGGCGCGGCTTGCTCGGCGCGGCGAGTTTACCGAGCGCGCGTTCCTCGCGGGCAAGATGACGGCGATGCAGGCGGAGAGCGTTCTCGACCTCATTCACGCGAAGACGGTTCGCGCGGCAGAGGTCGCTGTGGAGGGGCTCGCGAACAAGACCGATGAGGCCATGCGCGCGCTTTACGATCGCGCGATTCGTCTCTCGACCGAGATGGAGCATCTTCTCGATGTCTCGGAGGAGGAGATCCCGAGCGGGACGCGCGCGCGTCTTTTCGCGGAGAGGACGAATTTAAGAGCCTCTCTTGCGGCGGCGTGCGTTCGCGCGCGCGAGGGGCGGATCTTGCGCGCGGGCGCGTGCGTCGTCCTCGCGGGCCCCCCGAACGCGGGCAAGTCGTCGCTTCTCAATGCGCTTCTCGGCGAAGGGCGCGCGATCGTGAGTGACATCCCTGGGACGACGCGCGACGCGATTGAGGCGTGGGCGGACTTTGGCGGCTTTCCCGTTCGGCTCGTCGACACGGCGGGGCTTCGCGAGACGGCGGACGAGATCGAGAAAGAGGGCGTCCGTCGCGCCGAGGAGGCAATCCAAAAAGCGGATCTCGTCCTCGATTTGGGCGGCGGGGTGAAGACGGCGGCGAAGATTTTGCGTCTTCACGCGAAGTGCGACCTTTCTCGTGGAGAGGGAATCAATGTCTCGGCGAAGACAGGCGAGGGGATTGAGGAACTTAAAGAAAAAATCGTCGACATTCTTCGCGCGAGCGATGTTGCGAGTGACGGCGAACGCCCGTCCGAGCGAATGCACGCCGCACTTGCTTCGGCTCTCGCGCATCTCGACGCACTTGACGGCGCGCCGCGCGATCTCGTCCTCGCGGCGAACGCCGTCCGCGCCGTCGCCGAGGATCTCGGCGCGGTCATTGGTGCGACGTATTCGTCCGACTTGATGGACGGCCTCTTCTCGCGCTTCTGTGTCGGGAAATGAGACCTCTGTTGAGTCCAAAACTAAACGCAATAGTCCCGCAAACGTGACGCTCGTCAAGACGGCCCGCCCCTCGGCCGCAAAAGCAGAAACGCCGCCTGCCCTCATCCAATGCGGGGGTCGTGCTCTTTATGGTTTTTATGTTCTTTATGGTTAAAATGACTCGGGAGGCGATTTTCACTTTCACCCTCGTCAATATGGTATAATAAGACTGTTCGCTTGG
>CAYNVE010000107.1:0-4320 GCA_964400635.1 uncultured Lentisphaeraceae bacterium
GAAGAACATCGGCGCGACAAACGTCTTTCGCACCGTCGGCAAGAAGTGGGGGCTTTTCGCCTTCGCGTGCGATGTTTTGAAGGGACTTTTGCCAACACTTCTCGCGAAGTCCTTTGGAGGCCCCGCGCTCTGGGTCGGCGTGGCCACGGTCGTCGGCCACATGCTCACGCCCTACATGAAGTTTAAGGGCGGTAAGGGCGTTGCGACGGCCTTTGGTATGCTCATTGGCCTCGTCCCAGGTCTTGTCGGTGTTGCCTTTGCGCTCTTCGCTGTCGTCTTCGCTCTCTCCAACTACATCTCGCTTGGCAGCTGCTCGGCAGCCGTGTTTCTCGCCATCGCCGTCTGGTTCCCGATTCTCGGCGCGGAAGGCGCGGCGAACCTACCGCAGGCAATCCTCGTTACGCTCATCGCGCTCTTCGTCATCTGGAAGCACCGCGCGAATATCGTCCGCCTCGCGAAGGGGACGGAGAATAAAATTTACCTCTTCGGGAGCAAGAAGGCACCCGCGCCATGAAGCTTGTCGTCACCGCGGGCCCGACGCGCGAGTGGATTGACCCTGTGCGCTTTTTGAGTAACCCCTCAACGGGTCGGATGGGTTTTGCGGTCGCAACGGCGGCGGCGCGTCGCGGGCACGAGGTCACGCTCATCGCAGGTCCCGTCGCGCTCCCGACGCCGAAGGGTGTTCGCCGCATCAATGTGACGACGGCGCGCGAGATGCTCGCTGCCACCGAGGCGGCGGTTTTGGGCGCGGATGCCTTCGTCGCGACGGCGGCCGTTGCCGACTGGCGGCCCGCAGAGACGGCGGCCTCAAAGCTGAAGAAGCGCGAGATGTCGGGCGTCCTCCACCTCGTGCGAAACCCTGACATCTTAAAGACGGTCTCGTGTCGCGTCAAGGTCGGCTTCGCCGCCGAGACGGACGATGTCCTTGCGGAGGCCGCGCGCAAGTGCCGCGAAAAGCACCTCGCTTTCATCGTCGCGAACGATGTCACGGAAAAAGGCTCGGGGTTCGGTACGACAACGAACCGCGTCACGTTTGTTTATCCTGACGGGGCGCGTCGTGCGCTTCCGCTTCTTTCTAAGCGGCGCGTCGCTACCGAGATTGTCCGCGCTGTTGAGGGGATTTTGAAATGACGACCTTCGTCATGAACGGTTGGGCGGCGGGGCCCGAGGCGTGGGCGCTGACGACGTTCTCACGCGACTGGACGTTCGACTATGTTGAGGAGATGGACGGTTTGCCTGAGAAAATTGTCCGCGAGATCGATGGCCCTCTTCTTCTTGTTGGCTTCTCGATGGGTGGGCTCTTCGCGCTCAGGCTTCTCCTTGAAAACCGCGCGCGCGTCAAAGGGCTCGTCCTCGTGTCGGCGACGCCGCGTATGATGGAAGATCGGCCGTCGTGGCGCGGTATGTCGCAGCGGCGCATTGAGGCGCTTAAAAGGGGAACGGAACTCGTCTTTGAGCGCGACCCCTCGCCTGTCTACCAGGAAGAGAACCTCGTGCGCGGGCTTGACATTTTGCGTCAGGTCGACTTGCGCGCGGCACTGGAGGCGGCGGCGCACGAAAGGCCGTTCACGCTTCCTGTCGCGATTCTCCAGTCAGAGAAAGATGGCGTCGTGCGGCCCGAGAATGCGGCGTACTTAAAGACGATTTTTCCGACCGCCGAGGTGACGATGGTGAAGGGCGGCGAGCACGTTTTGCCGATTACGGCAAGCGCGCTCGTCTCGCAGACCGTGGAGAGAGTGCGGGCGAAGGCGCTTCAGTTGATCGAGGAGGAGAAATGAAGATCGAGAACACCTATTTGCTTTTGCCCGACCGCACGGTTGGCTTCGGCACGCTTGAGACAGATGGCGCGACGATTTCGAAGATTGATGCCACGACGGACATTCCTTCTTCCGCACACGCCTCCACGCTCGTTCTCCCAGGTCTCGTCAATGGCCATGGACACACGGCGATGACGCTCGTGAGAGGCGTTGGAAGCGGCCTTCCGCTCAAGCGCTGGCTCGAAGAGGCCATTTTTCCGATCGAGGCGAAGATGACACCAGACGACATTCGCGCGGGCGTGCGTTGGGGCGCGATGGAGATGCTCGCAGGCGGCACGACGGAGGTCATCGATATGTACGACTTTCCAGCGGCGGGCGAGGCGACGTTCGATGAGATTGGCTTTCGCGCGTCCGTCTCGCGCGTCGGGCTCTCGTTTGTTCCAGGCCGCCTCGACGACTGCATCGCCTTCACGCGGGCACATCCGCGCGCACACATCTGCGTTCATTCGGAATATCTGACGGACGAGGCGTTCTGCCGCGCGCTTGCGAAGGCGAATAATGAGGAACTGCGCCGCCCCGTTCACGTTCACGTCTCCGAGACGGAGAAGGAGCACGCCGAATGCCTCGCGCGCCATGGACTAACGCCTGTCGCCTATCTCGCCTCGACGGGCATTCTCGACTGCGGCGGCTTTGCGGCGCACGGCGTCTGGTGCACGGACGATGATTTTAGGATTCTCGCCGAGAAGAAGGTCGTTCTCGTCCACAACCCGTCAAGCAACATGAAGCTCGGCTCGGGCTTTGCGCGAATTGTACGTGCGCGTGAGCTCGGTGTCACGGTCGCGCTCGGCACAGACGGCTGCGCGTCAAACGACAACCTCGACATGTTCGAGGAAATGCATCTCGCCTCGCTCATCCACAAGGGGCTTCTCAAAGATCCGACGGTGCTTTCGGCGTGGGACGTCATCGAGATGGCGACGCATGGGAACGCGCTTCAGGTTGGCGCGAAGGCCGACTTCGCCGTTATTGACTTAAACCGACTTCACCTGATGCCGCACGGGGATCTCGCGAACCTCGTCGTCCACTCGATGCACGCATCGGATGTCGTTATGACGGTCGTCGGCGGGCGCGTTCTCTATGATCACGGCGCGTTTCCGACGATTGACGTTGCGGAGGCAAGAAAGGCGTTCGAGGAATCCGTCAGGAGGCTGATGGCATGAAGGCGTTCGTCATCGCGATGGAGAGCGAGGCCGAGGTTGTGCGCCGTCACTTGAACGCGGACGATCGGCTCTTTGTCTCGGGCATTGGCAAGGTCAATGCGGCAGCCGCGACACAGCGGGCAATCGATGCGGGCGCGACCGAGGTCTGGAATGTTGGTGTTGCGGGTGGGCTCGGCGTGGAGATTTTGGGTGTCTACGAAATCGGCCGCGCCATCGAATATGACTTCGATCTCTCGGAGGTGAACGGAACGTCGGTTGGCGTTCATGACGAGCGCGTGACGCCTTACTTTGTGCTTCAGCCGAAAGGCCTCTTCCCCGCGAAGACGCTTGGGTCGGGTGACCACTTCACGGAGAGCGAAGCGGAGACGGCTCTTTTGCGCCGTCTCGGCGTCGAGATTCGTGACATGGAGGGCGCGGCGATTGCGCACGTCTGCGAGGCGAACAAGATTCCGTTCACGGCGATTAAGGCGATTACAGATCTCATCGGCGCGGGCGCGGTCTCGGACTTTCGGCGCAACCTCCCGCTCGCGCTCGCGCGCCTCGATGCCGCGCTTGGGAAGATCGTTTCGTGAGGTCGCGCGATGTCGTGTTACGCCGCCGTCGTGCCCGTCTTCAATCCTGAGATAGCGCTTGTCGCGCTCTGCCGCGCGCTTTTAGAGTCGTTTCCGCTCGTGATTGTCGTGGATGACGGGAGCGTTGAGAATCAGGATGATTTCAAGTTGCTTCCCGAAGGTGTCATCCTCTTGCGGCATGATGTCAATCGCGGGAAGGGCGCGGCGATGAAGACGGCCTTAAAGTATCTTCTTGACGGACACCCGGAAATCGCGGGCGCGGTCTTCGCGGACGGCGACGGCCAGCATCGCGTCGAGGATGTTCGCGCACTCGCCGCGCGCGCGGCGAGTGAGGATGCTGTCGTTTTCGGCGTGCGCGACTTCGGCGCGAAGGGTGTGCCGTTCCGCTCGTGGTGGGGGAATCGCTGGACGGCGATTGAGGTGCGTCTTCTTTTTGGCTTCCGAATCGCCGACACACAGACGGGGCTTCGCGCCGTCCCGAGGCGGCTTTTCGCGCCGCTCGTCGCTCTTGCCGGCGACCGCTTTGAGTACGAGGCGGCGTGGTTCGGCCTTCTGAAGCGACTCGGCGAGCGGCTTCTTCAGATTCCGATTGAGACAATCTACCGCGCCGCAAACCGCGCCTCGCACTTTCGCCCCATCAAAGACACGCTCCTTACGCAACGCGCGCTTTTTTGTCGAGTCCGAAACTAAACGCAATTTACCTTCGACCCGCAGTTTGCGGGCACTTCTGACATGATTTCGGCTTGTCGCGCAAATGACTCGCCTGTTACCTTA
>CAYNVE010000108.1:0-2099 GCA_964400635.1 uncultured Lentisphaeraceae bacterium
CGCCGAAGACCTGATGCAGGTCGTCGAGTGCATCAAGACGGCGCCCGTCGAGTTCTCGGACGAGGAACTGGCCGAGATGGACGGCGAGACGGACGGCGAACCGCGCGCGGCGGGAGAATTTGCCAACTGAAAGGAGTCACGGCCATGGAGACTGAAGTGTTAGACGTCAAGTCCGTTCCCGCGATCAGCGAGCTGAAGATCCTGTCGGTCAATTCGGCGGCGAAGATCATGGGAATCGACAAGGGCGAGATCCTTCACGCGATGGAGGTCTACGTGCAGTCTGGCGGTCGTGACGGCCTCGCCTACATGGAGCGCGGCATGCGCAAGGCGATCCGTGCCGGCGCGATCAAGGCGTATCTCATGAACCAGGAGAAGAAGGTCCTCTACGCATGAGCCGTGCGTCCACAGTCCCCGCGACGTCGGAGCAGACGCTCCCCGGTCTCGACCTGACGGCCGTGATCACGCGCGCGGAGAAATTTGATGACAACCGCGACAAGCAATACACGGCTGAAAGACTGCTCGTATCCCACCCGGACACCTACGCCATCGCGTCGAGGCTGTTCTTCGAGATCGGGCTGAGCAAGCGAGCCGTCTGCGACTGCTGCAAGTTGTCGTCGAGAACGCTGAACGCCCTGATCGAGCGGGAGATGAGAACGCGCGGCGCGGAAGTTTTGTATGAAAACGTGAGACGCAAGAAGTCCATGATCACGTATGAACTCATGGAACAGCTCGAAGATCTTGTCAACGACAAGGACGCCGTTGCGGACGCAGGGATCAACGGCTTGATTGCGGCCTTGAAGACCTTGAATGACGAAGGGAAGCCGGCGAAGTCGTCGGACGCGAGTAGCAACGATTCCCCGAAGTCTACGGTTATTGATACCGAAACAGTTGAATACGCGCAGATATACCGAATGTCTCGCGGCTCGAATGGGTTAGATCGTGCAGAAAATCCTGCGCCGCGCGTGGAAGGCTCGAAGGTCGTCGAGGTCGGTGATGATGACGTGACGGACGGCTCGACTGTTGATAACGGCTCTGATATCGTGAGTGACAATGCCCAACATATCAAGGGGTTATCAACAAGTGTTGACAATGTGGTAGACAATTTTGGTGGGAATCGTTCGGACGCCGCTTCGAGCGCCCCCGCCGTCGGTCGTTTCGACCCCACCCCTGGGGGGCGGGGGGCTCGGGGGTAGGTCGGAGCGCCCCCCTTCTACTAAAAATGCATAACCGCAGAAAGGAAGAGAGATGAGCAAAGTAGACAAGATCGCGCAAGCCGTTCGGGAACGAGCCCTTGCCGAAATCCAGAAAAAATACGCCGCCGCGCGCGAGGCGTCGTCCGCTTCCGCCTCCCCCGCCCCCG
This sequence comes from uncultured Lentisphaeraceae bacterium, assembly GCA_964400635.1. Taxonomy (GTDB): domain Bacteria; phylum Verrucomicrobiota; class Kiritimatiellia; order RFP12; family UBA1067; genus UBA1067. The sequence goes on from CAYNVE010000108.1 coordinate 1,361, forward strand.
CCGCGCCGAAGAAGCCGAGCGGCGGCCAGGTGAAGTATGATCGCGGCCCGAAGTGTCCCGACATCTTCCCCGACCCCGTTGTCTGCCGCTTCCTCGGGCGCAACCGGGCGTATCTCATTCGCGAACGTCGGTCGCACGGACGCGGCGAGGTGTGGGACGCGATCGAGCATCACTGCGGCATGACGGCGGCGTGGATTCTCCAGGAGAACCCGGCGGCCGACCTCTCGAAGATCACGCCCGACCGCATCTTGCCGGGCGACGGCGTGGTCTCGGTCGAGGTCGTCCAGCACACGCTCGACTACCGCAAGCTCGCCTGCAAGCGACTGTCGGACGGGCAGATCGTCGTCGTGCAGGTCAACGACGCCTCCTTCTTCCGCGACGGCGACCAGTTCGACGCCGAGGAGATCGGCGGCATCGTCCGGTGGAACGCAGCCCTCAACAGGATCTGAAGAAGATGAGCCGTCACCAATGGTATTTCAACTTGCCCGTCGGCTGGTATAAGCTGACCATCCAGGAGCGCGGATTCCTCTCGACGCTCTACTCGACGGGCATGACGTTCGCCGGAGACTGGGCGGACGTGGACGCCCTGTTCGGCCAAGGCTGGAAGACGACGGCGGACGCCCTGGCGAAGAAGCGCGTGATCGAGATGAACACGCCCTCGTTCGGGCGCTTCGAGATGAAGATCCTCACCGTCCGCAAGAGGGCAACGAAAGCATAGACCACTCGTTGCGAGTGGTTG
>CAYNVE010000108.1:2199-4253 GCA_964400635.1 uncultured Lentisphaeraceae bacterium
ATATCCCCCTTTCCCCCAAGGGGGAGAAGGGCGAGAAGTTGCCTCCGTCTGTGTTTGACGCGATTGCCGACGAGATGGAGTCCGCGTCGCCCGAGATCTGGGCGGACAAGATGGCCGACGAGATCCGCGAATGGTATCCGTATGCGGTCAACGAGAGCAGTTTGAAGAAGACCTTGCGGAAGGCGTTTGAAAAAGATTCCGGCGCGCGCGTCGAGCAGGGCATCCGCAAGTGGCGCGAGAGCGGGGCGTGGGACGAGGAGCGGTTCGTGCCGCGCCGTCTCGTGGCGTGGATCAAGGAAGGGCACTACCTCGACGAGCCGCCCAAAAAACTTTCCGCCGCGCGCGTCGAGCGTCCGACGTCCGCCGCATCGGCCGACGCGACGCTGCGCATCCTGGCGGACAACGGCGAGGAGGACTGACGCATGGAGCAGATCGACGAAGGGCGGCTCGAAGTCGAGCGGGCGATAGTCGGCGCGATCCTGGCGGATCCGGCGAAGTGCACGGTCGTGTGCGTCGACAAGGGCGTGAGGTCGTCGTGGTTCGAGGACACGGACTGCGCGGCGCTCTTCGAGGCGGCGGCGCGGGCGTTCCGCGCCGACCAGATCGACGGCGTGGACGCGCTCGGCCTCGCGGAGGACGCGAAGAAGATCGCCGGCGAGGAGAAGTGGGACAAGCCGCTCGTGCGGCTGACGGACAGCTACCGCATGAAGTTCCTGAACGACCTCATCGACGCGGGGGCGCAGCCGGGGACGCTGGAGCATCACGTCTACTCGCTGCGCGGCTGCGTCTACCAGCAGTCGTTCGCCAAGGCGTTCTACGCGTCGATGAAGGACTTCCTGCGGGATCCGCTCTCCGCGATCTCGAAGCTCATCGAGACGGCGAGCGAGACCTACACGGCCATCGCCGGCAAGACGACGGTCGACAAGGCGAGCATCTGCGCGAAGCTCGAGGAGGACGAATACGCCTCGTGGCACATGCGCGTCGACCCGAACGGCCCGAAGGACATGGACTGGGTGCCGGGGCTGAGGACGCCGTGGACGCTGCTGACGCGGATCTTCCTCGGGATCGGCAACCGCTTCCACATCTGGGCGGCGCGTCCGAGCGTGGGCAAGACTTCGATCGCCATCAACTTCGCGCGGTTCTGGGCGGACCAGGGCAAGAAGGTTCTCATCAACTCGCTCGACATGCCGCCGGAGGACGTGATCGACCGACTGCGCACGGAGAAGAGCCGCGTCTCGGTCTCGAAGAAGCGCTACACGCCGACGGAGACGAACCTCTCGAAGCTGAAGGAGGCGAGCGAGTGGGTGTGCGCGGCGCCCATCGAGGTGTGCGAGACCTACTACGTCGAGGACTTCTGCATCGACATCGCGATGAAGGCGAAGACCGGCAAGATCGACGTCGTGATCGTGGACTACGTGCAGCTCCTCAACAGCTACAAGGTGGACAACGCCAACGAATACGAGCGCGTCTCCTACGTCGCGGAGTATCTGAAGAAGACGGCGAACCGCTACAAGATACCGCTGATCGCGCTTTGCCAGCTGAACCGCAAGAGCGGCAAGGACGAGAACGCCGAGCCGACGCTGACCGACCTGCGAGGGTCGGGGGCGCTCGAGCAGGCGGCGTCCAGCGTCGTCTTGCTGCACCGCGACTACGACGTGGTGAAGAAGTGGCAGGGCCAGCCGCCCTACTGGCTTTACAAGAACGAGCAATACGGCAAGGACAACGCGGCGAGCAACATCGACCCGATCTGGCTGATCGTCGCGAAGAACCAGAACGGGCCGACCGGGCGGCTGCCGTTCATCGTGAACAAGCCGTATTTCGCGTGGAAGCTCGGCAACCCGGCGGCGAAGTGCGAGGAGCACGAGGAGGGGTTCGGCGCGACGAAGCGCGTCGTGAAGGACAACGCGCCGAAGTTCTCGAGGTTCTACCGCGACTGGCGGAAGGACGGGTGGGAGCAGGACATGGACGGCAAGACGTATCCGTATGCGGAGGAAGGCCGCTGCGGCCTGCCCGTGCTCGTCGACGAATGACTTGAAGGAGCTGACCATGAGCGA
>CAYNVE010000109.1:0-4158 GCA_964400635.1 uncultured Lentisphaeraceae bacterium
GGAGATCAAGCAGATGTATCTCAACGCCTACTACGGCAAGCACGAGAACGTCTAAACGAACGTCAACGACTGAAAGGAGATTCAACATGAAGAAGAAAGCAGCTGAGAAGAAGCCGACGGGTCGCAGGCCGAGCCGTCCGAAGAAGGTCGTGACCGAGGTGGCCGCCTCTGCGAAGAAGGCGGTCGCCCCTGCGAAGAAGGATGCCGTCCTCCAGCAGCGCACCGACAAGGTCATCTGCCGCGACAAGGACACGGTTCTCAAGATCTTCGGGCCGAACTACAAGGTCTCGCTCATCTTGAACGAGGCGATGAACGAGGCGCGCGCCGCCGAGACGGGGCTCCCCGTCGCGAAGGTGCTCGAGGTGTGCAAGATTCGCGAGCACTGGTGCATCCGCCGCGAGTACATCGAGGGCGAGACGCTTGCCGACCTCATGGCGAAGGACAAGAAGAACCTGACGAAGTACCTCAAAGACTTCGTCGCCATTCAGTGCAAGATCTTCTCGAAGACCTCCGACCGCATGGGCAACCTCGCGGACAAGCTCGACAAGCAGATCTCGGCCTCGCCCGTTGACAAGGTCACGCGCTACGACCTGCACATGAAGTTGCAGAGCTTCCCGCGCGGCACAGCGCTCTGTCACGGCGACTTCAACCCGACGAACGTCATCCGCACGCCGAACGGCGACTGGCGCGTCATCGACTGGAGCCACGTGCGCCTGGGTGACCCCTGCGCGGACGTCGCGCGGACGTATTTGCTCTTCTGGCTTTCGGGCCATGTTGCGGCGGCTGAGAAGTATATGGAGCTCGCGTGCGCGGCGCTTGGCGTGGCGCTCGCCGATATCCAGAAGTATCTGCCGATCGTGGCGGCCGCCGAGGCGAGCCGTGAGCAGTCGCCGAAGAACCGCGACCTGCTGCTCCACTGGGCGAACGTCGTCGACATTGAGTAGTCGACGGTTCTTGATCAAGACGATCAAGGGCGAAGGCGCGAGAATAAGTCTCGCGCCTTTATTTGTGCCTAAAAGGCGTGAGCAGAAGGCGTTTGTTTTTGGTATAATTGAACACATGAAACATCTTCTCGTGATCTTTCTTTGTGCGGTCGGTGCGCTCGTCGGCATGGCCGCGGAGCCGGCGCGCGACATCACGGTTGTGCGCTCTTACATCGAAAAGGCCGTTGGCAAGAAGGAGATTGAAGAGATCCGCAAGCGCGAGGGTGGCGAGAAGTTTCTGAAGAAGTTCTTCTCCGATCGCGAGTGGATGGAGGAGTTCGCAGGCTCAGGCCGCCCGGGTACCTATTTCGGTCAGCGCGACGGCACCTACGCAGCGTCCCTTAAGGCCCTCGACCTGCTCGTCTGGAACGACAAGGGCGGCTTCACCGATACGAAGATTGGTCGCAACATCGCGACCGCCTTCGCGCTTGACCATGGCCACGATTGGGATGAACGGAAGCTCGTCCTTTACATGGAGTGCTATCGCGAGTGGGCGAAGGACGGAACCTTGCACGACACGGCGTGGAAGCACGACGTCTGGCGTTGGCGCGAGGTCGTGTGTATGGGTCAGAACGATATGCTCTCCGTCGAGAATCTGCGCTGGATTCACGACCACGCGACGATCCCCGCCGCACGCTATGCCGACATCTGCTGGCAGTCGTGCCATTATCGCCTCTTCAACTGTTTTGGCGCGTCGGTGCATGGGCCCCTCTATTATCGTCCGTGGGAGCACCGTTGGAACACGCAGGAGCTGCGCCACCGCGTCGGCGGCGTGTGCGGCGCGCTCTCAAAGTTCGGCTCGCACTGCGGCGCGTCGCATGGCGTGAGATCCTACACGGCGGGTCAGCCCGGCCACTGCGCGTTTATGATCTGGAACTACGACGCGAATCGCTGGGGTCAAGCCTACGCCGTGACGAGCCACACGAACCCGCACTTCTCGCTCGGTGGCTCGTACTGGCCGGCCCTTGAGGAGCAGAATCGCTACTACTCGAACCCGAAGCGCATGCAGGCGGAGTATCTGCGTTGGAAGGGGAATTACGAGGCGGCGATGACGCTCGTGCCTGGCAACTGGAACGCGGCTTGGGACTGGATGGAGAAGATCAAGGCGAACCCCTCGCCCGACCGGTGGGAGAAGTTCGCCAAGACGCTGCGCGAGACGTTCGCGACCGAGCCGTGCCAGGGTTGGCAACTCTATATGAAGTATCTCGAAGCGTTTAGCGCGAACAAGGCCGAGCGTGTCGCCGCCGCGAAGAAGGGCTTTCTCGCCTTCCGCGAGCACCCCGCGCCGACGGTTGAGCCGATGTACTTTGAGGAGCGCGTCCTTGACCCCGTCTTCAATGTGATTGGGAGTGACGACGCGACGATCTGGGCACTCTTGCCGGCGATTCTTGAGGGGCAGGGCGCGTCCAAGAACTATTACGCGCAGGCCATCAACTGGGCGGCGGGCAAGCTTATGAAGGGGCCCGAGTCGGCGAAGCGCTTCTTGAAGATTGTCGCGGCCTCGTCGCTCAAGACGAAGCGCGAGCTCGATTACCGCGGCATGATTGTTAAGGCCTCCCAGAGTGAGGATATCGCGATGTACCGTCAGGTCTACTCGCTTCTTGACAAGCTCTCTCCGAAACTCGCCCCCAAGCGCGCGGGCAAGGAGTATCCGAAGGTGGACTACGGCTGGCCGCTCGTCTCGGAGGAGGGCCTTCTCAAGGTCTCGTCGACGAGCGAGTGGGACTCGCCCGTCTCCTACCGTAACGCTCTTGAGGCGGCGGAGTTTGAGGGCGGCAATAGCTTCCATACCGAAAAGGAGGAGGCACCGTGGGCGGAGGTTGTTCTGCCAGGTGACAGCGAGGTTTACGGGGTCACGATTGTCAACTCGGGTGGCGGGCAGAATGGCGGGCGTCAGGTCCCGATCGAGGTCTCTGTCTCGAAGGACGGCAAGAGCTTCACGAAGGTGTGGGAAAGCGAGCAGGTGCAGAACGAGTGGAAGGTGACCTTGCCCTCGCCGCAGACGGCGCGCTATGTCCGCGTCTCGCGCCGCGCCGGTTCCAAGAAGGAAGTCTACCACCTCCACAAGATTCTCGTCTATGGCCGCAAACTCTACTAGTTTCAAGGCCGTCATTCTTGCGGGCGGTTCGGGCGAGCGATTCTGGCCGCTCTCGACGAGCGAGCATCCAAAGCAGTTCTTGCGCGTCTTTGGAGGCGAGAGTCTCATTCGTCAGGCCGTCTCGCGCTTAAAGGGGCTTGTCCGTCCGTCTGATGTCTATGTCGTCACGTCCGAGGCACTCGTCAAGGCCACGCGGCGGGAGCTGCCTGAGATCAAGAAGGAGAACATTGTCGGCGAGCCCATGCGGCGTGACACGGGCGCGGCCGTCTCACTCGGTGTCGGCATCGCGAAGACAGACGGCGTTATCGGGTTCTTTCCGGCCGACCAACTCGTCCTCAATACAAAGGCGTTTCAGGCCGCCCTCCGCCGCGCCGTTGCCCTCGCGCGTCGCCGTGAGATGATCGTGACGCTCGGCATCAAGCCGACCTACCCCGCGACGGGCTTTGGCTATGTCGACCCCGCGACGGGACGCTTCCGCGAAAAGCCGTCAGCCGCAAAGGCGAAGGGCTACTTAAAGAAGGGCTACCTTTGGAACGCGGGGATGTTCCTCGCGCGCGCGAGCGTCTTTGAGGCGGCGATTCGCGCGCACGCGCCCGCGTTTGAGCCGCTCCTCGCGCTTTCGGCGCAGGAGATGAACCCGCGCCGATTGAAGGCGCTCTACGAGACGATGCCGAAGATCTCGTTCGACTTTTCCGTCATGGAGAAACTCGACAAGGTTGGCGTCGTGCCGGCGGACTGCGGTTGGGACGACGTTGGCAGCTATGCGGCTTTTGACACGTATTTCCCGCACGATTCGCGCGGTAATGTGCGCGAGGGCCCTTGCACGGTCGTGGAGGCGGACGGCAACATCTGCGTCGCGCGTTCGGCGCGCATCTCGCTTCTCGGCGTCAAGAATCTCGTCATCGTCACGACGCCTGATGCCGTTCTCGTTGCCGACAAGTCGCGCATCGGCGAGATGAAGAAGCTTTTTCAGGCGTGATGGGGCGAGGCGGCGCCCCGGAATACTTCGGTCGCGCGGCGTTGCATTGCGGCGAGATTTGGTATCATACGCGGTAAGTTCAAACGTCAGAAGAAGAG
>CAYNVE010000110.1:0-4045 GCA_964400635.1 uncultured Lentisphaeraceae bacterium
AGATTGCGCCGGGCGGGCGCGAGACGCCACGGGATCGCTTTCCTATTGTCGCGCAAAGGCGAATCCTCTTTTCTCTCACCGCGCGGCAAAGAGGAAGTGCAATGGCGAACAAGAACCTTTCGGCGGCGAAGAGCGCCGACCATGTCGCGGCGTGGTCGAAGGGCGGCGAGACGAGCGCGGCGAACTGCCAGATGCTCTGCAAGACCCACAACTGCGCGAAGGGCAACAAGTAATTTCGCGAATTACAGAAATAGGTTAAACCTAAAACTGTAATTCGGCACGCGGCGTTTCCGTGTCGTTTCTGTGTTTTCCGTGGTAGATAAAACAGCTCACGGATTTTCTCGGACGGATCTCTTTTTCGCACAGATGCCATTCTTTTTGGTAAAATAGGTCTCTTATGGAAAACACAGATCTTTGTCCTTGCAAATCCGGAAAGACCTACGGCGAATGCTGCGGGCCGATTATCGCAGGCATCGCGAAGGCCGAGACGGCCGAGGCGCTTATGCGCGCGCGCTATTCGTCATACGTGACGGGCGCGGTCGAGTTTTTGAAGACTTCCGCGACGAAGGCCGTTCAGGAACAGTGCGATCTCGAGGCCTCGCGCACGTGGTCGGAGATGGCCGAATGGCACGGCCTCGAAATTTTGCGCACCGAGAAGGGTCAGAAGGACGACACGACGGGCGTTGTTGAGTTCCGCGCGCTCTACACGTCGGGCGGCAAGTTCTGCAACCATCACGAGGTTTCGACGTTCGTGAAGGAGGCCGATGGTTGGAAGTTTGAGGATGGCGACTTCGTCCCCGAGAAGCCGACCGTCCGCGAGGAGCCGAAGGTTGGACGCAACGACCCGTGCCCCTGCGGGAGCGGCAAGAAATACAAGAAGTGCTGCGGGAAATGAGCGCGAACGCCGAGTTTGACCGGTGGTACGCGGCGAAGAGCGCACGCTTTCTCGTCGAGCCTTCCCATCGGCTCGAGACGTTCGGCAACACGCTCGTCAACTACCACCTCGTCTCGGAGCTCGACGACAATCCCGGCAAGGTGCGTGTGCGCGAAGGGCGGCTTGAGGCGCACCAGCCGCTCGTCATCGCGCCGCACTTCCAAGCCCCCGACATGGAGGGCTTTGGCGACGAGGCGCGCGCCTACTTCGAGTTCTTGAAGGAGCACGAGGAGCATTTGCGCATCTTGCGCTACGGCTATCATTTGAAGTCCGACAACTTCTCCGAGCAGATCGTCACCGATCGCCTCTCGGTCGTCACCGACCGCGTGAAGAAGGCGGTTCTCGACTCGGGCGATAAATTCGCGGCGGTCATCCAGTGCGTGGACGAGCCGTGGGATGTCGCGCTCGTTGAACTTTGGCTTCGCGAGGTGAACAGGAGCGCAAAAAGAAATATCTCGGAACTGCAGAAGAGTGGCAAGTTGTTCTAGCCTCGTTGGAAGTGGGCAAAAAAAGCGAAGTGAAACAGGAAGAGGGAAGACACGGTATGGAACGTCAGACGAAGATCATCGCAATCGCAAACCAGAAGGGCGGCGTCGGCAAGACGACGACGGTCGTCAACCTCGCGGCGGCGCTCTCGGCGCGCCATCGTGCGGTGCTCGTCGTGGATCTCGATCCGCAGGCGCACGCGACGCTCGGCCTCGGGCTTGAGAAGCAGGCGGGCGTTTCGCTCTACGCTGTCCTCACGGGCACGAAGGAGATTGGCGACGTCATCCAGCCGACCAAGTGGCCGAACTTAAACATCATTCCTTCCGAGGTCGACCTCGCGGGCGCGGAACTTGAGTTCGGTATGCGTGAGGATCGGCTCTCGATGATTCGCGATGCCCTCGCCCCCGTGAAGGAGTCGGGCGCGTTTGACTACATCATCCTGGACTGCCCGCCCTCGCTCGGCATCGTCATGACTTCGGCGCTTGCGGCGACCGACAGCGTCCTCATTCCGATTCAAGCCGAGTTCCTCGCGATGGACGGGTTGGTCCTCATCACGGGCTCGATCGAGCGCATTCGCGCGGGCGTCAACCCCGCGCTTGAGTTGAACGGCATCGTCTTCACGATGGTCAACATGACCGCGCGCCTCACGCAGGAGGTCATCGCGGAGGTGCGCGGCCACTTCGGCGAGAAAGTTTACGAGACCTTGATTCCGCGCAACGTGCGTGTCTCGGAAGCACCGTCGACGGGTACGCCCGTCGTCTTCCTCGACCCGCGCTCAAAGGGTGCCGATGCCTACAAGACGTTCGCGTGGGAGTTTATGGCGAAGAACCCGACACGAACGGCGGCGCGCGTCGCCGAACACGCAGAAGCGGAGGAGCCGAAAGGTGAAACTCAGCCTGATCATCCCGTGCCATCCGTCGAACCGACCGACGCTCCCGCGCCTTCTCCAGTCGGTGAAGGCGGCGTCAGCGGGTCTTGACGTCGAGACGATTGTCGTTGATGACGCGACGGCGCGCGGGCCCTCGTGGGCGCGCAATGAGGGGCTTCGTCGCGCGACAGGTGAGGTCATCTTCTTTGCGGATGCGGACGATGCGGTCCGACCCACATTTTTCTCGGCGCATCTTCAGACACTCTCAAAGACGGGGTCCGATTTCGTCCTCTCGAACGATGACTTTTTCCCTTTAAAGCACGCCTACGACCTTACGGGAAATGCGGCTGTCCGCGCCGCGCTCTTGCCTGCGTTCTTTGGCTTTTCTTTCGAGGATGTCCGCCGCTGGAACGCGGGCGGCGACTTTTTTGCGCGCCGCGAAATGGGAGGTGTCTGGCGTGGCGCGTATCGGCGCGACTTCCTTGAGAAGAACGCAATCCGTTTCGACGAGTCACTGCGCCTCTTTGAGGATGCGGCGTTTCTCGCGGAATGCGCGACGCGCGCGACGCGCGTCGTCACGATTTCGGAAAGCCTCTACGACTACACGCCAGGCGTGGGAGGCGTTCTTTCAACGCGCCTGAAGCCCGATGTTTACTACCCCTACAAGTTCGCTGCACTCAAGAACCGCGAGGCCGTCGCCGCGCGCGCAGGCGGTGACGTGATGCGTTATTTTGAGGCGAGTGCGGTCTTCTCGGCGATCGAGCTTTTGAAGGCGCGGCGCGGGTTCGTCCGCTATGCGCAAGATGCCTTCGTCCGCGATGCGCTCTTTCGCTTCCCGACATCCAGGCACCATCCGCTCGTTGCTTCCGCCGTCTTTTTGAGCCGCGCGCTCATCGCTACTTTTGGAAAATCGAAATCGGAAAGGAAAGATGATGAATCGTGAAGAAAAGGCCGAGGCACTCTTTATGAGTGGGTGCAACTGTTCGCAGGCCGTCCTGGCGGCGTTTGCCGACGAACTGGGCGTTGATGAGGAGACGGCCAAGCGCCTCGCCTGCGGACTCGGCGGTGGCGTCGGCCGTCTGCGCGAGGTCTGCGGCGCGATGAGCGCATCGGCGATGGTTCTCGGCGCGCGCGCGGGTGGCGACAAGACGGCGGCCTATCCGCGCATTCAGGCGTTCGCCGCGCGCTTTAAGGAGGAGATGGGCTCCATCGTCTGCCGCGAGCTTCTCGCGGGCGTGCCGACGACGGCGGGCGCCAAGCCCGAGTCGCGCACGGCCGACTACTACAAGAAGCGTCCCTGCGTTGAGATTGTGAAATTCGCTTGCCGCCTCTTACAAGCGGGTGCGTAGACATTTTTCTGATGATGACAGAATTCGAAAAGATGCAGGCGGGCGAGTGGTATGACGCCAACTTCGACCCGGAACTTATTGCGATGCGCGAGCGCGTCGAGATGCTGAACGACGCTTTCAACCAGGCGTCGCCGGCGGACAAGACCGCGCGCGCGGAGGCGTTGCGCCGTCTCTTCCCGAACTTGGGCAAGAACGTCGTCATTCTCGCGCCGTGCTACACGGACTACGGCGTAAACTGCTTTATCGGCGATGACACGTTCATCAACCACGGTGCCTACCTGATGGACGGCGCGAAGATCACGATTGGCTCACACTGCTTCATTGGGCCGAACCTCGGCTGTTACACAGCGACACACGCGCTCGACGTTGAGCGGCGCAATGCCGGCATCGAGAAGGCGCTTCCGATCA
>CAYNVE010000111.1:0-4042 GCA_964400635.1 uncultured Lentisphaeraceae bacterium
GCAAAACATATCTTAACTCCTATCTTCTTGTTGTATTATAAAAATAAAATCAATTCACGCGACACAGATATTATACAAAATTTCTAAAAAAAAAACAACAAAACATTCAGATTTCTATTGTCGTACCTTTTCTGCCAGTCTTCTCACGATTCTTCCGCTTTTTCGCTATCGCTTTTCATCCGCCTGAAATGACATTTCCCCTTACACCCAATATATACGCGCACACATGACAAAATCTGACAAGGAAGAATCTCGATCTAGAGATTCCCCAGTTTTGACGAACACCCCCGACAAAACGCGCCTCTCTGCTTTTGCAGCCGAGGGGCGGCCGTCTTATAGTCGGCATCTGAGTGAGTGATTACGAGACGTTCGTCCACGCGGAGTTGTTCTTCGCCGAACGGAGCGCGGCCTCGACAAAGCAGATCGAGCGGACGCCCTCCCTCGCGCTCGGAAAGTCACCTGCCTTTCGCGTGCGGACGGCCGCGACAAACGCATCGTAGATGTTGGCGAGCGCCTCAACGAAGCCCTCGTGATGACCGGCGGGGAAGCGCGAGGCGGCGACGGATGCGGGAGAGAGAGAGCCCACGTACGGCGCGCGGCGGTGGTAGACCCTGTCTGGCTCAAATGGCGAACGCACGACGAGCTGATTCGGCGACTCTTGATCCCAGAAGAGCGAGGCCTTGCGGCCGTAAACGCGCAATCTGACACCGTTCTCCTCACCCGTCGCGACCTTTGATGTCGTAAAGATCGCCTTCGCGCCCTTCTCAAGATGGAGGATCATGAGTGCGTCATCGTCGAGACCGCGGCTGTTCCCGAAGGACGAAAGGTCAGCCATGAGGCGCGTCACCTCAAGCCCCGTCACGTATTCAATCATTGAGAAGCCATGAACCCCCAAGTCGGAGACGACGCAACTCGGACCCGCAATCTTTGGATCAACCTTCCACCCGCGCCCCGAGCGACCCTTTCTGAACGAGCCCTTCACGTATTCGAGCGTGACCTTGTCGATTTTCCCAAGTTCCCCCTTCTTCACGAGATCGCGCGCAAGCTTGACCATCGGGTAGCCCAAATAAGTGAACGGCACGCCGAAGATGCGGCGATGACGGCGCGCCAGTGCGGCGAGCGTCTCGGCCTCGGCCGATGTGAAGGAAATGGGCTTCTCGCAGAAGACATCCATCCCCGCCTCAAGCGCGGCCTTCGCAATCTCGAAGTGCGTCTCGTTCGTTGTTGAGATGACGAGGAAATCGACCTTTCCACGCTCGAGCGCAATCAGGTCACGCCACGTCGCATAGACGCGAGTGGGGTCGAGGCGCAACGCCTCGCCCGTCGCGCGGTTCTTCGCCGCCTGGCGCGAGAAGCAACCCGCCACAAGCGTCGCAAGGTTGTCGAGTCGAATCGCCATGCGGTGGATGGGTCCGATGAACGAGCCCTCGGCCCCGCCGACCATCGCGTAGGAAAGAGGGCGCGAGACGGCCATCACATTCTTCCGCTCAGCGCGTCGATAAGGTCGCAGAGACGCTTGTAGCAGTGCGAGAGATCGTCATTCGTGACCTGAAACATGTACTCGCCCGCGCGCGCCATCTCGCCCTCGGCGTTCGCGAGACGCTTCTCAATGACGCTCGGCGCATCCGTGCCGCGCCCCTCGAGGCGCGCGCGCAGTTCCTCCATCGACGGCGGGTTGATGAAGATGTCGACATAGCCGATCTTCATCGGATCTGTGTTCGGGAGCGCGCGCACATAGTCGCGCACCTTCGCCGCGCCCTGCACGTCGATGTCGAGAATCATGGAGTTGCCCTCGGCGAGCACCTCCTCAATCGGCGACTTTAAGGTGCCGTAGTAGTTGTCGTGCACCTTCGCGTATTCGATGAAGGCGTTCTCGGCGATGAGCTCCTCGAAACGCGCCTTCGTCTTGAAGTGGTAGTCGATGCCGTCTTCTTCCTCCCCGCGCGGCGGCCGCGTCGTGCACGAGATCGAGTAAACGAGGTCGGAATACTCTTGCAAGAGCATATCAATGAGCGTCGACTTGCCGCAACCCGACGGCGCGGAGAGAACGAGGAAGAGCGGCTTCGTCTTCATCCGATCATGCCACCGTTAACCGAGATAATCTGACCCGTCACGTAGGCGGCATCATCGCTCGCGAGCCACGCGACCGCCTTGGCGATATCCTCGGCCGTGCCGAAGCGGCGAAGCGGAATCGTCTCCATGTACGCCTTCTTGACATCGTCAGGCAGGACGTCCGTCATCTTCGACTGGATGAAGCCAGGCGCGACCGCGTTGCAACGGACATTGCGCGAGCCGAGCTCCTTCGCCGTCGTCTTCGTGAGCGCGATGACGCCGCCCTTCGACGCGGTGTAGTTCGCCTGCCCCGCGTTGCCCATGATACCGACGACAGAGGCGATGTTGATGATCGAGCCGCCGCACGCGTTGCCCGCGGCGTCCTTGTTCTTCATCATCGGGCGCGAGACGGCGCGCGTGAAGAGGAACGTGCCCTTCAAGTTCACATTGAGAACGGCATCCCAATCGTCATCGCTCATGCGCATCAGAAGGCCATCCTTCGTGATGCCCGCGTTGTTGACCATGATGTCAATCTTGCCGAAGTCGGCGATAACCGCCTTGACGCACGCATCCACCTCGGCGGAGACCGAGACATTGACGCCGTAGCCCTTCGCCTTCACGCCGAGTGCCTGAAGCGCGGCGACCGTCTCGTCGCACCACTCCGCCTTCAGATCGCAAATCGCCACGTCCGCGCCGCGTTCGGCGAGCTTCTTCGCAATGGCCGCGCCGATGCCGCGCGCCGCGCCCGTCACAAGAGCAACCTTGCCCTTCAAAATCTCGTTCATCTCTTTTTCTCCTTCGCTGTTGGGTGTGGTGGAATGAAATTAGCCGAGCGCGGCGACCGTCGCGTCAAGCGTCGTCAGGTCGGCGACATTCGACGTCTGAAGCGCGGCATCAATCTTCTTGACGAGGCCCGAGAGAACCTTGCCAGGGCCAAACTCGACGAACGTGTCGCAGCCGAGCGCCTTCGCCGATGCGACGTCCGCCGCCCAGTTCGTCGTGCCCGTCACCTGCTCAAGCATCGTCGCCTTGATGACGGCGGGATCGGACGAATGCGGCTGACCCGTGACATTTGAGAGGACGGGGAACTTCGGCGCGTGGAATGTAATCGTGTCCAGGACGGGCGCAAGCTTCTCGCGCGCCGAAGCCATGAACGGCGAGTGGAACGCGCCGGCCGTCGCGAGCGGAATCGCGCGCTTGATGCCGAGTTCCTTCGCCTTCGTCGCCGCCGCCGCGATCGCATCCTTCGAGCCAGAGAGAACCTGTTGCGCGGCGGAGTTGATGTTCGCAACCGTGCAGAGCGTCGCGTCGCACAAGGCCTTCAGCTGGTCGCTCGTCGCGCCGACGATGGCAATCATGCCCGACGGTGTTGCCTCGCAGGCCTCCTGCATGAAGCGGCCACGCGCCTCCAGAACCTTGAGCGTTGAGTCGAAGTCCAGAACGCCCGCCGCACAGAGCGCGCCCCACTCGCCGAGCGAAAGACCCGCCGCGCACGTGAAAGAGGTCGGACGCTTCTTCTGAAGCGCGGTGTAGGCCGCATAGCTCGTCACGAAGATGGCGGGCTGGCAAATGTTCGACTTCGTTAGTTCCTCGGCCGGCCCTTCAAAGCAGATCTTCTTTAAGTCAAAACCGAGAACGGCGTTCGCCTTATCAAAAAAGCCCATCACTTCGGCATCCGCCTCGGCGAAATCCTTGCCCATGCCGGGAACCTGAGCGCCCTGGCCCGCGAACATACAGCAAATACCCATTGTCTTCTCTCCTTCTTTTTTAAAATGTCCAAAAAGCGTTCACCCCTTGATGAACGTTTCGCCTTCCGCGACCGCCTTCAAGTTGAGATCAAGAAGCGATGCCTTACGCGCGCTGATCGTCTCCTTCAAGGCCTCGGTAATCGTCTCGGGCTTCACGCACTGAAGTTTCTGGACAATCGCGCCCAAAATGATCATGTTCGCGAGGCTCGTCGCCTGCATCTCCGTCGCCATCTGCGTCGCGG
>CAYNVE010000112.1:0-3997 GCA_964400635.1 uncultured Lentisphaeraceae bacterium
TGCCACTTGACGATCGGGCGCGCATAACGATTCCGCGCTGAAATTCGCTGGGCAACAGCGTCTCGCGAAGATGGCGATGAAGAACGCCGTCGCGTGCAAGGCATTTGACAGAAGGCGGTCGGTTTTGATATACTGATACGAAGTTTCGTCATCGGGGGCTAACCGGTGGCGAGTGTGTCAGAAAAGTCATTGCGGTCAAAACCCCGGATAAAGGGCACAAAACCGCGCAAAGGAAAGAGAAAAAGAAGATGCAGAAGAGCTATCGTGCTCCGAACCCGGGCGACAAGCGCGCGTGGTTCATCATCGACGCGAAGGATCAGCCGCTTGGCCGCCTCGCGGTCGTCGTTGCGAACAAACTCCGTGCGAAGGACCTTCCAACCTTCGATCCGTCCGTTGACGCGGGCGCGTTTGTGATCGTCACGAACGCCGCGCTCGTCAAGCTCACGGGCAAGAAGGAGGAGAAGAAGACCTATCAGCGCTACTCCGGCTATCGGAATGGCCTGAAGGAGTTCACGGCCGCCGAGATGCGCGCGACGCATCCCGACCGCATGATCACGGAGGCCGTTTGGGGCATGCTTCCGAAGAACAACATCGCGCGCAAGATGATGACGCGCGTCAAGGTCTTCGCGGGCGAAGCCGATGCGGGCATGCTCGCCGCCCAGAAGCCGGTCGAGATCAAGCTCTAAGGAGGGAGAAGAGAAAATGGCTACGATCAAGGTGATTTCTGCTGGTACGGGCCGCCGCAAGACGGCGACGGCGCGCGTGAACCTCATCGAGGGCAAGGGCAAGTGGACGGTCAACGGCGTTGCGCTTGAGGACTACCTCCCGTCGGAGGCTCTGCGCGACTACCTGAAGCAGCCCGTCGCGATTTCGGGCTATGATATGTCGAAGGTCGACGTCGTCGTTCAGGCGAAGGGCGGCGGCATCTCTGGCCAGGCGGGCGCGATCCGCCACGGTCTCGCTCGCGCGCTCGTCGCGGCGGACGAGGCGACGCGCGCGGCCCTCAAGAAGGCCGGTTGCATGACGCGCGACAGCCGCATGAAGGAGCGCAAGAAACCCGGCCAGCCCGGCGCTCGCAAGCGCTTCCAGTTCTCGAAGCGCTGATCGAGAGGCAGAAACGGCGGCGCTCCTCGCCGCCGTTTCTGCTTATATTCGTTTCAAGGGGAGGAATTATGGCATTTGGTTTTCTCAAGAAAATTGTCTCGGTGTTCACGGGCGGTGCGTCCGCGAAGGGGCCGAAGAAGCAGGCGAAGGGCGGCCGCAACAAGAAGCACAAGGGCTCTTCGGGACAGGCCTCGCAGCAGAAGCAGCCGCAGAAGCAGGGTGCCTCGCAACAGCAGAAAGCGCGTGGAGACCGTGGCGGACGCGGCGGCGAGGGCCGTCGCGACGGCGGGCGTGGGCGCGGCGGCGATCGCGGCGGACGGCGTGGAGATCGTGGGCGCGCGCGCGGACCTGTGACGGTCAACACGGCGGCCGACGAGATGCGCCCAGGTGGCGAGATTTCGGCCGAGGAACTTGCCGCGCGCAAGGCGGCGCACGCAGCGTGGGATCCCGCTTCGTTTGTCGTTGAAGAGCAGGAGGGCAAGAAGCGCTTTCACGACTTCGATCTGCCGAGCGAGGTCATGCACGGCATCGCCGACCTCGGTTTTAAGTATTGCACCGACATTCAGGCCCTCTCGCTTGAACAGGCGCTCGCAGGCAAGAACATTGCGGGCAAGGCGCAAACGGGCTCGGGCAAGACGGCGGCGTTTCTCGTCGCGATCTTAACGCGCTACCTGCGCAGCCCCGAGAACCGCGCGAAGGTCGGCGGCAACCCGCGCGCCCTCGTCATTGCGCCAACGCGCGAGCTCGTCATTCAGATTTGCAAGGATGCCGATGCGATCGGCAAGTACACGGGTCTTCGTACGCTCGCCGTTTACGGCGGCATGGATTACGACCGCCAGCGTCGCGAGGTCGTCTCGGCGCCCGTTGATTTGCTCGTCGCGACGCCCGGGCGCCTCCTCGACTTCACGAAGAGCCGCGTCATCAACCTCTCGAATGTCGACACGCTCGTCATCGACGAGGCCGACCGCATGCTCGACATGGGCTTCATCCCCGATGTCCGCCGCATCATGAGTTATCTGCCGCCGAAGAATAAGCGCACGACGATGCTCTACTCGGCGACGCTCAACGAGACGGTCATGCGTCTTGCGATGAACTGGATGGAAGAGCCGTTCAAGGCCGAAGTCGAGAGCGAGACGAACGCGACCGACACGGTCAAGCAGGTCGTCTACGTCATTCAGGCGAAGGATAAATTTACCGTCCTTTTCAATCACATCGCGCTCCACCCGGACGCGCGCACGATTGTCTTCTGCAACCGCAAGTCAACGACAGAGGATGTCTACGAGTCGCTTCGTGTGCGTGGCGTCTCCGTCGAAATGCTCTCGGGCGACGTCAACCAAAATAAGCGCCTCAAGGTGCTTGATGCGTTCCGCGAGGGCGAGGTCAAGATCGTCGTCGCGACGGATGTCGCGGGGCGCGGCATCGATGTGAAGGGGCTTGAATATGTCATCAACTTCGACTTCCCCTACGAGGCCGAGGATTACGTCCACCGCATCGGCCGCACCGGTCGCGCTGGCTCGACGGGCATCGCGATTTCGTTCGCGGACGAGTTCGAAAGCTGCCAGATTCCCGAGATCGAGGCCTACATCAAGGAGGAACTTAAATGCACGGTCATTGGGCCTGACGATCCGCTCCTGAAGCCGATCCCCGCGCGCCACACGAAGCTTGGCGCGGTTGATGCGGAGGCTCTGGCCGCCGTCGACGCGCGCGAGGCGGCGGGCGAGGAGGAGAAGGCGGCCGCGGCCGCGCTCGTGGGCGCGAACGCGACGACGGGCACGGGGGCTCCGGCCGTTCTGCGCGAGAACGCGCCCGTCCGTGAGCTTCCGACGTTTGAGCACGCGCTTGAGCCGAAGAAGGCACCCGTCGACGAGTCCGACATCTACTCGAAGCCTGTCGAGCAGACGGCGAAGACCGAGGAGTGGGCGGTCTGACGTTTTGATCGCGTCGCGCGCCTATCTCCTCGACGTGACGGACCGGCGTCCAAACGCCGCGCTCATGCAGGAGCTCGTCGACGTCCTCGCGCGCTACTCCTATAACGAGTTCTTCCTCTACGACGCGACGGGGCGCGATGCACCGGCGCGTCTTGCGGCGTACTGCGAGATGCAGGGCGTGCGCCTCGTCTCGCTTGACGCGCCCGCGCTTGGGCGTCTTCGCACGGATCCCGCGACTGCGTGGGTCGAGACGTACGCCGCGCGCTCGCTCTGTGGCCGCATTGAGGAGATGCGCCGCGCGATGGAGCGGGCCGCGCGCCTTGCGCGCACGTCCTCGCGCTTTCTCGTGGCCGACCTCTCGGACGGCTACGCTTGGCATCCCGTTTGCGTGTCGCTCCCAGCCATCATCTTGGGCGGCAGTTTGATGAGCGTCGGCCCATCGGCGGCGACGATGGATCTTGAGAAGGAGCTTATCTCCGTCATGAATCTGCCCGTCGCAGGCCTTCTACAGAAACTCGGCACGCTCTACCTGTGCGGTGGGGCGCGGCGCGAGGATGCGTCAGAGTTCTTCAAGATTCTCGCAGGCGATGTCGGCTATTCGCGCCATCCTGGCCTCACGCAGGGCGTCCTCGATGAGGTGTCGGCGATTTGCCGTGGCGTGCGCCTCACGCTTGAGCGCTGGACCGACCGCAACGACTGGGCGAAGGAAATCTCGTTTGCGGCGAACCTCCTCGATTGCGCGTGCCATCGCCGAAATGAGGCAATGCTTCGCGCCCTCCGAGACGAGCACGGCCGCCTGTGGCGACTGCGCTCGGAGCCCGAAGGGCGCGTGGAGTCTCTCGCGAAACTGCCGAGGTTTTAGGCGTTCGCCTCGACCTCGCTGCCCGTGCCGCGGATCTTGAGGTGGAGTTCGCGGAGCTGCTGCTCCGTGACGTAGTTCGGCGCGTTCATCATGAGGTCCTGCG
>CAYNVE010000113.1:0-3835 GCA_964400635.1 uncultured Lentisphaeraceae bacterium
ACAAGTTCTCCGAGTCGGACCCGACGATCAAGGACGCCGAGCGCTGGGGCGGCGTCAAGGCGGAAAAGGCCTGATGATCAAAAGGGGTCTTTTCGCTGTCATCCTCGGCGCGATGCTTCTTTCGGCGTCGGCCGAGACGTTCCTCGGCGTCGAGAGCGAGATGCTCCTACCACAGGGCGGCGCGTCTCTCGGCCGAAGGGCGGGCGCGACGCTGACGGCGGGGACTTCTCTCTCGGACTTTTGGGCGGTTGAAGGCCATCTCGGCGTCCTTGACGATGCGGCCTCGTTCGGCGCGAATCTCCTTGGGCATCTTTCAACGTTTTCCGTCTACGACCGCTTCTTCGGCTTTTCGCCGTTCGACCCGTTCTTTACGCTCGGCGCGCGCGGTGTCCTCTGCGACCGTCGCGGTCAAGTCGGCCCTGCCGTCGGCGCGGGCGCGTTCTACCATCTTTCGGAGCACTGGTCGCTCCGCGCCGACGCATCGGCTCTCCTCGGCCTCGACACGTCGCGCGAGGTATTCTTCACGCTCGCATGTGGCGTTCAGTACACGTTCTAACAGAAAAGTTTTCCATGACGCAGACACCGAAACCCGAATCGTTCATCCTCAAATGGCGCGGCGATACGCTCGCCGTCACGCTGCGTGTCGATCCGCCACGCAAGGGCCGCGCCGCGTTTCGCACGAACTTAGGGCACGGCTCGGTGCGTCGCCGCGAAATTATCGACGAGACGGAGAAGGGGTTGACGCCGCTTGCGAAGGCGTGGAGCGACATCCCCTTGAAGGAGGTCGAGCCTGGGCTTTTTGCGGGCGAGATCTCGCTTGACGAGGTCGGCGTCTTTTCGGGCAAGGCCTGCTTTTTCCCCGAAGGCTCGAAGGTGCCCGAGTGGCCCGAGGGACGCAACTTGCATGTCAAGGTCGAAAGCGCCGAGACGCGCAAGAACAACGCGATTTACTGCGTCTTCCCGCGCCAGTTCGGAAGTTTCCGCGAAGTCGCGCGCCGTCTGCCGCTCATCATGGACAAGATGGGCTTTCGCATCATCCAGACTCTGCCGCCGTTTCCTGTGCCGACGACCTACGCCGTCATGGGCGAATATGGTTGCCCGTTCGCCGCGACCGACTTCCTCTCGGTCGATCCCGCGATGGCCGAGTTTGATGAGGCCGCGACACCGCTCGACCAGTTCGAGGAGTTGATCGGCGCGGTGCACGCGCGCGGCGGCCTCTTCTTCGTTGATTTGCCCGCGAACCACACGGGTTGGGCCTCGACCTTGCAAACGCACCATCCCGACTGGTTCCGACACGAGGCGGACGGCCGCTTCCACTCGCCGGGCGCGTGGGGTGTCAAGTGGGCCGACCTCGTTGAACTTGACTACGCGAAGCCGGAACTGCGCGCCTACATGGCGGATGTCTTCCTCTTCTGGTGCCGCGCCGGCGTGGACGGCTTTCGCTGCGACGCGGGCTACATGATTCCCGCCGAGACGTGGGAGTATATCGTCGCGAAAGTGCGCCAGGAATATCCCGACACGATCTTCTTTCTGGAAGGCCTGGGTGGCGAGGTCGCGAAGACCGACCGCCTGCTCGCCGAGTCGAATCTCGACTGGGCGTATTCGGAACTCTTTCAGACCTACGATCGTGGCCAGTTTGAATGGTATCTCCCCGATGCCGCGCGCCGCGCCGAGACATTCGGAACGCTCGTCCATTTCGCCGAGACGCACGATAATGACCGTCTTGCTAAGCGTGGCGAAGTCTACGCTCAGTTGCGCGTCCAACTCGCCGCGCTCCTTTCGTGGCAGGGCGCGTGGGGCATCGCCAATGGCGTCGAGTGGTATGCGACCGAGAAGATCGATGTCCACGGCAAGAACGATCTCAACTGGGGCGCGACGCGCAACATGGTCGACCTCATCGCGCACTTAAATATGATTCTCAACGAGAACCCGTGCTTCGTGGGCGATGGGCACTTAAAACTCATCACGCGCGGTGACGGCAATACGCTTGCCGTCGTTCGCACACGCGAGGGCTTTGACTCTGTCCTTGTGCTCGCGAACCTTGACTGCGAGAAGGCGGCGACGATCCGCTGGGATCTCGATTCCTTCCCGGCGGGCGAGGTCATCGATCTCATGGGGCGCGGCATTACGCGCATTGGAGAGAGCATCCACTTGGAGCCCGGGCAGGTCTTCTGCCTGAAGCGTCCCACCGTCGCCGCGCCCGCCACCGACCCGCGCCGCGGCCTTCGCGAAGGCGTCGAACTCGCACTCAAGAGCGCGGAGCGTCGCGCAGGCAAGGTGCTCTTTCACGTCGTCTTTCCGCGCGACTTCACGCGCGAGGTTGTTGTCCCCGAGGGGCAGTGGGTCGAGATTTCGGCGGACGTGCCGTTTCGTATGCGCCTCGTCGATCCAGCGACGGGGCGGACGATCCGAGTCTATCGCTCGGTCGAGAACCGTGTCGTCTTTGATGCGCCGCGCTACGAGGGCGACGGCACGCGTTGCCGCCATCTAAACCTTCTTGTGACGCGCTACGTGGCGGGTCGCGCGATGCGCGGGAAGACCGTCTTCATGGTGCCGCCATCGCCGGACTTAGCGCGCATGAAACTCGTTCGCTCAGGCGAGGAGGTGCGCGCGAATCCCGAATGGCGTACGATTCTTGCGAACGGCGCGAACGCGGCCGCGCAGGTGCGCCTCGGCTGGGGCGAGATCCGCTCGCAGTATGATGCCTTTCTCGCGGCGAACCCGAACCCCGATGTGCCGTCCGACCGTCTCAATCTTTGGACGCGCACGCGCGGCTGGCTTCAGCGCGAGGGTTACACGCGCGAGTTTGATAAGAAGTGCGTGACGCGCTTTGAGGCTGACCCGGCGGGTCGTTTCGCGCGTTGGCACTTTACCGTGCCGTGCGGCATGGGCAAGGAGACGGCCTTCGTCTTCACGCTCTTTCTCACGCCGATGAAGAACGAGACGACGCTTGAGGTTACGCGCGTTGTCTCGGGCGAGGACGATGTCAACGATCAGGTGCGTCTCGTCTTTCGGCCTGACATCGAGTGGCGTAGCTTCCACGCGACAACGAAGGCGTATGCGGGCGCGGAGGAGCTTTTCGCGCGCGCGTCCGAGGCGGTGGAAGGCGGCTTCGATTTTGCGCCTTACGGCAAGACGTTCTCAATGCGCATCAAAGGCGGTGTCTATCACCACGAACCGCAGTGGACATACAACGTCTCGCATGCGGAGGAGGCCGCGCGCGGGCAGGAGCCGACAGGCGACCTCTTCTCGCCTGGCTGGATCTCAGCTGACCTCAAGATCGGCGAGAAGGTGACGCTCACAGGCACGGCGAAGTTGTGGGAAGAGAAGGAACAGAAGGAACAAAAAAGACCCGAGCCTGTGCCCGCGACAGAGCCTCTTCAGACCTTCGATGACGAACTGCGTCAGGCGGTCAAGCTCTTCATCGTCAAGCGCGACGACTTGAAGACGGTGATTGCGGGCTATCCGTGGTTCCTCGATTGGGGGCGCGACACATTCATCGCCCTGCGCGGCTACATCGCGGCGGGCTTCACCGACATCGCGCGCAAGATCCTCGCCGCATTCGCCGCGTTTGAGGAAAACGGCACCTTGCCGAATATCATCTATGGCAACACCGCTGGCAACCGCGATACCTCCGACGCGCAACTCTGGTTTATTCTGTGCGTGAAGGAACTCGAGGAAGTCGAAAAAGTCGACGACCCTGTCATCCGCAAAGCCTGCGACTCGATCATCAAGAACTACTTCAAGGGCACGCCGAATGGAATTCATGTCGATCGCGACTCGGGGCTCGTCTGGTCGCCGTCGCACTTCACGTGGATGGACACGAACTATCCCG
>CAYNVE010000114.1:0-3830 GCA_964400635.1 uncultured Lentisphaeraceae bacterium
TGCGCGCATCTTGCGGACGACATCGCGCACTTAAAGGCGAAGGTCGATGCGGGGCTCGATTTCCTGACGACGCAGATGTTCTTCGATAACAACGTCCTCTTTCACTACCTCGCGCGTTTGCGTTCGGCGGGCGTCACGGTGCCAGTGGTCGCGGGCGTGATGCCTGTCACGAACGGAAGGCAGATCAAGCGCATCTGCGACCTCTCGGGCACGCATTTGCCGCCGCGTTTTCGCGCGATTGTCGATCGCTTCGGCGACGACCCCGTTGCGATGATGGACGCGGGCGTTGCGTATGCGACGGAGCAGATTGTCGACCTTTTCGCGAACGGCGTCGCGCACGTCCACGTCTACACGATGAACAAGAGCGAGATTGCCGTGCGCATCACGAGGAACCTTGATGGCATCGTCCGCGCCCATTGACCCGCGTGGCCTCTGGACGCGACGCGGCGACACGGTGTATCTCTGTGGGACACTTGGCGCGGCGTTCGACCAGTGGCAGCGGAGCCGCGCGGCCGTGAGCGCGGCGGAGGCCTACGAGGCGCAGATCTTCGGCCTCACCGAAGTCGAGAAACTGATGGATCGCCTTGAGGCCGAGGCGCGCGCAGAGGTCGAGGCATCGGGCGAGGAGACGCTTCTGCCGCGCCGCTCGCCTGGCTATGGCGAGATGCCGCTCGAAAAGAGCCAAGAGATCCTCGACATTCTCGACGCGACGAATCGCATCGGCGTCGCGCTCACCGCGTCAAAACTCCTCGTGCCGACTAAGTCCGTCACCGCAATTTGCGAAATCGTGAAAAGACTGTAGATCTTCGGCGGCGGTTCGTGTGTTGAATTGCCTGCGCCAAATTGGTAAAATAGTTTTATGAAAAAGAACATCCTCCTTCTCGCAGGCGCGCTTTTCGCCGCCGCTTCGTTCGCCGCGCCGATCACGGGTCAGCATACGTTCTCGGTCGGCGAGAATGACTTTCTCCTCGACGGCAAGCCGTTCGTCATTCGCTGCGGTGAGATGCACTTCGCACGCATCCCGCGCGCCTACTGGCGCCAGCGTCTCCAGATGGTGAAGGCGTGCGGTTTTAACGCCGTCTGCGCATACATGTTCTGGAACTATCACGAGCCTGTGCGCGGTCGCTACGAGTTCTCGGGTGAGAAGGATGTCGCCGCGTTCTGCCGCCTCGCGCAGGAGGAGGGCCTCTGGGTTATTCTGCGCCCTGGCCCCTACACGTGCGCCGAGTGGGAGTTCGGTGGCCTTCCGTGGTGGCTTCTCAAGGAGGATGGCGTTCGCCTGCGCACGTCCGACCCGCGCTACCTGACGCCCGCGTGCGAATACCTCGCGGCCGCTAGCAAGGCACTCGTCAAGAACCAGATTACGCACGGCGGCAACATCCTGATGGTGCAGGTTGAGAACGAATACGGCTTCTGGGGCAGCGATAAGGAATATATCCGCAAGCAGTACGAGGCGATCCGCTCAAGCGGCTTTGATGTCCCCGCATTCTTCTGCAATGCGATCTACAGCCTCGCGAACGGCCTCATTGACGAACTGCTGCCCGTCGCCAACTTTGGCTCGAACCCGAAGCACGCCTTTGAGCAGTTGCGCAAGGTGCGCGCGAAAGGGCCGCTCATGTGTGGCGAATACTATCCCGCGTGGTTCGACAGCTGGGGCGAGCAGCACAACGTGAAGAGCTCGGCGCAGTGCCTCGCCGACCTTGAGTATATGCTCCAGAACCGAGCCTCGTTCTCGGTCTACATGGCGCACGGCGGCACGAGCTTCGGTTGGTGGGCGGGGTGCAACGCGCCGTTCCGCCCGCAGACGTCAAGCTACGACTATGACGCGCCCGTCTCGGAGGCGGGGCTCAAGCATCCCGAGAAGTTCGCCGCAATGCGTGGGCTTTTCGCGCGCTATCTGAACCCAGGCGAGAAGATTCCAGAGGCCCCCGCGCCGCGCCCGATGCAGAGCGCGACAATCAAGGCAACGCCGCAGAAGAGCTCACTTTGGAGCGCGCCGAAGACGGCCGAGAAGGAAGACCTCGTCAAGAAGTCCAAATCGCCGCTTACGTTCGAGCAGGCCGACCTCGGCTACGGCTATGCCATCTATCGGACCGAGATCCCGGCGGGCTGGGGTGGCGAACTCAAGGCCGATGTGCGCGACCTCGGCGTCGTGCGCGTCAACAAGAAAGATATCGGCTTCTTTGACCGTCGATTCCAAAAGGCCTCGCTGACGATCAAGCCCGCCGACAAGGCGCGCACGCTCGAGATCCTCGTCGAGCAGATGGGACGCTACAACTTCGGCCACATTATGCAGGAGTCTATGAAGGGCATCATCGGCCCCGTCACGCTCGGTGGCAAGCCACTCGAGAACTGGGAGATGACGTGCATCAATCTGAACGAAGACAAGTACCGCGGTCTCGCGAAAATCAGGCCGTTCTTCAAGGAGTCAAACGGCAAGGCCTCGTCGGGCGCGGTCTATCGCTATGTCGTTGAACTCAAGGCGCAGGACACTTACCTAGATATGCACGACTGGAAGCGCGGGCAGGTGCGCGTCAACGGCCACTGGATTGGTCGCTACTGGTCGATCGGCCCAACGCAGACGATGTATGTGCCGGGGTGCTGGCTGCGCGACGGCAAGAACGAGATTGTGATTATCGATGTTGTCGGCACGAAGCCCGCGAACGAGCTCAAGTTCGTGGATAAGCCCGTTCTCGGCGAGATGCGCCCCGAGACGGACTACTATTCGTTCCAGCCGCGTCCGCGCCTTGGCGAGACGCTGTCGGGCGCCGTCCACGAGGGCGAGTTCGCGAACACCACGTCGCGTCAGGATGTGCGCTTCAAGAAGGCGGTGACGGGTCGCTACTTTGCGCTAGAGGCGCTCGGCGCGTGGGATGGCCAACCGTTCGCGGCGGCGGGCGAGATTGACCTTGTGGATGCCAACGGCAACAACATCTCGCACGCGAAGTGGACGATTGCCGCCTGCGACTCGGAGGAGCGTCAGGCCGAGGATGGCAGTGCCGAGAACCTGATTGACGGCCAGACGGCGAACCTCTGGCATACGCAGTGGAAGGCGGCCAAGCCGGGCTACCCGCATTACTTCGTTATCGACCTTGGCAAGGAAGAGACGGTCGGCGGCATGAACTTTACGCCGCGCCAATCCAACGGTGCTGGGCGCATCCGCCGCTACCGCGCCTACGTCCTGCCGAAGATCAAGACGACAACGCCTTGAGCGGGATGCGCGTTTATTGCGACATTGACGATGTCCTAGCCGAGACGGCTAGGACATTGTGCTTGCTCGCAAAAAGCCTCTTCGGCATCACGCGCGCGTATGAGGAGGTGACGAGTTTTCATCTGCGCGAGGTCTTTGGCCTCAATGATGAGGAGGATCGCCTTTTCATGAAGGCCGCGCACGAGGCGGCGCACCTCAAGAGTTATCCCGTTGTCGCGGGCGCAGTCGAGGGGCTCCGTGCGCTTTCGGCGGCGGGGTGCGCGATTGATCTCGTGACGGGGCGGCCCGCGTCTGCGCACGAGGGGACGCGCGCATGGCTCGATGCGGCTGGCCTTGGCGCGTATCCCGTCATCTACGCCGACAAGTACGCGCGCGTTTTCTCGCATCGCGCAGGGGAGCCCGAGACCATCCCTTTCGACGCGCTTAAAGGCTGCATCTACGATGTCGCGATCGATGATTCACCCGTCGCACTCAAGCGGCTTGCTTCGTGGAAGGGGACGCGCGTCATCGTTTTCGACCGACCCTGGAACCGCGCGTTCCCCCTCGCGCCGAATATGACGCGCGCCCACGCCTGGCCCGAAATCGTGACGCACGTTCGCCGAGGTTTAAGCCCCGCAGA
>CAYNVE010000115.1:0-3696 GCA_964400635.1 uncultured Lentisphaeraceae bacterium
GGACGATGCCCGCAAGCGAGCCGACGGGGTTGAACATCTGCGCGAAGTTGAGGCGTCGGACGGCCGTCTCGGGTGCGCCGATTGAAAGGACGTAAGGGTTACACGTCGTCTCCAAGAACGAGCACCCGCCCGCCACGATGAAAATCGCGACGAAGTAGATCTCGAAGCTCTGCGCGATGCACGCTGGGATATAGAGAAGCGCGCCCGCTACATAGACGAAAAGCCCAATCAAGACGCCCTTGCGGTAGCTGAACTCCTCGGCGAGAACCGCCGCAAAGATCGCGAGCACCGCGTAGGCGCCGTAGAAGGCGACCTGCACGAGGCCGGCCTTCGACTGATCCATCGTGAAGATGCGCTGGAATGACGGCACGAGGTTGTCCGTCATGTTATTGAGAAGCCCCCACAGCGTGAAGCAGCTCACGAGCATGATGAAGATGCCGAGGAACTTCTTCGGGACGATCGGTGTCGTGCTTTTCATCTCTAAGTCCTTTCCGCCTTGATTCAACGGTTATTTCTTCGTCTTCTCAATCTTGTCGGAGCGAATGTCATCCTCCGTATTGGGCGAGCCGTCTGGACCGTCCGAGATGACGGCGAAGCGCTTGCCCTTCACCTCGATGCGATAGGGGTTGTCCCACGGATCAATGAGCGCGCCCTCGCCGCCCTCAATGTAGGGATCTTCGTCACCCGACACCTCGATGAGAACCTTGAGATCACTCGGCGGCGTCGACTTCTTCTTGTCGATCATGTAGTTCGTAACCGCGCCGCGATAGTTGTCGACGGCCGTCTTAGCCGCCGTCTTGCGCGTTGTCTCCAAATGCTTGGTGACACCCTGAAGGCCAATCGTACCGAGGATGCCGAGGATCGCGACGACGACGAGAAGTTCAACGAGCGTGAAGCCCGCGCGCATCGTCTGAATGGATTCGTTCTCTTTCTGTTTCATTGTCATTTCTCCTGTGTTTGTGCCGGGGCTTCAGGCGCCACGGGCGCCGGAACCGCGTTTTCGCTTGAAAGGGTTTTCTCTTCAGCCGCGCACGAGGCGGCGGCGCGCCGCGCGTGAAGGCTCCACGCCGTATAGCCGAGAAGCGCGATGACGAGCAGGACGAGGAACGTGTAAAGGAGCCGATCGCTTGTCTTCGCGCACTTCGTGAAGGCGCGCGCGCGCTTCATCGAGAAGCGGATCGGGTGGTTGATGGCCCAGCCCGAGGCGTTCAAAATCGCGCCGAGGTCGCGGCGGCGGAGCTTGAACCATGTGAGGATCACGCTCGGCAGTGAGACGACAAGAATGACGGCAAGAATCGCGAGAAGAATCTGCCACGGCCCCATGCCGCGAACCGCCGCCGCAAGCGATGCAAGCGCCGCGCCGACCATGCCGACGCCGATGCCGATTGCCGCGACGGAACTCGCGAGGGCCGCGCCACCCGCCTGCGCCGACTCCGTCCCCTTCTGAACGTTCGCGACCGACTTCGCTTGGCGGTCACCGAGAAACTTCTTCACCGCCGCCGCGATGCCCTCGCCGAGCTTGCGCCACGGGGCCCAGAACGCTTCCGAGAGCGAGACCTGCGACTCAACAACCTTCGAGACGGTGGCCTCCCAAATGCCGCCGTCGCGGTCGTAAAAGACGCCGTTGCGCCCAACGTAGAGCGCGCCGATTGTCCCCGCCGTCACGACCGCGCAAATGCCGCGCGTCGCGCCATCCGCGGGGCGACGGAGCTTTAAGTAAAGGACGCAGCAGTTCGACTTCGCCGAAAGCGCGGCGTGCGCGCCCTCGTCCTCGACGTGGAAGCAGAGGACGAGTTCCTTGCCGTCAATGCGTAGCGTGCCTGTCTGGAAGATGGCGCACGCCTTCTCATCATAGAGCCGCGCCATCGTGACGAAGTTCTCAAGGAACTCGCCGAGGTGAATTTTGTAGCGAAGAAGCCGCTCCTCTTCGACGAGCGCGTCCTTCGTCGCCCGATGGAGGACGGGTTTGTCGGCGCGCCACGCGCGATACGGCGCGAATGCCGCCTTCACCGCCTTCCAGTCTGTCCGCGCGAGCACCTCTTTCTCGCCCAAAACTGGCATCACGCATGTTGCCGCGAACGCGAGGATTGCGTCAAGATGCTTCGGATTGAGATGGTCTTTAAGCGGCAAAACCTTGTCTGGTTCTTCCGTGACGAGCGGCAAATCGTCGGCGGGCGTAAAGAACGCATCAATGACGGACTCAACCGCCGCGAGAGAGGCCTCGGCCTCTTCCGTCTTCTCGCCGCAGGGGCGGCACGCCGCCTCGCGCCCCTTCGCTTCCCACGCCGCGAGCGCGGCCTTTTCCTCGTCCGTCGGCTCAATCTTCTCGAGGTCGGCCTGTTTCGCGAGGCACGTCGCAAGAGCCGCCTCGTCCTCTGCATGGTCGCCAAAGAGACTCTCGTACGAGACGCCCTTCTCCTTCAGAAGGTCGAGTGCGGCCTTCACCTCGTCCGAGCGAATGCGCCCGTCGTGGTTCGTATCGAGAAGCTCAAGGGTTCGCGCGTCAAAACGCTGACCCTTGACGGGGCAGGAAAGAACCTGCCAATCTTTGAGATCTTCCGAAATTGTCGTCATCTTCATCATCATTCGTTCCTCTTAAGAAAGTGTGTCGTCCAGATGCGCCTGAATGGCCACCATGAGTTCGTGCGTCTCGCCTGGCGCGAGCGACCGCGAGGACGGCCAGTCGCTCACGGGCTCAACGCAGACGAACTTCTGCCAGTCGCCCGCCGCGCCGTCGGAAAGGACATTCTTCTCGCCGCAGTTCCAGACGACGCACCGCTCGTTGCCGCTCGACGCGATTGCGATTGCACGGCGGAGAGACGGGTCAAGGACGGCGAAAGCGTGCTTCGGCGTCGGGGCAAGCGAGAAGATGTGGTCAGGCGCAAAGTTGACCTTGAGGTCGCCTGTCCAAACGCCCTCCTTGAGCTCACTCGTCGTTCCGTCCACATACGACGCGCCGTCAAGCCCGCGCACGACAACGTCGTCGCGGTTGCGCACGAGAAAGTAGGGGTGGAAGCCACACGAGAAGTCGAACGGCATCTTGCCCGTGTTCGTCGTCTTCAAGAAGAGGTTCAGCTTCATCGTGACGGAGATTTTAAGCTCCAGATCAAAATCGTGCGGCCAAATCTTCTTTGTCTCATCATTCGCGCGAAGGCCGAGCGAAATCTCAGTCTTCTCCTCGGTATATTCCGTACCGCGCACCGTGAAAAGGCTGTGGCGCGCAAAGCCATGTTGCGGCAGATCCTTGAACGCCTTGTTTCCGAACTGCGGCCAGCAGACGGGGATGCCGCCGTGGAAACTTTCCTCGCGCGTAAAGTCGGCGTCCTTCTTCGCGGGGCGGAAGAGGACGGGCGAGTGCCCCGTCGGGCGATAAGAGAGGACGTTGCCACCATAAAGCGCAATCTCGGCCGTACCATAGCGGCTCGCGATGACGACGTTCGCCTCGCCCGCGAAGCCCGCACGGAAGACGATGCGCCCGGGCGCGCCAAAGCGCGCGTTGAGTTCATCAACTGTCATTTCTCCTCCAGTCCATTTCGTTTCTAACTATTATACCATACGGAAAAATGACAGGAACATATTCGCCTAACGATGATCAAGCACGCCGCGATAGGCCGCGAGCATCTGGCGGCCGATGGCGGGCCACTGGTATTTCGCCTCGACGAGGGCGTGTCCGCGCGCACCCATCGCGGCGCTTGA
>CAYNVE010000116.1:0-3659 GCA_964400635.1 uncultured Lentisphaeraceae bacterium
ACTACCACAAGACGATGGAGGAATACTTCCGCGTCAAGGCGAGCTTCGCCGAGAAAATCGCCCATCAGCACGTTTCGCGTCCCGACATGGGGCGACGAGACTTGCCGCCCTACATCGTCTCGCTCGACGGCGAAAACGGCGAGAAAATGCTCGGCGCGGTCGGGAACTTTGCGGTGAATGCGATGCCCGTCACGATTCGAAAGCCCGCCTTCGACCTCTCGCGTCTTCAGTTGGCGGGCGACTACAATAAGTCGAATGTCCTTGTTGCCGCGACGCTTGCCGAGGCGGCGGGCGTTTCGCACGATGTCATTCAGCGCGTCATCCCGACCTTGCGCGCGCGCTGGGGGCGTCTTGAGCGCATTGAGAACCCGCATGTGAAGGCTGATGTCTATGTCGACTTCGCGCATACGCCCGATGGGCTTGAGAAGGTCCTCAAGGCGGCGCGCGCTTTCACGAAGGGGACTCTCTGGGTCGTCTTCGGCGCGGGCGGTGACCGCGACCCGATGAAGCGTCCTTTGATGGGCGCGGCGTGCGCGCTTTTTGCCGACCGCCTCGTCGTCACGAGCGACAACCCGCGTCGCGAAGAGCCGATGGCGATTATTGAGGCGATTCTGGGCGGCGTGCGCGCGCACGCGTCTTCCGACCGCGTGATGGTCGAGCCAGATCGGCGCGCGGCGATTGAGTATGCGCTTTCGCACGCGGACGCGGGCGATGTCGTCATCGTCGCGGGCAAGGGGCACGAGACGACGCAGGAGATTCGGGGCGTGAAGTATCCTTTCGATGACCGCCTCCTCGTCGCGGAGTTTAGCCCCCATTGATCGGGTTCGACGGATCGGGTTCGAGCCTTCACGGGGGAGCGTTCACGAAAAGGGAAGAAAATGTGAAACCTCTCGGGCGCGCTTGATTTTTGGCGGCGGAAAAGTGTATAATAATAAGCGAACATTCCCAAAGAACGAAGGAAAACCAAGAAATGGCTAATGTCAAGGGCGGCCGCGCCGCCAGAAAACGCGATCGTCAGAACGAGAAGGCGCGCAAGCGCAACGCGACGTGCAAGGCGAAGCTTCACGACGCGCACAAGAAGCTCTTCAAGCTTGCTGAGGCGGGCTCGAAGGAAGATGCTGAGAAGAAGCTTAAAGAGTTTGTCTCCGGCCTCGACAAGGCTGTGAAGCGCGGAATCATCACGAAGAATACGGCGGATCGCAAGAAATCCCGCGCGCAGCTTAAAGTCAACAAGATCGCCAAGTAAACATATAGGAAAAATCGGGAATGTGATAGACGCGGGCATTCGGATGTAAGGCATTCGGGTGCCCGTTTCGCTTTGACAAACGCACGACATCAATAAAAACAACACAAAAGCTAAGGAAGAAGAAAATGGATAAAATGACTCTCCGTGACGTTGATCTCAAGGGTAAGCGCGTCGTTATGCGCGTCGACTTCAACGTGCCGATGGCCAAAGATGGCAGCGGCAAGATCACCGACGACACCCGCATCGTCGCGGCGCTTCCGTCGATCAAGTACGTCCTCGAGCAGGGCGGCAGCCTCGTGCTCATGTCCCACCTCGGCCGTCCGAAGGGCGTCAAGCTC
The DNA here is from genome assembly GCA_964400635.1 of uncultured Lentisphaeraceae bacterium. Classification (GTDB taxonomy): domain Bacteria; phylum Verrucomicrobiota; class Kiritimatiellia; order RFP12; family UBA1067; genus UBA1067. Next base: position 1,585 of record CAYNVE010000116.1, read on the forward strand.
GGCGCGGCCCCGAACCCGGACAACGCGGCGTTCACGCTGAAGCCCGTCGCCGAGGCGCTCTCCGCGAAGCTCGGCCTCGCCGTCAAGTTCGTCCCGGACTGCATGGCGGCCGACGACGTCGTCAAGGCGCTCAAGCCCGGCGAAGTCGCGCTCCTCGAGAACACCCGCTTCTACAAGGCCGAGGACGGCAAGGTGAAGAAGGACGACGAGAAGAAGGGCATCCACCTCACGGACGAGGAATACGCCGCGAAGAAGGCGGAGCTCAAGGCCTCGCGCATCGAGATGGCGAAGAAGCTCGCGTCCTACGGCGACCTCTACTGCAACGACGCGTTCGGCACGGCGCACCGCGCCCACGCCTCGACGGCCGTCATCGCGGACTACATCCAGCCGGCGGTCTCGGGCTTCCTGCTCGAGAAGGAGATCCAGTTCCTCGGCGACGCGGTCGAGAAGCCGGTGCGTCCGTTCGTCGCCATCCTCGGCGGCGCGAAGGTCTCGGACAAGCTCGCGGTCGTGAAGGCGCTCCTGAACAAGGTCGACACGCTCATCATCGGCGGCGGCATGGCCTACACCTTCAAGAAGGCGCAGGGCGTCAAGATCGGCAACTCGCTCTGCGAAGACGAGCAGGTCGCCTACTGCAAGGAGATGCTCGAGGCCGCGGCGACGAAGGGCATCAAGATCCTTCTCCCGATCGACAGCGTCATCGCGAACAAGTTCCCGGAGACGAAGGACGCCTCCGACATCGAGATGAAGACGGTCGAAGGGGACATCCCGGACGGCTGGATGGGCCTCGACATCGGGCCTAAGTCGGTCGCTCTCTTCTCCGAGGCGGTCAAGGGCGCCAAGACGGTCGTGTGGAACGGCCCGATGGGCTGCTTCGAGTTCGCGCCGCTCGCGAAGGGCACCTACGGCGTCTGCGACGCGGTCGCGACGGTGAAGGCCAACGGCGGCGTCTCGATCATCGGCGGCGGCGACTCGGTCTCCGCGGTCAAGAAGTCCGGCAAGGCGGCCGAGATGAGCCACGTCTCCACGGGCGGCGGCGCGTCCCTCGAGTTCCTTGAAGGCAAGGTTCTCCCGGGCGTCGCGGCGCTCACGGCGAAGAAGTAAGACGCGCCTTCGCCGAAACGCTTGGTTTTGGCGAAGAGAGTTGTCTCACTAAAAAACTAAGAACCCCCTTGCGCGAGCGAGGGGGTTTTGAAATTTAATGGCAGCCCCCTCGACGAGCACTCGACAGATGCGAAAAATTGCGGAATCGCCAACGTGCTCATGGCGGTGATGGGGTTGTGGTATAATAGTTGGCATGAATGTCTACAATTCGCTGACGCGCCGCGTTGAGGCGCTGCGCCCTCTTGAGGGCAACACGATTCGTCTTTACACGTGCGGCCCGACCGTCTACAATTTCGCCCATATCGGAAATTTCCGCGCCTATGCGTTTGAGGACATCCTCCGCCGCGTCATCCAGTTCAACGGCTTCAAGGTGAAGCAGGTGATGAACTTGACCGACGTTGATGACAAGACGATTCGCGGCGCGAATGCGGCGGGTGTTGCGCTCACCGACTATACGAAGACCTACAAGGACGCCTTCTTCGCCGACCTAAAAAAGATCAACATTGAGCCAGCTGAAGTCTATCCTGCGGCGACCGACCACATTCCTGAGATGATCGCGCTCGTTAAGAAGCTCATGGAGAAGGGCGTTGCCTACAAGAGCGAGGACGGCTCGGTCTACTTCAAGGTGCGCGCGTTCCCGGGCTATGGCAAACTCGCGCATATCGACTTCGATCACCAGCAGACGGGGCTTCGTTGTGCGGCGGACGAATATGACAAAGAAAATGTCGGCGACTTCGCGCTCTGGAAAGCGTGGGAGGCGTCGGACGGCCCGGTCGGTTGGGACTCGCCGTGGGGGCGCGGACGCCCGGGCTGGCACATTGAGTGCTCGGCGATGTCGATGAAATATCTCGGCGAGACATTCGACCTGCACACGGGTGGCATCGACAACCTCTTCCCGCACCACGAGAACGAGATTGCCCAGGCCGAGGCCGCGACGGGCAAGCCGTTCGTGAAGACGTGGATGCACTGCG
>CAYNVE010000117.1:0-3648 GCA_964400635.1 uncultured Lentisphaeraceae bacterium
ACTATTTTACCACATTCACGCCCCATCGCGCAACCGCAGTTACGGCATCTCAACCCCGCCGCGTGTGTGCAGCCGTTTAACACGATTACATTCAAATCGCCTCATCTCGCGACATTTAGCGGCGGTAGGCGTAGCCCGTGCCGCGCACGCTCGCGAGACGCGCACCATCGCGACCGAGTTTCTTTCTCAGCGCGTAGACGAAAGACGAGAGCGCATTATCCGAGACCTCCGACTCAAGACCCCAGAGTTGCGCCAAAATCGCCTCGCGCGAGAAGACCGTCTCGGGATTTCGCGCGAGAAACCGCAAGAAGGCAACCTCGCGCTCCATGAGAGGCTCGGCGCGCCCACTTGAGCGCACCATGCGAAGCTTCCCGCCCTCGACGCGCCACGAACCGAAATCGAAATCGCCGCCATCCTCCGCTTCCTGCAATCTCAAACGCAGAAGAGCGGAAAGCCGCGCCAACAGAACCTCGTCCGAGACCGTCTTCGAAATGAAGCTGTCTCCCCCCGAGGCGAGCGCACGCACCTCGTCTTCGGGCGAGGAGAGCGCGGTCAGAAAGACGACGAGAAGACCTTTGTCCGCCTCGCGCAAGCGGCGACAGACCGTCTCGCCGTCCATCCCAGGCATCATGATATCCAGAAGAACGAGGTCGGGTCGACGTTCGCCAATAGCCTCAAGCGCCGCCGCCCCGCTCGAGGCGAGACGCACCGAATAACCCGCCGCCTCAAGCCGCGATGAAAGCGACTGCGCTAGCGTGCGCTCGTCGTCCACGAGAAGAATCTCGGTCACCGCGCCGCGCCCTCCTTCGGAAAGAGCGCGACGACGCGAGAAAGCGGATCGCCCGCGCCCGAGAGAAGCGCACATGTCTTCTTGAGCCGTTCGGTCGCCGCCGTTCGCGCGGCGGGGTCGTTGAGAAATGCCTCAAGGCATGCGCGTACGCGCGCGGCGGTGAAGTCCTCCTGAAGAAGTTCCGTCATGGGTGCCTCGCCCCCCTGCGCGCCACACTTCTCCCAGATGATGTTCGCAAGCCCCACATGGCGGACGCCCTTGATGAGATGCCGCAGAAGAAAACCCTGAATCGCGCCGACGCGGTAGACGAGAACCGTTGGGCAATTCGCGAGCGCGGCCTCGAGCGTCGCCGTGCCGCTCGCGACGACTGCGCAGTCGGCCGAGAGAAGGAGAGAGCGCGCGCCACCAAGTTGGAGGCGCACCGCCGCCGCGTCGCCCCGCGCCTTCAAAATCGCGTCAATCTGCGCGTAGGCGCGTTCGTTCGCCGCCGGGATAACAAAGTCAGCTTGAAGTCCCTTCGCCGCGTCGAGAAGTGTCGGCAAAAGACGCGCGATCTCGCCCGCGCGACTCCCTGGGAGAAGCGCGACGGAAGCGCGCGAACGCGCTGGCCGCGCGCACGAAGAAGTCGCGAACGCCTCGACGAGGGGGTGCCCCACAAAGGTGGCAAGCCCCGGACGAAAGAGCGACGGTTCAAAGGGAAAGAAGCAGCACAGCGCATTCAGCGCGCGCTCAATTTTCGGGATGCGTCCAGGTCGCCACGCCCAGACTTGCGGGCAGACGACGTGCAGGGCGAAGATGCCGCGCCTTTTCGCGTAGGCGTCGAGTTTCAGGTTGAGTCCTGGGTAGTCCACCGTGCAGACGACATCAGGCCGCCAGTCATCGATCGCGCGCTCCATCGTCCGCTTGACGCGCAGAAAGAAGAAGATCTTGCGGAGGACGGCGAAAAAGCCCATCACCGCAAGGTCGTGCGTCTCGAAGCCGTAGTCCGCGTATGTGCGGATCTCGATGCCGGGGAATGCGTCGCGAGCGCGCGCGGCGATGCCCCGCGCGTAGAGGAGGCCTGACTCTTCGCCAGCGAGAAGGAGCAGCTTCATGGGCGGAGCGGTGCCCTTTCAAGCCCCGAGTCGATACCCACGAGCGCAATGCCGTGACGGTCGGCGTAGCGAATCACCTCATCGCGCTCAAGAAGGACGAGACGACCCGCCTGAAAACCGAGTGCCGTCGCGCCCGCCTTCTTCATCATCTTCACCGTCTTCATTCCGACGACGGGGATATCGAAGCGCATATCGTGGCCCTCGCGCGCCGCCTTGAAGACGACCGCGCCCTTTCCACCCAACTTCCCGCCGCGACGGATTGCCGCGTTCGTGCCCTCAAAGGCCTCAACGGCGAGCACCATGCCGCCCTTGACCATGACGGTCTGCCCGACATCGTGAACGCCCATGTCGTGCGCGACGGTCTGCGCGTGGCGAAGATCCGACGCTTCCGACTCCGTGAGGCCGCGTGAGGTCAGTGCTCCTTCGCCCGGCACGTGGTCGTCCATGAAGAGCGAGGCCGGAAGCACCTTCACGCCCGCGTCCGAAAAGAGCTCGACGAGCCGCCTAAAAATGGAATGCGCGTTCTTGACAGGCATGGCCTTCAGCGCCGCCTTGATCTCGGGGTCGAAGCCACCGCGAAAGAGCGAAAGCGGATTCACCTGCCCCGCGAGGATCGCGCCGTCATAGCCGCGCGCGCCCGCCCAACGGATGATTTCCGAAATCTCGTTCAGCTTCACCCAGCGCACGAAGTCGGCCGCATGCGCCGTCGCGCGCGAGGTCGAGCCGCGAAGCGCGACCACCTCGACGCGCCCAACGCCCGCCTTCTTCGCGCCGCGCACGACGAGTTCAGGATAGACGCCAGAGCCGGCGAGAACGAGGAGAGTGTCCATAGCCTACTTCTTGCTGGGTGGCGACGGAAGACGCCCCTCGAGCGCATCGGCGGCAATCGCCTTCACATCGGTGTCAAACTCGCCATTCACAATCCACTTGAGGTAGTTCGGCTCGTGCAACATGATAGTCTTGAGCGGCGTCCCCTTCTTCTTACCGAAGTTCACATAGAGGATGCCGTCGCGCCAACGGAACATGCCGTTGCGGTCAGCGTTCATGGGGTCGTGCGGTACGAGGTAGTCGTCAATCTCGGCGATGCTCTTGCCCGCGAACGCGGCGTAGCGGTCGGCGGCATCGGCAGCGTTCGCGCGCGCGAGCTGCGCGGCGAGGACATCGCGCGTCGCGACGGCATCGGCGAGCGCGCCGTGCGCACCGTCGTGCGAGCGATTGCAGTAGAACGACACGGCCGCCGAGAGGTCGCGCGGCTCCATTTTGTGATAGATGCGTTGAACATCCACGCGGTTCACAATCGCCGCGCCAAGGTTCATGCCGACGCGATAGAACGACTCCTCAAGGCAGGGAATGTCATAGCGATCAGAATTGAAGCCTGCGACATCGCAACCCTCAAAGAAGGCGTAGATCTCCTTCGCGAGGTCGCGAAACGTCGGGCATCCCTTCACCATCTCGTCGGTGATGCCGTGGATCTTCGACGTCTCGGGCGGAATCGGCATCTCAGGGTTGATGAGGTGCTCAAGCGTCTCCTCGGTGCCGTCCACGTTCATCTTCACAGCCGCGATCTCGACGATGCGGTCGCGTCGAGGGAAAAGCCCCGTCGTCTCAAGATCGAAGACGACAAGCGGGCGTTCAAGTTCAATGGGAAACTTCATAGACGAATATTATACCAAAATGCGGCCGCGCCGAACGCCGAAATCAACCCGCGCCGTGCGGCAAGAAGCGAAAAGCGCTCTTGCGCGATATGCGAGAATATGATACATT
>CAYNVE010000118.1:0-3548 GCA_964400635.1 uncultured Lentisphaeraceae bacterium
CCGGGCAACCGTCCGCTCAAGTCGCTCTCCGAGATTCTGAAGGGCAAGACGGGCCGCTTCCGCCAGAACCTCCTCGGCAAGCGCGTCGACTACTCGGGCCGCTCGGTGATCGTCGTCGGGCCAGAGCTGAAGTTCCCGCAGTGCGGTCTTCCGAAGGAAATGGCGCTTCGCCTCTTCGAGCCGTTCATCATCCACATCCTCAAGGAGCGCGGCATCTGCCACACCGTTCGCACGGCGCGTAAGATGATCGAGCGCCACGACGAGCAGATTTGGGCGATTCTCGATGAGGTCATCAAAGACAAGACGGTGTTCCTCAACCGTGCGCCGACGCTGCACCGCCTCTCGATTCAGGCGTTCGAGCCCGTGCTCGTCGAAGGCAAGGCGATTCGCCTGCACCCGATGGTCTGCACACCGTTCAACGCCGACTTCGACGGTGACCAGATGGCCGTCCATGTGCCGCTCTCGGTCGAGGCGCAGATGGAGTCGAAGCTCATGATGCTCGCGACGACGTCGATCTTCTCGCCGGCCTCCGGCAAGTCGATCGTCACGCCGACGCAGGATGTGTGCTTGGGCCTCTACTTCTTGACGGTCCCCTCGCAGCAGGACAGCCTCGCGGGCAAGATCGCGGGCAAGACGGATATGTCCGACGAGCACCTGCCGCTCTTTAACGACATTGGTGAGGTTGAGTTCGGCATCGCCGAGGGTAGCATTGACTACCATACGCGCATTCGCTTCCGCAACCCTGATTTCGGGACGACGGGCCGTCCGCACGGCAACGCCGCGCTGCGTACGCTCGAGACGACGGCGGGTCGCGTCATCTTCAACGACGTGTGGCCGAAGGAGATGGGCTTCTGGAATGACAAGTGCGACAAGTCGACGATCGGCAAGCTGATTCTCGACTGCCACAAGGTCGCGGGCCACGATGTCACGGTCAAGGCGGTCGATAGCCTCAAGTCGCTCGGCTACACCTTCGCGACGATTTCGGGCGCGTCGATGGGACTTAAGGACATGATTCGCCCGGCCGAAAAGGACGACGAGGTCAAGGCGGCGCGCAAGGCGACGGACGAAGTTCAGAAGCAGTTCCAGCAGGGTATCATCACGAACGGCGAGCGTCATAACAAGATCGTCGATATTTGGACGGCGACGACCGAGAAGGTCGGCGACGAACTCTACAAGACGATCGAGAAGAACATCACGCCCGAGAATCGGAACCCGACGGAATTGAACCCGGTCTACATGTTCGCCGACTCGAAGGCGCGTGGCTCGAAGCTTCAGCTCCGTCAGCTCGCCGGTATGCGCGGGCTTATGTCCGCGCCGAACGGCGACATCATTGAGCGCCCGATTACGGCGTCCTTCCGCGAGGGCCTTTCGGTTCTCGAATACTTCATTTCGTCGCACGGCGCGCGTAAGGGTCTTGCCGACACGGCGCTCAAGACGGCCGACGCGGGCTACCTGACGCGCAAACTCGTCGACGTTTCGCAAGATGTCATCATCACGACCGAAGACTGCAACACGGTGAACGGCATTGAGGTCGAGGCGATCATCGAGGGCGACGAGGTCAAGGTGACGCTGGGCGACCGCATTCTCGGCCGCACGGCTCTCTACGCGATCACCGACCCGGCGACGGGCGAGGAGATTGTCGCGGCGAACGAGATTGTTGACGAGGTGGCCGCGAAGCGCGTCAACGCCGCGGGCATTGAGAAGGTGTGGATCCGCTCGGGTCTCACCTGCGATGCCGAGCACGGCATGTGCGCGAAGTGCTACGGCCGCGACCTCTCGACAGGTCGCGAGGTCGAGCTCGGCACAGCGGTGGGCATCATCGCCGCGCAGTCGATCGGCGAGCCAGGCACGCAGCTTACGATGCGGACCTTCCACATCGGCGGCACGGCATCGGCAACGGCGTCGAAGCCCGAGATCGTCCTTAAGAACGACGGTGTTGCGAAGCTCGTTGACGTGCGTAAGGTGCGCAACGACGAGGGCAAGGAAGTCGTCCTCAACAAGAACGGCTCGCTCGAGATTTGGTCGAAGAACGGTGGCACGCGCCTCGACACCTACCAGCTCCAGATGGGCGCGGTACTCCTCATCGAGGACGGCGCGACCGTCAAGAAGGGGCAGAAGGTCGCCGAGTGGGATCCGCACTCCGTGCCGGTTCTCTCCGAGACGGCGGGTCTCATCGTCTTCGAGGACTTCGAGGAAGATGTCTCGGTCAAGACCGAAATCGACCGCGCGACGGGCGCGAAGACGCTCGTCGTTCTGCCGACGTCCGAGTCGAACCTCCACCCGCGCATCGAAATCCGCGATGCAGACGGCAAGATGCTCGACTCGCACGACGTGCCGACGGGCGCCATCGTCATGGTGCGCGACGGCATGAAGGCGACGGCCGGTATGCTTCTCGCGAAGACGCCGCGCGCCGCCGCGAAGACGCGCGATATCACGGGCGGTCTGCCGCGCGTGCAGGAGCTCTTCGAGGCGCGTCAGCCGAAGGACGCGGCCGAGATTGCGAAGATCGAAGGTCGCATCGAGTTTGGCGAGAACGTGCGCGGCAAGCGCTGCGTGAAGGTCGTTGATGACATCACGGGTCTTGTTGAAGAGCACTTCATCCCGATGGGCAAGCAGATCGTCGTCTTCAAGGGCGACCGCGTGAAGAAGGGCCAGCAGCTCACAGAAGGCCCGGTCATTCCGCAGGAGATTCTTGAGGTCTCGGGTCCGCAGGAACTTGAGAAGTACCTCCTCAACGAAGTTCAGCAGGTCTATCGCGCGCAGGGCGTCGAGATCAACGATAAGCACATTGAGATCGTTATCCGCCAGATGCTCCGCAAGGTTCGCATCACGAACCCGGGCGATACCGACTTCGTCTGGGGCGATCAGGTCACGCGCCAGAAGTTCCTGAGCGTGAACGAGGAGATGATGAACGAAGGCCGTCGTCCGGCGGAGGCGCAGCCTGCGCTTCTCGGCATCACGAAGGCCGCGCTCGAAACCGACTCGTTCATCTCGGCGGCGTCCTTCCAGGATACGACGCGCGTCCTCGCCGAGGCCGCGACGATGGGCAAGGTCGACGAACTGCGCGGCTTCAAGGAGAACGTCATTCTGGGTCACCTCATCCCGGGCGGCACGGGCTTCTCGAAGCATCGCTACTTGAAGCTTGTTCCCGTTGGCGAGCCCATTTCCGACGAGGAGATGGAATCTCTGCGCGAGGATCAGCGCAAGAAGAACGAGGAGATCTTCGGCATTCCGTCCTCGGGCCTTCCAGGCGAGGAGGGCGATGATGACGACGATCTCGGCGAGCCGCTCGTCATGGCCGACGCGCCTGGCGAGAGCGTCGATGGTGACGCGGCCGGCGACGAGGTCGAGACGCCGAGCGAGACGGATCCGATGGATGACCTCCTTGGCTGACGCCTCACGGCTCTCAAGCCGAAACGGACGCCCAATTGAGGGCGTCCGTCTTTTTGCCGAAGTGGTGGAATGGCAGACACCAGAGACTTAAAATCTCTTGACCAGTCTTGGTCGTACGGGTTCGAGTCCCGTCTTCGGCACTCTTTGTTGAATGC
>CAYNVE010000119.1:0-3469 GCA_964400635.1 uncultured Lentisphaeraceae bacterium
ACAAGCTCATCGAGAAGGAGCTCGCCGGCATCCGCGAGTGGCTGCCGAAGTTCTACCCGACGGTCATGAAGCAGTACGAGGCGACCTGCCGCGGCGAACGCGACCTCTTCTTCTAACATGAAGACGCGCCAGTTCTGGTATCCACTTCCTGAGCGGCTTATCGCTCAACATCCCGCCGAGCGGCGCGGCACCGAGAAGATGATGGTGCTCCACCGCGCGACGGGCGTCATTGAGCATCGTCATATTGCGGATATCGTCGATTACATGACGGCGAACGATCTTCTCGTCGTCAACGACACGAAGGTCTTCCCCGCGCGGCTCTTGGGCGAATGGCCCGATACGCACGGCGCGGTCGAGATCTTGATGGTCAATGCTGCGCCGATGGACGCAGACGACGAGCGTCCGTCCATGGCCGACTCGAAGAACGCGCTTCGCTGGAACGTAATCGTCGGCTCGGGGCGCAAGTGCCGTGAAGGGCAGACGGCGGTCTTTGGCCCGAATGGCGAATTGAAGGCGACGCTTTTAAAGCCGCTTTCGGGGATTGGCATGTGGCAGGTCGAATTTTCCTGCTCTCGTCCGCTCATGGATCTCCTCGACGAGTTCGGCCATACGCCCGTTCCGCCCTATGTGAAGCGCGAGGGTACGGCGGCGGAGGAGAAGGAAGATCGCGCGCGTTACCAGACAATCTACGCGCGCGAGGTTGGCTCTGTTGCCGCGCCGACGGCGGGGCTTCACTTCACGCCAGAGATCTTTGCCGCGCTTGAGGCGAAGGGCGTAAAGCGCGTCGCCGTCACGCTCCACGTTGGTCCTGGCACATTCCGCCCCGTCAAGGCGGACAACATTGAAGACCACCAGATGGACTTCGAGGCGTTCACGGTGCCGCTCGAGACGGCGGAGGCAATCAATGCGTGCAAGGCGCGCGGTGGGCGCGTCTTCTGTGTTGGCTCGACAACCGTGCGAACGCTCGAGACTGTCGCGGCGGCGACGCCGGACGGAAAGGTCGTCGCGGGGTCGGGGGCGTCGAACATCTTTATCTATCCTCCCTATACGTTCAAAGTTTGCGACTGTATGCTCACAAACTTTCACTTGCCGCAGTCGACTTTGCTCATGATGATTTCGGCCTTGGCGGGGCGCGAGCGTGTTCTTTGCGCCTATGCCCTCGCCGTGCGGGCGAACTACATGTTTTTCTCCTACGGCGACTGCATGCTCATCGTATGATGGCGGGCCTTTTCCTTCTCGCGCTTCTCGCCGGCCGTCCGCTTCCCGCGCACGATGTCCTTGAGCCGAGCGTCCAGAACGAGGTTGACCATGCGCTCGCCCTCGTGCCGCCGCGCCCCGCCGAGACGAACGAGGCTGTTCTCGCCGTTCACCGCGCCTTCGCCCACATCTACGCGACGAATGGCATGGACCGAACGGCGCGCGCCATTGACCTCGTCTCGCGCCAGCGTGACGGCGAGTGGTTCTTCAGGGGAACGAACGTCACCGCCGCCGCCGTCCGCCTTCTCTCGTCCAACTGATAAAATCTGCTCGGTCTGCGGTCATTGTCGCATGCGCTCGGCGTGTGGTATAATTGAAAGATACCTTTTAAGTCACGACAAGGGGGAGGACGATGGGCGAGTTTCAGCGACCGACGATCACCATCTGCATGGGTAGCAGTTGTTTCGCGCGCGGCAACGAGAAGAATGTCGCGCTCTGCGAGAAGTTCCTCGCCGCGCGTGGCCTCCGCGACGACGTTGACGTGGAACTGGGCGCGGCGCTTTGCACGGGCAACTGTGCGCAAGGCCCCATCGTTATCATCAACGGCAAGGTTCATACGGGCGTCGATCCGCTCGTTATGAAGGATCTTCTCGAAAGGACATTCAAGTGAACTCGCCTGTCTACACGATTGAGAACGAGTGCCAGGACTGCTACAAGTGCGTCCGCCACTGCCCCGTCAAGGCGATTCGCATCGTCAACGGCAAGGCGTCGGTCATCGCGGAATCGTGCGTCGCGTGCGGCTCGTGCGTCCGCGTCTGCCCCGCGCACGCGAAGAAGATCCGTAGCGACCTCGCCCGCTTGAAGGAGCTTCTCGCTTCGGGCGAGAAGGTCTACGCCTCGGTCGCGCCGAGTTTCGCGGGTTACTTTAAGGGCGTCACGATCGGCCAACTGGCCCGCGCCCTTGAACGCCTCGGCTTCACGGGCGTCAGCGAGACGGCGCACGGCGCGGAGGCAGTGAGCGCGCATGTTTCGCGCCTTCTTGAGACGACTTCCGCGCCGCTCGTCATCTCGAGCGCGTGCCCTGCCGCCGTGGACATGATTCGCAAGTATCTGCCCGCCTACGCGCCCTTTATCTCGCCGCTCCCCTCGCCCGTGCGTGCCCACACGCGGCTTCTGAAAGAGGCGTTCGGCGCGGACGTGAAGGTTGTCTTCTTCGGGCCGTGCGCCGCGAAGAAGAATGAGGCGGACGCGCACGCCGACGAGCTTGCGCTCGCGTGCGTCTTCCCCGCGCTTGAGAAGCTCCTTGAGGAGAAGGGTATCACCTTTGACGAGGAGTCGCCGCTCGCTCTCGGTCCCGCCGAGGAGGGTCGCTTCTATTCCGTTGAGGGCGGCATGAACGACACGCTCCGCGACGGCAAGGCGAATGTCCGCTACATCTCGGTCTCGGGGCTTGATGCCCTCCGCCGTCTGCTTGGCGAAGGCGAGGCCGCTCTGCCCGCGTCACCCACGCGAAAGATCTTTGTTGAAGCGCTCGCCTGTCCCGGCGGGTGCGTGAATGGCCCCGCGATGCCGCGCGCGGAAGCCTCGCTCAAGACGCTTTTTGCGACGGACGCGATCTCGCCCCTGCAGACGAGCGCGGGGCGGTGCGTGGCGCACTGCGGTGTCGCCGCGTATCCCGCCGAGCCGCAGGAGGAGCGCGCGATCGACGAGACGGCGCTTGCGGCCGCGCTCGCGCGTGTTGGCAAGACGACGAAGGCTGACGAACTCAACTGCGGCGCGTGCGGCTACGAGACGTGCCGTGCGTTCGCGCGCGCGCTTTTAGAGGGCAAGGCCGAGGAGGCGCAATGCCACACGTTCTTAAAGCGCAACTTCGAGCGCACCTCGAATGCGCTCATCAAATACATCCCGGCGGGCGTCGTCATCGTTGATGGCCAACTTCTCGTCTCGGAGTGCAATCGCGTCTTCGCCGAGATGGCGGGCGAGACGGCCGTCTTCGATGCGCTCGGCAATCTGGAGGGCATTGATGTCAATTCGCTCATGGGCGAGTTCGCCGACCTCTTCACGGGCGCGCTCGAGCACGGCAGCGAGATTGTCAAATACCGCCAGCCGTGGAAGGATCGCCTCGTCAATGTGAGTGTCTTCCCGATTGCGAAGGGCGAGTTCGCGGGCGCGGTTGTGCAGGACGTCACGCAGAACGAGGGGCGGCGCGAGGAGATTGCCGCGAAGGCGCGCGAGGTCATCGCGAAGAACGTCTACACCGTCCAACAGGTCG
>CAYNVE010000120.1:0-3453 GCA_964400635.1 uncultured Lentisphaeraceae bacterium
CAGAACCTTTTCGCTCATCTTGAAATTACCTTTCGACGGTGATGACGCAGTCGGGACACATGATCGCGCAGCTCGCGCAGCCGACGCACTTTGACATGTCCGTGCACTCAACGGGGCTGTGACCCTTATGGTTGAGCTTTGTTTTCGACAACGACAAGATCTTCTTCGGGCACGCCGTCACGCACAGGCCGCATCCCTTACAGAGATCTTCCTTGAATGTCAGTTTAGCCATTCTTTCTTCTCCTTGAATAGCCATATATTATATCAAATTTCCTTGATGAAATGTGCGGTCGTCAAATTCCGTCATTCTCACAAGCAATCCGATGCGAAGCTCCCTTGACATACCCTACGGGGGTATGGTATACTAGGCACATTCTCGTTCAAGACGAAAAGGAATCGAACCATGAAGAAATGTATGGAAGATGTCACCTCACTCCAGATGCGGCTCAAGAAGATCGCGGGGCAGGTGAACGGCGTCATCAAGATGATTGGCGAGGATGTTCCCTGCGAAGACATCCTCGTCCAGCTCAACGCCATCAACGGAGCCGTCCACAAGATCTCGTTCATGATCCTCGAAGGCCACTTCCGCCACTGCGTGCGTGAAGGCATCGAGAGCGGAAACGCCGACGAAACGATCGAGAACTTCGCCGAGGCGCTTGAGAACTTTAGCAAGCTCGCGTAAATCTTAAGGAAGCGAGAAGCCAAAGCGTAGACATAGCGGAAACGCGAAAAGTAAAATAAAGAGGGAAACATCATGGGAAGTTGTTGCGGCGCGAGTCAAGAAGCCAAGGCCGAGGCCCAAGCATCGGGCGGTTTCTGGAGAGACGTTGATTCATTCTGCGAGCGACTTGAAGGCTGGCCGTTCCTCGTTTTGAGCGCGGCAGGGCTTGTCGCAAGTTTCATTTTGGTCGGTCACGGCTGCGACGTCGCGTCAGAAACGACGGCGGGCCTGCCGCCACACGAACATTGGGCGGAAATGTTCAACCCCGCGTGGATTCCGCTCGTCCTTTGCGGGCTGCCCGTCCTCAAAGAGGCGGTTGAGGCGCTCGTCCTCGAACGGCGCATCCGCGCCTCGCTCCTCATCACGTCCGCGATGATCGCGTGCGTCGCCATCGGCCAGCTCTTCGCGGCGGGCGAGGTCGCGTTCATCATGGCACTCGGCGAGAAACTCGAGAACTGGACCGTGAACCGCGCAAAGCGGGGGCTTCATAAACTCGCCTCCCTCGTCCCCCAGACGGCGCGCAAGGTGATCACCTGCCCGAAGTGCAACGCGAAGGGAATCTTCTTTAAGGATGTTGCCGTCGAGTCGCTCGTTCTCGGCGACCCCGTCGAAGTTCTGCCAGGAATGGCGATTCCCGCTGACGGCACGGTCTACGACGGCGAGACGACGGTTGACCAGGCATCTCTCACAGGCGAGTCGATCCCTGTCCCCAAGAAGGCGGGCGACGAGGTCTACTCGGGAACCATCAACCAGCGCGGCACGATTCGCTTTCGCGTCACGAAGAAGGCGGACGACTCGTCCGTCCAAAAACTCGTGCGCCTCGTCAAAGAAGCGGAAACCAAGAAGGCCCCCATGCAGCGCGTCGCGGACACATGGGCGGCGATTCTCGTCCCCTGCTCACTTCTCATCGCCATTCTGACATTCTTCGGCGCGTGGGCGATCTTGGGCGATGCCCATGTCGCGCTCGTCCGTGGCGTCACGATTCTCGTCGTCTTCTGCCCATGCGCACTCGCGCTCGCGACACCGACCTCCGTCATGGCAGCGATCGGCCAGGCGACAAAGTTCGGCGTCATCATCAAGTCGGGCGAAGCCCTTGAGAAGATGGGCTCTGTCACATTCGCGTGCTTTGACAAAACAGGGACCCTGCAACTGGGTGACCGCCTGCGGTCTGGCGCGCGCGAGACGGTCGCCGAACTCAAGAGCCTCGGCGTCACGTCGCTCATGCTCTCGGGCGACCACGAGGAGATTGCGCTGAAGTTCGCGGCGGAAGCGGGCATCGACGATGTGCGCTTTGAGTGCCGCCCCGAAGACAAGTCAAAGGCAATCGAAGCCCTTCAAGCGAAGGGCGAGAAAGTCGTCATGGTGGGTGACGGCATCAACGACTCAATTGCGCTTAAAATCGCCGATGTCGGCATCGCGATGGGCGGCGGCATGGGCACGGACATCGCGCAAGAGGCCGCCGATGTCTCGCTCATCACCGACGACATCACGAAGATCGCCTACTTGAAGCGGCTCTCGCTCGCATGCGTGCGGCTCATCAAGACGAATATCGCCATCTCCATGACAATCAACGCATGCGCGATCGTCTGCTCGATGCTCGGAATCCTGACGCCCGTCACGGGCGCGCTCGTTCACAACCTCGGCTCGGTGCTCGTGATTCTGAACGGCGCGCTCCTCTACGACCGCAAATACGCAGTCGCCGGCAATCAGAACGGCATGAAGACGACGCCGTAAATCGACGCCGGCTCGCCGTTGAGCGCACGAAGCCCGTGCTTCACGACCGCGTTGTAGTAGGCCGTGTCGCCGGGCTTTAAGACCGACTTCTCGCTCCCGTAGGTGAGTTCGACCTCGCCGCTCACGCAGATAATGAGCTCTTCGCCCTCGTGGGACGAAACTGCGTCCACGCCGTTCGCGGCAAACTCAATGCGGAACGGATCCATATGGCGGTCAGGCTTGCCGAGCGCGAGCGAGTGCGAGGCGTAGCCGAGGGTGTTGAACTCTTCCGCCTTCGCGTTCGCCGTCGCGATGTCGGACGCGCGCGTGATGATGGGGTCAGGCTTGAACTGGTCGTCCATGAACGTGCCAAGGCGCTGACCGAGGGCACGCGAGAGCTTCGTGAGAACGCCGAGAGCTGGCAGCACCTCGCCCTTCTCAATTGCATTGACGAGCTTCTCGTCCACGCCACTGCGCTGGGCGAGGTCGTAGACGCTCATGTCGAGCTTCTCGCGGTAGGTCCGGATGCGCTCGCCGACTTTGTTATTCTCCTTCATCTTCTTTTCCTTTCTTTCGCTTCTTCGTTTACGCTTCAGGCCAAAGTTCGTGCGCCAACTCGCGCAGTTTGTACTTCTGAATCTTCTGGCTCGCGGTCATGGGGAAGACGTCCAAGAAGTGGACGTACTTCGGAATTTTGAACCAGCTAATCTTGTCTTTGCAGAACACCGCGACATCATGCTCCGAGATCTCGGAGCCGTCGGCGCGGATGATGAACGCGGCGGGCTGTTCGCCATACTTCTTCGAGGGGCAACCGACGACCGCGACATCCTTGACGCCCGGCATCGTGCCGAGGAAGTCTTCAACCTCCTTCGGCGAGATGTTCTCGCCGCCACGGATGATGAGGTCTTTAAGCCGCCCCGTGATGTAGTAGTAGCCGTCCGCGTCCATCTTGCCGATGTCGCCCGAGTGGAGCCAGCCGTTCTTGTCGATGCACTTCGCCGTCTGCTCGGGCATCTTGT
>CAYNVE010000121.1:0-3382 GCA_964400635.1 uncultured Lentisphaeraceae bacterium
CCGAGGCCGAAGGCGTGACGAGCGACAAGATCATCGACAAGATCCTCTCCGAAGTGCCTGTGCCGTGACCGACGTCAAAGAGCTGATGGCGAAGGTGGGGAAGATTCGGATCCTCACCACGAAGCTGATTGATGACCAGCTCTCGGGCGACTATCACTCCACGTTCAAGGGCCAAGGTGTCGAGTTCGACGAGGTGCGCCCCTATCAGGTCGGTGACGACGTGCGCACGATTGACTGGAATGTGACGGCGAAGACGGGCGTTCCTTACATCAAGCGATTCGCTGAAGAGCGCGAGCTCACGATTCTCTTCCTTGTGGATGTTTCTGGCTCGCAAGGCTACGGCAGCGTCCGCCGCTCGAAGATGGAACTTGCCGCCGAGGTGACCGCGCTTCTCGCGCTCACGGCGATTCGCAATCAGGACAAGATTGGCCTCATTCTCTTCTCCGACCGCATCGTCAAGTACATTCCGCCGCGCAAGGGGCGCGATAGCGTCATGCGCCTCGTTCGCGAGGTGCTGGCGGCGGAGGACGACGCGCAAGGCGGCACGGATCTCGAGGGTGCCTTGAAGTTCCTGAACGGCGTTCAAAAGCGGCGCGCCGTGGTCTTCCTCGTGAGCGACTTTATTGGCACGTCGCGATGCGAGAACCTCATCCGCGCGACGGCGCGCCATCACGACCTCGTCTGCGTACACGTGAGCGACCCCGCCGAGTCGGATCTGCCCGATGTCGGCCTCGTTGAGATGGAGGATGCCGAGACGGGCGATCTCGTCCTCGTCGACACCTCGTCGCGTCGCGTCCGCGAGGCGTTCGCCGCGAATGCGCGTGCGGAGCGCGAGTCTTGGCTTCGCTTCTTCAAGAAGGAGGGGCTTGACGTCCTCTCCCTCGACACGGCGAAGGCCTACATCAACGACGTGCGTGCGCTTTTCAAGCGGCGTGCGCGCAAGCGGTAGGAGGACGAGATGGCGCAACTCATCATTCGCGGCGGAAGGCCGATTTCGGGGACGCACCGCGTCTCGGGCAACAAGAACGCCGTCCTGCCGATGATGGCCGCCTCGCTCCTCACGTCCGAGCCCGTCACGCTTGAGAACGTCCCCGCGATTGACGATGTTGCGACGATGCTGGAGGCGGCGCGTTCGTTCGGTGTGAAGGTTTCGCGCAACTTCGCCGCCGAGACGGTCACGCTCACGGCCGCTCGGCTGAAGACGGCGCGCATCGACCCGTCTCTCGCCGCGCGCATCCGCACATCCTTCCTCTTTGTCGGCCCGCTCTTGGCGCGCCTCGGTCGCGCCTCGCTGCCGCCGCCTGGGGGTGACGCGATTGGCCATCGTCGGCTCGACACGCATTTTGACGGCTTCCGCGCACTCGGTGCGAAGGCCTCGTCGGGCAAGCGCGCGCTCTCTTTTCGTGGCCAGCTTCGCGGCGCGCGCATCCTCCTCGACGAAGCCTCGGTGACGGCGACGGAGAATCTCCTCATGGCCGCTTCGCTCGCGGCGGGCGAGACGATCATCATGAACGCCGCGTGTGAGCCGCACGTCGTTGATCTTGCGAATATGCTCGTTGCGATGGGCGCGAAGATTTCGGGCGCGGGCACGAACCGCATCGTCGTGGAGGGGGTCGCGTCACTGAAGGGCTGTACGGCGCGTGTCGGCTGCGACTACATTGAAGCGGGCAGCTATCTTGCGGCGGCGGCGGTGACGGGTGGTGAGCTCGTGCTTGAGAACGTTGAGCGCGCGCCGTTCGTCGTCCTCGAGAAAGCGTACGCGCGCTTTGGCGTCACATGGACACACGATGAGAAGGCGCGGTCGATTCGCTACGTGCCGAAGAAGCGGTGCCTTCGAATGAAGTATGACCTCGGCGACACGATTCCCTCGCTCGCGGATGGCACCTGGCCCGCCTTCCCCTCGGATCTCCTTTCAATCCTCATCGTTCTCGCGACCCAGTCGCGCGGCACGTGCCTCTTCTTCGAGAAGATGTTCGAGTCGCGCCTCTACTTCATCGACCACTTGCGTCAGATGGGCGCGAAGATTGTCCCCTGCGACCCACACCGCGTCGTCGTGACGGGCCCCGCGCGACTCTTTGGCGGCGTCGTCAGCTCAAACGATATCCGCGCGGGCATCTCGCTCGTCATCGCCGCGCTCGTCGCGAAGGGCGAGACGCGCATTCTGAATGCCGAGTCCATCGACCGTGGCTATGTGGATGTTGAGACATCCCTTGCGCGCCTCGGTGCCGACATTGAAAGGAAGGCCTGATGATCCTCTCTCTTCTCGTCGCGTCTGTCCTCTTGACGACCGGAAACGACGTCTCGACGCTCACCGTCTCGTCCGAGACGCGTGTCATCGACCCTGCAAAAAGCCTCTTTCTGCGCGTTGAGCTGAAGGCGGCGCGTGCGCACGAGGCCGCGCTTCCTGACTTGCGCGACCGTGTGCAGGGCTTCTCGCTCGCCGAGGATTTTGAGGAGGAACCTGTTGTTGCGAAAGACGGCACGACGACGCGCGTCGCAAACTGGCGTCTTGTCCCCGAGCCGTGCGCCGATGTCTACAAGATTCGCCCGTTCGCCGTCTCGGTGGACGGCGGCCGCGCCTCGTTTGTGGCGGGGCCCGTCTCCTTCGAGAATCCGCCCGCACGCGAGAGCGTGACGGGGGGCATGGAGGCGGAGGCGAAGAAAGATTTGCCGCCGCTCTCGTGGACGCTCGCGGGGCTTCTCGCGCTCGCCCTCTTCGCGGTTCTCGCTCTTGTTTTCGCCGTCTTCCTTCTCGTGCGTCTCTTGGCGCGGAAGGTGAAGGAACATCGCATGAGCCCCGTTGAGCGTGCGTGGGTCGAACTTGAGCGCCTTCTCAAGAAGGGCCTTCCCGGGCGCGGGCGTTATAAGGACTTCTATGTGGAGTTGACGATGGTCGTTCGACGCTACGTCCAACGCAAGTACGGCATCCGCGCGCCGCATCTGACGACGGAGGAGTTTTTCGCCGAACTGAAGGCGTTGAAGGATCAGAGTGCTGAGCAGACGGAGCATCTGCGCTGCTTCTTGGAGCACGCTGACCTCGTGAAGTTCGCGGGCGTTCAGGCAACACCAGAGATGGCGGACGAGGCGACAGATTCGGCGCGCGCCTACATCCGTCACGACAGCGCGCCTCAGACGGCAAATTTGATATAATAGAGAGTATTATGGCACAGGAAACGAATGAATATCGCGAACAGCGTCTTCAGTCAATGAAGACGCTCGCGGAGATGGGCTACGAACCGTTTGGCTGCAAATACGACCACGAGGACCTCGCTTTGGTCCGCGCCGAGTTTGTCGAGGGCAAGAGAGTCCGCATCGCCGGCCGCCTTTTGATGATCCGCCGCATGGGCAAGATGAACTTCGCGACGATGAACGACGGCACCGA
>CAYNVE010000122.1:0-3370 GCA_964400635.1 uncultured Lentisphaeraceae bacterium
ACATCGGCTCGCAGTTCTGGAACCAGGGCCGCACGCAGGAGATCAAGGAGCGCGTCCTGCACGTGTCGTGAATTACGCGTCGATTCGCACGTGTGACATTGCGAACGGAGAGGGTGTTCGAGTCACCCTCTTCGTTTCGGGTTGCACACATCATTGCAAGGGCTGCTTCAACCCCGATCAGTGGGACTTCGCCTACGGCGAGCCGTTCACGCCGGCGGTCGAGGATCAGCTCCTGGACGCGCTCTCGGCCTCGTTCATCGCGGGGTTGAGCGTTCTCGGCGGTGAACCGATGGAGCCTTCCAATCAGCGCGCGCTCGTCCCGTTTCTCCGACGTGTGCGTGCGCGCTTCGGCGCGGCGAAGACGATCTGGGTCTACACAGGGTGCGTCTTGGAGGATCTCGCCGCGTGCTTCAGCCACCCCGCCCCCGTGTCCTCGCGCTGGCGCACCGAGGTGACGGACGAGTTTCTCTCGCTCGTGGATGTGCTCGTCGACGGGCCGTTCATCGAGGGCTTGAAGGACATCTCGCTTTCGTTTCGCGGTAGCGCCAACCAGCGCATCTTGCGCCTCCGGGAGATTCTGTAGATGAAGACGATCTATCTGACGGGTGCGCCCGCCTCGGGCAAGACGACGCTCGGTCGCCGCCTCGCCGCGACCCTTAAAGTTCCGTTCATCGATTTGGATGAGGCAATCGTCAACGAAACGCGCCGCACGATCCCCGAAATCTTCGCGACAGACGGCGAGACGGCATTTCGCGCGATCGAGTCGGACGCGCTCCGCCGCGCGGAGGCGGGTGTTGTCGCGCTCGGTGGCGGCACGCTTCTCTCGGACGCGAACCGCGCGTTTTGTGAATCGCACGGCGCGGTCTTTTGCCTTGAGACGCCGTCCGATGAGGAGTTGGCGCGGCGGCTCGGCGCGGCGAAGGGGACGCGCCCACTCGGCGACAAGGCGAAGGAGCGCGCCGCGCATTATGCCTCGTTTCCAAACCGCATCGCGGGTTGGTTCGACCTTGGCGATTCGCTCGTCATCGTGGGCCAGGGGATTGCGCCATCCGTCCTCGCGTCTCGCCGCGTCGTCGCCGACCAGACGGTCGCCGACTTGTGGCGCGCGCGTCTTGACCTCGACTTGATCTCGACGATTCCCTCGGGCGAGTCGTACAAGACAATCTCGACCGTCGCCTCGCTTTGGCGCGCGTTTGCGAAATCGGGGCTCGGACGCTCGGACATTGTGACAGCCTTGGGCGGCGGCGTGACGGGCGATCTCATGGGATTTGCCGCCGCGACGTGGATGCGCGGCATTGACTGGATCAATGTGCCGACGACGCTTCTTTCAATGGTGGACGCCTCGACGGGCGGTAAGACGGGGTGTGACCTCCCCGAGGGGAAGAATCTCGCGGGCGCGTTTCATTCGCCGCGTCTCGTCGTCATCGACATCGATTTTCTCGCGACGCTACCGCCAGAGATTTTGCGCGCCGGCCGCGCCGAGATGATCAAGCATGAGATCATTGATGCACGGCGGGCGGCGGTGTCGTCGATTCCTTCCGCTCGCGAGATTTACGACAATCTGGCCGTCAAGGTTGGTATCGTGCGCGAAGACCCGTTCGAGACGAAGGGTCGGCGACTTCTCCTCAACTGCGGTCACACGGTTGGCCACGCGATTGAGAAGGCGACGAACTACGCGCTCACGCATGGCGAGGCCGTCGCGATTGGCTGCGTTGAGGAGGCGAAGATCGCCGTTCGCCGTGGCCTCGCGCCCGCGACGTGGCCCGACGAACTCGCGAAGGCGTTCCACGCGGTGGGGTTGCCGACGACGTGTGGGCTTATTGAGAAGCCGAACGGGCTTGAGGCGCTGACGGGAATCATGAAGGGCGACAAGAAGCGCGCGGGCGCGGTTGTCACGTTCGCGCTTCCCTGTGGCTGGGGCGATGTCCGCGCCGTTCCGATTGACCTCGATAAGGAGGCGCTTTGATGAGGCTTTTCCCAGGTCTTCGCAAGGGCTTGATGCGCGTTCCTGTCTCGAAGTCGCATGCGCATCGCGTCCTGATCGCCGAGTTTCTCGCGGGGCGCACGGCCTCTCTCGCGCCGTCGGCGGATGACTGCGACGACATCGCGGCGACGAAGCGGTGCCTCACTGAGATCGAAAAGTGGAAAAGCAAAAGAGCGGAAAAGTCATCGTCGGGCCTCTGTGCGCTTGATTGCGGAGAGTCGGGGACGACGCGCCGCTTGCTCGGCCCTGTCGTTGCCGCGCTTGGGCTGAAGACAACTTGGATCATGAAGGGGCGTCTCGCCACGCGCCCGCAGATTGACTACGAGACGCTTCGTCCGGGCGTGCAGACGTTGGCGGGAGATATCTCGTCGCAGTTTGTGAGCGGTCTTCTCTTCGCCTTGCCGATTCTTGACGGAGACTCCGAGATTCGTCTTTCCTCGCCGCTCGCCTCGCGCGGATACGTTGAAATGACGCTTCAGGTCCTTCGGGATTATGGCGTGCGCATTGAAGAGACGGCAACGGGCTTTCGCGTTCCAGGCCGCCAAGTATTCTCGACTGCGCGCGCCGTGCCGTCGTTTGAGTGCGACTGGTCGGGCGCGGCGTTTCCGCTCGCGATGAAGGAGTTCGGGTGCGATGTTGAGATTGACCGCGCTTCCTTATCGCGCCTCTCGGACGACTCGCGCCAACCCGACCGCGTCGTCGTTTCGCGTCTCGCGGCACTCGCGCAGGCTCTCGACATCACGATGGACATGGACGCATGCCCCGATCTCTTTCCCGTCCTCGCCGTCGTCGCCGCGCATCGCGCGTGGACGACGCGCTTTGTCGGCATTCGCCGCCTGCGCCTTAAGGAGTCTGACCGCGTCGCGGCGATGGCAGAGACGCTCAACGGTTTCGGTATCACGGTCTCGGTGGCGGACGATGTCTTTGAGGTCTACGGGCGCACGACACCGCTTCAGGGCGGCGCGTTCACGTCTTTTCACGACCACCGCATCGCGATGGCGCTCGCGGTTGGTGCGACTGTTGCGGATGCCCCCGTTGAGATTGATGATGTCGCGTGCGCGGCGAAGTCGTATCCGACATTCTTCTCGGACTTCGCCTCGCTAGACATGATGTAAGGACATGGTATAATAGGAGTCATTATGAAAGTTCTTGTTACGGGCGGCTCGGGGTTTTTGGGTATCAACCTCATTCGTTTTCTTCATGAAAAGGGCGTCGAGGAGGTTCGTGTTCTTGACATTGCCGACTTTGACTATCCCGAGAAGAAGGAGCCCTGGCTCAAGTTCACCTTGGGCGACGTGCGCGATGTCGCGGCCGTCGAGAAGGTGACGGAGGGCTGCGACGTCGTCGTCCACTGCGCGGCCGCCCTCCCGCTCTACAGCGAGGAGG
>CAYNVE010000123.1:0-3248 GCA_964400635.1 uncultured Lentisphaeraceae bacterium
TCTTTATGTTCTACACGGCTCTCTCGCGGGTCCTTGACCACCCCTCAACAGCCGCACACTTTCCGCATTTGCATTTATAGGCGGGAATTTGGTATAATCTACTGATACTTTTGACAGACACATAACGAATCATCGAAAAGGGGTTAGACATGGGCGAAGTGATTGGTGCTGGCGAACTGCACAAGGGCGTGAAGCTTCTCATTGACTCGGAGCCGTGGGAAATCACGGAATTCTCGTTCTCGAAGCCGGGCAAGGGTCAGGCGATTTACAACTGCAAACTGCGCAACATGGTGACGGGCGGCGGTCAGACGAAGAGCTACCGCTCGGGTGACAAGTTCGAGAAGCCGGAGCTTCTTCAGATGTCGGTCACCTACTCGTACGACGATGGCTCGGCTTTCGTCTTCACCGACGAGAACTTCGAGGAGATCCGCGTCTCCTACGATGTCATGGGCGACAAGAAGTACTTCCTGATGGACGAGATGGAGGTGAAGGCGCTCTTTTTCAACGACAAGGTGATTGGCGTCGAGTTGCCGCAGCTCGTCGAGCGCAAGGTTATCAAGGTCGAGCCGGGTGTCAAGGGTAACACGGCTTCGGGCAAGGTGACGAAGCCGGCAACGGTCGAGGGTGGCTATGTCTGCGCCGTTCCGCTCTTCATCAACGAAGGCGACGTCATCCGCATCAACACGGAGACGGGCGAGTACAACGACCGCATCTCCACGAAGTAGTTGGCCGATCTCTCACGATCGCAGGCGCTTCTCGGAAGCGCGGGAATGGCGCGCCTTGAAAGGGCGCGCGTTCTTGTCGTCGGCGTGGGCGGCGTTGGGAGTTGGTGCGCCGAGGCCCTTGTGCGCACGGGCGTCGGCCACCTCGCGCTCATGGATGACGACATCGTCGCGCCCTCGAATGTGAACCGCCAGTGCCCCGCAACGGCGCAGACGCTCGGCCGCGCCAAGGTCGAGGCGATGCGTGCACGGCTTCTCGAGATTGACCCCGCATGCGACGTGGAGGCGTGGCCCTGCCGCTATGAGAGTGCCGCCTCGCTTCCGCACCCACTCGCCGACTTCTCGCTCGTCATCGATGCGATCGACTCCGTCCCCTGCAAGGCGTCGCTCATCCTAGAGGCAATGCGTCTTCGCGTGCCGATTCTCTCGTCCATGGGCGCGGCGCGGCGGCTTGATCCGACGCGCGTCGCCATGATGCGCTTTAACAAGGTCGCGGGCGACGGCCTCGCGCGCGCGTTGCGCCAGCATTTTAAGCGTCTCGGCGCGTGTCCCGACTTTCGCTGCGCGGCCTCCGACGAGTGCCCATGCGAACAGGGCGCGGACGGCGTCAAGGGTTCGCTTATGCCTGTTACATGCGCATTCGGCATGGCGCTCGCGGCCGAGGCGATCAAGATTCTCTCTGCGCCATGATGACGCGGCGCACGTTTCTGGAAACGGCCTTGGGCGCGGGTGCCGTGACGATTCTTTCGCCCCTCGCTCTGCGCGGCAAAGACGTGTCCTCCGTTGAAGACCTCATCCGCGCGGAGATTGCGTCAGGGCGCGTCTCGTGCGTGGCCTGCGGCGCGTGCGGTGCATCTCGGCGATATGTGCTCGGCGACAGGCGCGCTCTTCTCGGCGCGGCAGCCCCTGTTCAGACGACATCGCTCTTCGAACTTGCGAGTCTCTCTAAGGTCTTCACGGCGCATCTTGCCGCGTCTCTCGCGTGTGCGGGTGCGCTTGACCTTGACGCGCCCTTTGTCCGCTATCTCCCTGAGCATGTTCTCGCGAAGGAGGGGTCTTCCGTCACGATCCGCGACCTCGCCTCGCATACATCTGGCTTCACGGACGCCTGGCTTGCGCGTGCTCAAGTCTATTCGTCTGAGACGTGGCCTTTCGCGGATGACGCGGCGTTCTTTCGTGCGCTCTTTGCGATGCGCCCCGTCTGTTCGCCGAACGCGCAGTGCGTCTACAGCTGCACAAACTTCCTTTTGCTCGGCGCGATTCTTGAGCGCGTCGCAGGGGCGGATCTTGATTCGCTTGCGCGCCGTCTCGTCTGGGGACCTCTTGGCATGAAGACAACGACGTGGCGGAGCATTCCCGGCGACCCGCGCGCCGTCCGCATCTGGACGAAGGGGTGGCGGCCCCTTGGGACGAAGGGCGATGAGATTGCCCGCCAGGTGACGCGCCCCGTTGGGAACGCGGGCGTCTTCTCGTCGCTCGACGAGATGCTTCTTTACGTGGATGACCTCGTCCATCAGCGTGCCTTTCCGAAGGCGTGCTACGAGACGCTTTTCAAAACGGTCTACGAGAAGGGGCGCGTCTGTCGCACATTCGGCTTTGATCGTGCTGTCGGGACGAATCCTGCGGGGTGGAGCCGCCAGAGCGTGAACCACAGTGGCTACACGGGGACGTATCTCGCCGTCGATCCATCGGCGGGGCGCGGTGTTGTCATTCTCGCGAATCTCCATTCGTCAGACCGCGCCGCGCGCGCGGAGAACTTTGAGTGGCGCCGAC
Source organism: uncultured Lentisphaeraceae bacterium (assembly GCA_964400635.1). GTDB lineage: Bacteria > Verrucomicrobiota > Kiritimatiellia > RFP12 > UBA1067 > UBA1067. Next base: position 2,496 of record CAYNVE010000123.1, read on the forward strand.
GGCTCGCTGTCGCACTTGACGAAGAGAGAAAGATTTGATATACTTTTTCTCTGTTGCCCACAAATGCAATGGCGAGATAGCTCAGTTGGTAGAGCGCAGGACTCATAAGCCTAAGGTCAAGGGTTCGATTCCCTTTCTCGCCACCCTGCAGGAGAGATGGCAGAGCCTGGTTGAATGCACATGACTCGAAATCATGCATACCCGCAAGGGTATCGGGGGTTCGAATCCCTCTCTCTCCGCCAACGTTGGGGCAAGACCGAGAAGCGGGCGTAATTCAATGGCAGAATAGGAGCTTCCCAAGCTTCTTACGTGGGTTCGATTCCCATCGCCCGCTCCAATGAAAGATTCCCCCTTGCGCAAACGCGCGTGAATGTAGTATAATAAAAGACATCAACACAAACTAAGGAGTTGTAAAGACTATGGCAGGAAAGCTTGAAGATCGCGTGAAAGACATTATCGTCGAACAACTCGGCGTCAATGCTGAGCAGGTTACGGCGGAGGCTTCGTTCGTTGATGACCTCGGCGCGGACTCGCTCGACAACGTTGAGCTGATCATGGCGTTCGAAGAGGAGTTCGGCGCGGCGATCCCGGAAGAGGAAGCCGAGAAGCTCACGACCGTCGGCAAGGTTGTTGAATACCTGAAGTCGAAGGGCTATGGCGATGACGGTACGGCTCCCGCCCAGTAACGAAATCGGCTAGCAAAAAAAAATCAAAAAACCCCCTTGCGCAAGTGAGGGGGTTTTTGATATACTA
>CAYNVE010000124.1:0-3240 GCA_964400635.1 uncultured Lentisphaeraceae bacterium
AGTTTGTCGTCAACAGCGTGGGGCGAAGCCGAGAACGCCGCACGCATTGGGTCCGACGAGATAGGATGCCGCGATGGCATCGTGGACATACGCCTTCGCGCCTTCAACGGCCGCCTTCAAATCGCGCCCCAAGGCGAGCTCGGCGGCGAGTGCCGCGCCGAGCGAGCATCCCGTCCCATGCGTCGAAACGGGAGAGGCGACCCACGGTAGCGAAAACGTCTTGACCGAATGCCCGTCATAGAGGACGTCCACCGCCGACGCGCCCGCGCCGTGGCCGCCCTTCACGAGGACGGCCGCGCCATATCGGTCGTAAATCGCGCGCGCGAGGGCTTCCGCATGGGCGACGTCGCTCGCGCGAGCGGCCTCGCGTGCGTCGCCTCCGCAGAGCACCTCCGCCTCAGGCAAGTTCGGCGTGAGAAGCGTCGCGAGCGGCAGAAGGCGCTTCGAGATAGCGCACATCGCCTCGTCCGAGACAAGTTTCGCCCCGCTCGTCGCAACCATGACGGGATCGATCACCTTCGCCATTTCGGGATGCGCGACAAGACGATCGGCGATAACATCGATGACGGCTGGCTCGGCGAGCATCCCCGTCTTGAGCGCGCGAATCGAATAAACGCCGAGAACCGCGTCGAGTTGCGCGGCAACGAAGTCGGCTGGGACGCCGTGAATCGCCGTGACACCGAAGGGATTCTGCGCTGTCAACGCGGCGAAGACCGTACACCCGTGAAGTCCGTAGGCATGGAAGGCGCGGAGATCCGCCTGGACGCCCGCGTTCCCGCCCGAGTCGGAGCCCGCAATCGTGAGACAGCATGGATGGATTTCGTCTTTCGCCATTTCCCTTTCCTCCCTTTTTGCGTCACAGCCCCTCAACGGAAAACGCGCGCCGAGCGTTCGCGAATGTCAGGGCCGAAAGTGTCTCTTCATCCGTTCCGCGCAACGTCGCGAGGAATGCGCATGTATGGCGGACGAATGCAGACTCGTTCGTCTGGCCGCGCATCGGCACGGGCGCGAGATAGGGCGCGTCCGTCTCAATCAAGAGGCGGTCGTCTGGCACGTAGCGGGCGGCCTCACGCACATTCTCGGCCGACTTGAATGTGACGATTCCCGAAATCGAAATGAAGAAGCCGAGATCAAGATAATCTCGCGCCTCCGCGCACGTCCCCGTGAAGCAGTGAATAATGCCGCGTGAGGGAATCTCCGAGAGAAGCCCCTTCGTGTCATCGGCCGCCTCGCGCGTGTGAATAATGACGGGGCGGTCGGCGGCACGCGCCGTCTCGAGCGATTCGGCGAGACGCGCGACCTGCTCGCGCCGCGTCTCGGGCGCGTAGTGGTAGTCGAGTCCGACCTCGCCCAGCGCGATGGCATCCTTCTTAAGCTCGGGCGCAGTCGCGACAAAAACGCGCGGCACGGCAATGCCCTTCGCGCGAAGAGCTTCGGCGCACGACGCGGCGAGGGCCGCGCCCGCGTTGAGCGCGTCGCCGCCGCCCACGGCCGTCAGGGCGCGGACGCCCGATGCCGCCGCGCGGACGAGTTGCGATTCGACCTCTTCGCGAGAGGTCGTCTCGAAATGGCAGTGCGTGTCGAAAAGTATCATCGTGCGCTCGGACAGTATTGTCGAATGGGGCAGTCGGCGCAACGCGGGTTGCGTGGCGCGCACCGCGTCTGACCGAACGAGACGAGGCATGAGTTCCACGTCTTCCAGTATCGAACCGGCAGAATCTTCCGAAGGGCCATCTCCGTCTCAAGCGGCGTCTTCGTCTTCACGAGACCAAGGCGATTTGAGATGCGGTGGACGTGGACATCCACGCAGATGGCGGGCAAGTCGAAGCCGACTGCAACCGTGAGGTTCGCCGTCTTACGCCCGACGCCCGGAAGCGCGCAGAGTTCCTCGACCGTCTTCGGCAGGACGCCGCCAAATCTCTCCTTGAGGACGCGCGGCAACGCCTTCAAATGCCGCGCCTTCGCGTGGTAGAAGCCGACGGGAAAAATCCGCTTCTCAATTTCCTCGACCGAGAGATGCTCCAAGTCGTCAGGCGAAAACGCGCCCTTCCGACGCGCCGCGCCAAAAAGCCGCTTCACCGCACCCGCCGTGCAGGCGTCCTTCGTGCGCGCCGAGAGGATCGTCCCGACGAGCACGCAAAAGGGATCGTGCGTCTGCGCCTCGATGAGCTCGATGATGGGCGAGGGATGGGCGCGGAATTCGCGCGTGAGGGCGCGGTGGATTGCCGCAATCGTGCGCGCCGTGCTAGAGCGAGCGTTCATATTCGGCGAGGCCGCGCGCGCGCAGGCGGCAGGCGGGGCACATTCCGCAGCCCGCGCCCGGAATGCCGTTGTAGCACGTCACCGTCTCGTTCTTGACAATCTCGAAAATGCCGAGCTTCGCCGCGAGTGCCCACTCCTTCGCTTTCGTCATGCGAATAAACGGCGTGACGATTTTGATGGGGTAGTCAAGCGCGAGGCGAATCGCCTTCTCTTGGGCGCGGATGAACGCGGCGCGACAGTCGGGGTAGCCCGAGAAGTCGGCCTCGGAGACGCCCGTGTAGACATCCGTCGCGCCGAGCGTCTTCGCCCAAACGGAGGCAGCCAGCAAGAAGAAAGCATTTCGCCCCTCAACAACCGTCGTCGGGCACACGGAACCTTTCTTGCGCGTGATCTTCATCGTCGGGTCGAGGAGCGCGTTCGTCGTGATGTCCTTGTAAAAGCCGAGCCGCACGACCTTGTGCGCCGCGATGCCGAAGCGCTTTGCGAGGCGGCGCGCGAATCGTGTCTCAATCGCGTGCCGCTGGCCGTAAGAAAATGTGATCGCCGCAACCTCGCGCGCGCCGAACTTTTTCACGGCGAGCGCAAGGCACGTGGCGGAGTCTTGCCCACCCGAGAGGACGACGACAGCCTTCACTTCTTCTTCGCGAGCGCGGGGTTGACGGGCGTCGCCTTGACGAGCTCAACGATCTTCGCCGTGACGTCGGGATTCGCCTTCAAGTATTCCGTCGTCGCAAGCGCGCCCTGCGCAAGTTGCGTGTCGCCGAACGAAAGCCAGCTGCCACGCTTCTCGACGATGCCGCGCGCAAGCGCCGCGTCAAGGACCGAGCCCTCGTAGGAAATGCCGCACGTGTAGAGGATGTCGAACTCGGCCTCGGTGAACGGCGGCGCGACCTTGTTCTTCACGACCTTGACGCGCGTGCGGTTGCCGACGACCTGCCCGGCCGTGTTCTTGATCGCGCCGATGCGCTGAACCTGCAG
>CAYNVE010000125.1:0-3226 GCA_964400635.1 uncultured Lentisphaeraceae bacterium
GGCGGTGTTGCCGTCGACCATGATCTTCTTTGCCATGTACCGTTTTTCCTTTTTTGTGGTTACAGTTTGACCGAAATCAATTCTTTGATTATACCCTTTTTAAGAGGTCAAATCAAGGCGCAACCCACGAATTCCTCAATAAGGGCAATAGGGGAAAAGAGCGGCATTTTGGTATAATGGATGACATCTCTATGCCGAACACCGACGCTATGCCATTCATCGACCATCTTGCCGCGCAGATCGCCGACATCCAAGCGACGCACGACTTCGCCGCCTTTTCGTCCTTCATTCGAAGGCGCGAGACGCAGGCCTATCTCCGCGCATTCCTTCCCCTCGTCCAGGAAGATTTCACGCGCGCACGAGAAGAACTCGACCGCCGCCAGATGGATCTCCTCCCCGAACGCCTCGATGACCTTCTCGGCAAGACAAACGGAAAGCTCACACTTATCATCGACTTCCTCCGCGCACGGCTCGAGAAGAAAAGCGCGCGCGCTTTGGCCACGTCAATCATGAAATCATACGAGGCGACCACACAGAAAGACGGCGCGTTGGCGGCAACGGGCGCGACGGTGACACCCGTTTCGTCTACGCCCGACCACACCATCACAAATGACTGGCATCTCGCCCTTCCCATCCCGCCCGCCTACGAGGAACTAAAAAAAACATCTCCTTCTGCTCTCAATGCCTACCGCACGTGCCCTTTTACCTTCTACCTTAAGAAGGCCCTACCGGGACGCGCATTTAAGAGTCTCACGGCGCTTGAGCCCTTCGAATACGGAAATCTCGCGCACGAAGCCCTCGAGGCATTCGGTTGCGACCTCGCCCTACGCGAATCGGAGGACGCGCGCGAGCTCGGCGACTTCCTCGCCCGCCGCGTCGATGCGTCGCTCCTCGCGCGTTTCGGCGCGCACGTGCCCGAGCGCATCCGCGCGCAGGGCGAAGACTTGAAGCGTCGCCTCGCCGACTTCGCCGAACGACAGGCCGCGCGCCACACCGAGGGCTGGCGCATCGTCGCCGTTGAGACGAAACTCGAAATCGCCTATCCAATCGAAGCACCCGATGGCACGACGCACCGCGTCCTCATCGCAGGCAAGAGCGATCGCATTGACTACAACGCGGCGCGAGACCAGTGGTGCATCATCGACTACAAGACGTGGGATAAGGCGGACGAAAAGCGGATGGACGACTTCCAGTTGCCGCTCTACTGCGCGATGCTCGACGCCAGCGAAGACGAGCCCTTCAAGGCGGCCACACGCGAAAAAATTCTCGCCACATTCTGCGTCATCGGCGCGACGAGAGATGAGGTTCTCTTTTTAGATGCGCGAGCGAACGGACTCTTTCGCGGCGACGCGCTACCCGCAAAGGAAGCGGAAATTAAAGAAACCATCCAGCGCATCGAGCGCGGAATTTTCTGGCCCTTCAACGCGGCCGCCCGAAGCTGGCGATTCGACTTCGAGAAGTGGATCGGTGAACACCCTGATGAGACGCTTAGCCGTGCGTGGATCAAAGACCAGATGGCGCGCGTGGACGCGGTCAACATCGTTGGCACAGACCGCGCACGAGGCGCGCACGACGAGGTCCCCGCCAAGATCGCTCTTCAGGCCTTTCTCGACCTCGTTGAACTCGCCGACCATCCGAGCGACGCTCTCGCCTACCGGCACTTCTCGCTCACGCCGCTCGCGCGCGCGAAATATGGGTTGAGTGTACCCGCGCGCGCGCGACTCGCGCAAGAGATGGCCGAAGCCTTCATGACGCGCGGACTTAAAAAAACGCTCTGCGACTTGCGCAGTCTTCTTGACCCGAACCCCGAGAAGGCCTGGAATCACACCACAGAGACCCTGTTTGTCGACATGATCGCGAAGGCCGAGGCGTTCGAGCGCGCGCGCACGAGCCGCACCCTTCTCTCAGATTTCGCGCCGTTCTCAAATGATTCTGAGGCGGCAGTCACCTTCCCGTTTCCGCCACGCGCCGGCGCACCTGGAGCATCACGAGCGGATAGTAGAGGAACTTGAAATAGAGCTTCGCGGGCAAGTCGAGGAGCGGATGGATTCCGCAGAGCGCGACGAGCGGCGCGGCGACGCGCTTCGGAAGCCCCGCGAAGCTCATGAGCCGCAGGAACGCGCGGCGTCCGCCCGCCTCGCGCCAGAGAGCGCCCATCGGCTCCGTCCAGTCGCGTCCGCGAATCCCCGCGCGCGGCGCGGTCAGGAAGAACCGCCCCAGGAGGGGCGAGACCTGCGAACGCGCCCAGGCGCACGAAAGCGCGGACGAGAACTCGTGCGTCGCGTAGAAGCGGAAAAGTGAGCCGAAGACGCGCGCCATATGGGCGAGCGCGGACGCCGTGAAGGCGACCGTCGTCTCCGAGTGCGGACGATGCCGGTAGACCTGCGCGCAGAAGTCGGTGACCAGGACGCGCCGCGCGGCGTAGAGGACGCGCGGAAACCACTCCGTGTCCTCGAAACGCCAGCCGTCGACGAAGGTGAGTCCGTTCGCGCGCACGAAGTCGAGGCGCATCGTCGCCATGCCGGGCGACGGCCAGAGGTCGGCGGTGAACTGCGCGGACGCGATCATCGCCTCCTCGCCCGAGAGGACGCGTCCGTTCAGCGTTGCGTCGAAGTTGCGGTTGCGCCGCGTGCGCACGACCGCGCCGGAGGCGTCTTCAATGTTCTCAACCATCTCGCTCTCAATGAGGTCGGGCAAGTCGCAAGCGCGCGCGAGCTCGGCAAGCCGCGCAAGCGCGCCTTCGGTCAGCAGGTCGTCACCGTCGAGCCAGACGGCGTAGACGCCCTTCGCCGCGGCGATCGCGCGGTTGCGTGGCGTTGAGGCGGAGCCGGTGTGGGCGCCCGAAAGGACGCGAAATCGCGGGTCTTTAACTGCGGCCGCCTCGCAGATCGCGAGCGTGTCGTCCGTCGATGCCTCGACGGAAAGGAGGCACTCCCAGTCCGCGAACGACTGCTCGCGGACGGACTGGATCGTGCCTTCAACATACTTGCCGACGTTGTAGCACGGAACGATGATGGAGAAGAATGGGCTACTTTCCATATCGAGTATTATACCATTTCATCCGTGTGAAGACGCACCCATTTGAAAACAACAGACACATCTCGCCCTTTGAGATTTATGGTATAATTTCACCTGACGCAAAAAAATCGCACATCCTGCGAAACGGAAAACATGAACGAAAATCGAGAGAAACTGGCAAGCCGCATCGGCTTCATCTTCCTGTCCG
>CAYNVE010000126.1:0-3142 GCA_964400635.1 uncultured Lentisphaeraceae bacterium
TCCCGTCCGCGCCTTCACGCTTCTCCGCCACCGCGTCTTCAAGAACGGCCTCGTCCGCAACCTCGGCACCCTCGCCATTAACGAATGGAAAATGGGGAACCTCCAAATCGGCTTGGAGAATTTTTGCCTTGGAAATGGGGCGGCTGATTTTGATATACTAGTAGAGTTATGAAAAACATCGTATTTGCCTCTCTTGTCGTTTCTTTTGCCCTCTCCATCGGTTCCGTCGCGTTTGCGCATGACGATGTCATCTGGGACAATCAGCCTGGCCAGGGCTGGGAGAACTCGTGGTATCCCCTCGGCAACGGCCGGCTTGGTTGCATGGTCGACGGCGGCGCGAAGAACCTGAAGCTGCAGTTTAATGTCGACACGTTCTGGACGGGCGCGAAGAATATCACAGGTCCCGTGAACGACGGCAACGCCGACTCCAACTACGCCTCGATGGGCGCGTATCAAAACTTCGGCACACTGGAGATCTCCTTCAAGAGTCTCGACGGCGCGGTGAGCGATTATCGGCGCGCGCTCGATGTCTCAAAGGCCGTCTACAACGACCAGTTCAAGATCGGCGCGACATCCGTCCGCCGCCGCATCTTCGCCTCAGCCCCCGACGACTTTATCTTGATCGTTATCAAGACCGATAAGCCCTCGGCCGCCGTCAGCGTCACCCTGCGCGGCGACCACGGCGAGCGAGCCTCCTCCGATGCGAACGGCGCGTCCTTCTCGGGGACGCTTCCGAATGGGCTTAAATACGCCGCGCGCGCCGACGTCTTCCAAAAGGACGCGACGAGCGCGATTGTCGTTCTGCGCGCCGTGACGGGTTCGACATCGATTCCAAGCATGGCCGCGCCGAAGGTGAAGGCCGCGCAGAAACACCACGAGGCCGACTACCGCAGTTACTTCGACCGTTGCACGCTTGACCTCGGTGAGGGCGACCAGACGGTTCCGACGCGTGAGCGCTTAAAACGCGTGCGGGAGGGCGCGAGCGATCCCGCTTTACAGGCTTTGCTCTTTAAGTTTGGTCGCTACCTACTCATTTCTTCTTCGCGTCCGGGGACGCTCCCTGCGAACCTGCAAGGCATTTGGAATAACAGCAACAACCCCGCGTGGCACTCCGACTACCACACGAACATCAATATCCAGATGAACTACTGGGGGGCCGATACCTCGAACTTGTCCGACTGCTTCACGCCCTACTCCGACTGGATGGTCGCGGCCATGCCGACGGTCGTTGAGGTGACGCGCGCGACCTTCCCGAATGCGAAGGGCTACGCCTACCAGACGAGCGCGAACGCCGTGGGCGGCGGTGGTTGGCGTTGGAACTTCGCAGGTGCGCCCTGGATGGCCGCGCAGTGCTACGACCACTGGACCTTCACGCGCGACAAGAAGTATCTGCGCGAGGTCGTCTGGCCGCTCATGAAGGGCGCGGCCGAGTTCATGATGTCCACGCAACTTAAGGAGCGCGCCGACGGGACGGTCGTTGTCGCGAACGGCTGGAGCCCTGAGCATGGTCCGCGCGAGGACGGCGTTGCCCACGACCAGCAAATTGTGCGCGAGCTCTTCCGCGATATCCTTGCGGCCGCGAAGACGCTGAAAATTGACGATGCATTCGTGCGCGAGGTCGCGCGCCTCGAGTCGAAACTTCTCAAAGACAAGATCGGCTCGTGGGGTCAACTTCAGGAATGGGAGACGGATCGCGACCAGAAGGGCGACACCCACCGTCACACCTCGCACCTCTTCGCCGTCTATCCGGGCACGACGATCTCGCGCGCCGCGACGCCAGAACTCGCGAAGGCGGCCGAGATCGCGCTCGCGGGTCGCGCAACGACGGGCGACTCGCGCCGCAGTTGGACGTGGCCGTGGCGCACCGCGCTTTGGGCGCGCTTCGGCAACGGCGAGAAGGCGGGCGAGATGGCCGAGTCGCTCCTGCGTTACAATACGCTCGACAACCTCTTTACGACGCACCCGCCGTTCCAGATCGACGGCAACCTCGGCATCGTCGGCGCGATGCTTGAGATGCTCGTGCAGAGTCACGAGACGGACGAGAAAGGTCAACCGCTCCTTCGCTTCCTCCCCGCTCTGCCGCCGACGTGGAAGGAGGGTTCGGCAACGGGCATCCGCGTGCGTGGCAATAAGGTTGTCGACCTCGTCTGGAAGGATGGCAAGATCGTTTCGAAGCGCGTCCGCTCGGTGAAGTGATTATGAACGTTCCTTCAGAACTTCAGTCGGCCTTCCGCGCGCGACCGCTTGACGCAAACAAGCGGTCCGTCGGAATCGTGAGCGTCGTTGGCGGCTCAGGCCACTACCTCCACGCCCCCGTCATTGCGGCGCTCGGCGCGCGCGCGGCGGGCGCGGGTCTCGTTCAACTCGTTGTCCCCGATGCCTCGCGTCTTTCGGCAGGCTTTCTTGTCCCCGAGGCAACGTTCACGAAACTGACGGCCACATGCGTGCCTCCCAAAGCCGACGTGACGGTTGTCGGCATGGGACTCGGGGTCTCGACAAACGCCGAGGTCATCGTCTCGCGCCTTCTTTCTGATGCGGGCGGGCGATTTGTTCTTGACGCCGATGCTCTTTCGATTCTCGCGAACTGGTACGGTCGCACGGACGGCTACGACCCCGCGAAGGGGCAGGAGATCGTCCTCACGCCGCACGAGGGCGAGGCGGCGCGGCTTTTGGGCGTGACGCGCGAGAAGGTCGCCTCGGATCGCCTCGCCGCGGCGCGCGAGATCGTCGAGCGCTATGGCGCGACGGTTGTTCTGAAGGGCGTCGAGACGCTCGTTCTCTCGGCCGATGGATCGCGGCTCTACCGCAATAAGACGGGCAATCCCTTTATGGCGCTCGGCGGCATGGGCGATCTCCTCTCGGGCGTTATCGGCGCGCGCTGGGCGTATCTGAAGGGCGACCCGTTCCTCGCCGCCGCCTCGTCCGTCTATCTGCACGGCGCGGCCTCTGACGAGGTTGTCGCTGCTTTCCAAGACCCGTCGCTTGTCAATACGGCGGCCGCGATCGGCTCGCTTCGTCTGCGCCTTGACCGATAGGAGGCTGGACGTGACACGCGAGGAGATTCAGCACCGCATCGATGAGCTTCGCCGCCTCATCGAGAAGGCGAACCACGACTACTACGACCTGCACCAGCCGACGGTCG
>CAYNVE010000127.1:0-3063 GCA_964400635.1 uncultured Lentisphaeraceae bacterium
TTTCGTTATACACAACATGGCTGCTTTTTGTGGTATAATGATAAGTCAAGAGATTTGGAATTATGTCAAGACTAACAGACATTTCTTGGGATGACTTCTCGGCCCTCTCGCTTGAGGCGAAGCGGCCGTATCTTGAACGCTTCGAAGGCGACGGCCTTCCCTACCACACGCTCTTCGCGCAACAGTTTGACCGCGACACGCTCGAGCGGCTTTGCGCGCTTGCGAATCGCATCCGATTTATCAACAAGACGAAGGAGGGCGCGCTCTTTCTGAAAAGCATCCTCGCGCACAAGCGCGCGATGCTCTACTTCTCGCAGCCGTCCTCGCGCACGTTCCTCTCGCACCTCGCCGCGTGCCAGATTCTCGGCCTTACGACGGGTAGCGTCCGCGACGCGGCGACCTCGTCCGAATTTAAGGGCGAGTCGAAGGAAGACTCGATTCGGACGTTCTCGTCCTACTTCGACATGATCATCATGCGAAGCCCCGAACAGGGTCTCGCCGAGAAGATGGCGTGGGAACTTTCAAATTCTTCGCGCCCAATTCCAATCTTGAACGCGGGCTCGGGCAAGGACCAACATCCGACGCAGGCTCTTCTCGACATCTACACGCTTGCGCGTTCGTTTGAGAATCTGGGCGGCATCGACGGCAAAACCGTGACGTTCTGCGGCGACCTCATGCGTGGGCGCACTGTGCGCTCGCTCTCGTATCTCCTCACGAACTTCAAAAACGTGAAGCAGATTTTCGTCGCGCCGCAGGAGTTACAGGTTCCCGCCGATGTCGTGATGATTCTCGCGAAGAAGGGTATCGACTTTGAGGTCTGCGATAATTTGCGCGACGCCGTGAAGGTGTCGGATGCCGTCTACATGACGCGCATTCAGGACGAGTGGGACTCGGCGAAGGGTGCCTCGGCGAAGATCGATACCTCGCGCTTCAAGTTCGGCGCGGAGGAATTGAAGCTCTTGAAGCCGACGGGCGCGATTTTGCACCCGTTGCCGCGCCGCGACGAGATTGCAACGTGCTGCGACCACGATCCGCGCGCGATGTACTGGCGGCAAATGCGAAACGGCATGTGGATTCGCGCCGCGCTCATCGCCGCGACGTTCGGCTACGAGAAGGCGATCATGAATTGCGGGTACTAAAGACATGAACCTCGCGATGATTTTTAAAGTGGCGATTCTCGCCATCCTGCGCAATAAGACGCGTAGCCTCTTGACGTGCATCGGTATCATCGTCGGCATCGCCGCCGTGATCGCCGTTCTCGCGATTGGCAAGGGTGCTTCGACGATGATGGTCAAAGAAATCTCGTCGATGGGCAACAACCTCGTCATGGTCTTCCCAGACCGCAACCGCAAGGGCGCGGTGCGCTCGAGCATGGGCTCTGGTCAGACGATGACGGCTGAGGATGCCGAGGCGTGCCGCCGCGAGCTCTCGCACCTTGTCGCCGCCGTCTCGCCGACGGTGAATGTGACGAGCCAGCTCATTTACGAGAACCACAACTGGAACTGCCGCGTCTCGGGCGTTTCAGCCTCTATGCCTGAGATCCGGAACTGGGATATTGGCGAGGGTCGCTTCTTCGGTGACGACGAGGTGAATGATTACGCGCGCGTGTGCGTCATCGGCACGACCGTCAAATCGAACCTCTTTGATGAGGGCGATGACGCGCTCGGCAAGACGATTCGCATCGGCTCGATGCCGTTCAAGGTGATCGGCGTCCTCGCGTCGAAGGGCGCGAACGGCTTCGGTCAGGATCAGGACGACACGGTGATGGCACCCTATACGACGGTCGGCCGCGTCCTTCAACGCTCGCAGTTCCGCTCCATCAACATGATGAATGTCTCGCTTCGCTCTATGGACGATGTCGATGAGGCGAAGCGCGAGATTACCGCGCTCCTCCGCCAGCGCCACAAGCTCGCCGACTACGAAGACAACGACTTCGAGACGCGCGACACGACGGAAATTATGAACACGATCGGATCGGTGACGGGGCTCATGACGGTGCTTCTCACGGCGGTCGCGGCGATTTCGCTTCTCGTGGGCGGCATCGGCATCATGAACATTATGCTCGTCTCGGTCACCGAGCGCATCAAGGAAATCGGCCTTCGCATGGCCATCGGCGCGACACCCGCTTGCGTCCTCTTCCAGTTTATCCTTGAGGCGGTTGTTCTCTCAACGGTCGGCGGCGCAATTGGCGTCATCGTGGGCGTCGGCGCGGCGAAGGCGATCGGCGAGATCAACAACTGGCCGATTGTCATCGAGGCATCATCGGCGGTCGTTGCCTTCCTCTTCTCGGCGTTCGTTGGCATGTTCTTCGGCTTCTACCCCGCGTACCGCGCCTCGAAGTTGAACCCGATCGACTGCCTCCGGTACGAATGACATGAACCTTTTTAATATGCGCGTGCATTAATATCATTTAGGAGAACAACAAGGAGATACGTATGGCGGAAAATACGGAAAACGGAAAGATGGAGCTCACCTCTGAAGAGCAGATGTCGTGGTCTGACATGCCGTCGATTCGCGAGATCATTGAAGGCCTTCGTGCGCCACGCACATCGGGCGAGTATCGCCGCGCGCGTCTCGCGATTGAGCGTCTTCAGGCACCGCTTCTGGCGACGATTATCCCGATCGTCATCGTCATCGTCCTCATCGTCGTCACGGCGACGGTTCATACGAGCAAGCAAGTTTTCCAACTTGACATCGCGAGCGAGCCCGAGCAGGCCGAGGTCGAGCTCGAGGAGGAGCCGCAGCCTGAAGATACGCCTGAGATTGTGGCGGTTGACCCCGACGCGCCGATTGTGGATGTGAGCATTGATACGCCCATTCCCTCGATGTCTTCCATGACGCCGTCGGCCGCGCCGTCCACGGCGCCGACAAAGGGTCTTGTCCAGGCGATCAATTCGCCCGTCCACATGGTGACGGGCGCGAAGACGCGCGCGCTCGGCGAGGGTAGCTCGTTCGGCTCGATCATCGGCGATGGCACGGGCGGTGGCGGTGGCGGCGTGCCGGCCGGCTACCTGATTGGCGAGATGTTCGACTTCAAGCGCGACGCCGAGGGCAACGACATTG
>CAYNVE010000128.1:0-3058 GCA_964400635.1 uncultured Lentisphaeraceae bacterium
ACGCGGAGTTCTCGGAACAGGTGAAGCGGCTTCTGGGCGTGATGGACTACGACGTGCCGTATACGGCGACGGCGTTGCTCAAGCGGCTCGGGCTCAAGTCGAAGGAGACGCTGCGCCGCCACTATCTTGAACCGGCGATTCGCGAGCGGCTTGTCTCGCTCACGCAGCCTGACAAGCCGACCTCTCGCAACCAGCGTTATGTCCGAGTCTCGTGAGGCGTAACCGTGCCAACGTCTCAATCCGCGAATCCGTGAAATCCGTGGCTAGCGTGCTGATTGTCGCGAGCGGCGTCTCCCGCTTGTCGACGATTGACGAGACGGAAACCCATTTCACGACAACCGCCTTTATTCCCTTTATTCCCTTGACGGGGGGGGGGGGCTTTAGTAGAATAGATGGTAAGAAAACCATCTCACAAGGAGTCCCCTTATGACGACACGACTGACGACCCTTTTGGCAGCGCTTCTCGTTTCTCTCGGTGCATTCGCGCAAGAGTATACCGCGACAGATGTGAATGGCTCGGTCAATTGGTCTGAGATTTCCTTTGGCGAGGGCGTGACATGGGCTTCGGCTTCGAATGCCGTTGCCAACATTACGCTCTCGGGCGCGGCGACGATCACACTTCCCGAGAACTTTCAGGCGAGCGCGATTAAATTTACGGGCAACTACGCCGTCACGCTCAAGGAGTCGGGAACGACGATGAGCACGATTACGACGATTAGTGGCTCGTCGGGCGTGACGCGCGAGATTCCAAGCGGATGCGAAGATACGAACCTTTCATGCCCCGTCGGTATGACGTTTGTTCTTCCCACGAACGCGACGGCGACAGTTGGCTTTACGGATCAAGGGCTTAAAGGAACGCTCGTCATCGAGAAGGGCGCAACGCTGACGGCTAAGTCCAGCGATGCGCCCAACTACGGCTCGGGCAGTAAGGCGTGCGTCAAGGTCTACGGCACGCTTGATCTTGCGACTTATCGTTGGACATTTAAGAACTGCGAACTTGATCTTTTCGGAAGCGCAACGGTCAATGGTACGGGTGACGGCAGGGGTGCGATTGATCTCTGGAATAAGATCGTCGCGGATGTCGCGCCAGGCGAATCAACGGCCGCGCCGACGATCAACGCGCCTATCGCGTGGTCGGACAACAATGCCATCGTTTTTGTTAAGGTGAATGTCACGCTTACGCTTAAGGGCGTCGGCGCGGGGGACTACGGTGTCAAGACATTTGCGAAGCAGGGCGCGGGCACGCTGCGCATCGAGGCCGTGCAGTCGAAGGCGGCCTTACTGAGCATCAGTTCGGGCGCGCTGGAGCTTGCGTGCGCTTCGGCCATCACGACGGCGAACGCGGCAACGATCACGAGCGTCTCGACATTGCGCGTTCTTTCAGGAACATACGATCTTTCCGCATACACGATTCAGGGCACGCTCGACATTCAGGGCGGCACCGTCATTGTTCCTTCGTCGGCGACGGGAAAAGTGACGGAAGGCACGAACGCAACGATGAAGGTTGGCGTGACGGCGACGCAGTGGACGGTTGACGGCTTCACGCTTCCTGATAACTTCACCTTGAAAGAGGGTCACACGAATGTCGTTTTTGTCTATGGCGGGAGCGAGGTGACGGGCGAGGGGCGCGTCTTGAAAGCGCAGAGCATTCGCTGGATCGGCGCGCAAGGCGCGGAATGGTCGGTGGCGTCAAACTGGTCGAGCGGCACCGTGCCGACGGCCACGAGCGGCGTGCTGATTGATCAGGAGGGCGCGGTCGTCGTCGTCAAGTCAACGGATGTCGCGCCCGCGACCGTCCAAATTTCGTCGAACGCGACGCTTAAGGGCGCGCTCACCAATTTCAAGACCATCCAAATTGATGCGGGCATGACGCTCACATACGAGGGGACGGGCACGGCCGAGTACCTCAAGGGATCGGGCACGCTCAATCTCGCGAAGGGGACTGTCCTTTCGCCGATTCAATGGCCGTCTTACCTTCTGACGGACGGTGGGTTCACGGGAACGTTCGTCGGCGAGGGCGCAATCTCGCACACGGCCTTCCCGGGATCTACGGCTGTCCAGAATCTTATGAAAAATCCCGACCGCTGGAAGACGACCTTCTTCGTGCGGGGTAATACGAGTATTGCATCGCTTGATCTCAATCTTTTCGGGAACACGAACTCCATCATCCGCCTGCAAGGGTGCGCGGGGTATCTCAAGTCGGCAACATCAGGTACGACCATTCTGCCGACGATCGAGCTTATCGACGACGACACGAACCAGTATGGCTTTAACTGCAACAACGGCTCGTCGACCGATATCATCGAGTTCCGCAAGGTCATCGGCACGGGCGCGTGGCAGGTGAACGGCAGCTCGACGCGCCGCCACTTCTTCCCCGACGTGAGCGCGTTCACGGGCGCGTTCAAGATTACGAATCAAGGGCAGACGTCGTCGATCTTCGTGGGACGCGGGCGCACGGGCTATGTGGATAACACGACGACGGACAATCAGAACATCTTCATCTGCGCGCCGATCACGAATGAGATTGAAATCATCAATAAGTCTGGCAAGATCGTGATATCGGACGACTACTGGACGAGCATCGGCGGGAAGGTCGAGAACGGTCTCTTCCAGAAGGTCCTCCCGTGGTCAACGAAGCCGACGGAAGGCACGTATGGCGTCGGCTCGACGCTTGCGGCACGTTGGCGCGCCCAGAAGCGCGGTGACGGGCTTTATCTCACGAAGAAATACGGTACGCTCATCATCGTCAACTGATGGCGTTGCGGGTGGGCGACCTAACGCTTGTCAATTGAGACCGCAGAGAAGCGCTTTGTGGTATAATAGTCTTTCGTTCATCCGGGTGCTCGGCGCGCGCGGTGCGTGCCAGCTGAGAAAAGACCGGTCAACCTGAACGGGGTAATGCCCGCGTAGGAAAGAAAGGAAACGGAAAAATGGCAGACACTGCCGTCATGGAAGAAGTCATCTCCGGCGCCATCGTGCGTCGGTATTTCGAGAAGCTCGAGAAGAACCTCGCGATCGACGTCGCGATCGTCGGCGCGGGCCCGAGCGGACTCGTCGC
>CAYNVE010000129.1:0-3006 GCA_964400635.1 uncultured Lentisphaeraceae bacterium
ACCGCCCAACGCCCGAAAACGGCGCTTCCAAACCGATTTCTCGCCTTTCAGAAGGGAAAAATCTCACGGCACGGCGGAAAAATCGAGGACGACGAAGAGGGCGTCGTGATCTGAAAGGTTGTCGTTCGCCATGACACGCGGAAGACCCATCGGCTTCAGCGCGCGCGAGAAGACATAGTCAAGGGCACTATTGCGATACTTCGCCGACCGCGACGGATACGTCCAGCGCACATCGGGTGGAAGAAGCGAAAGCGCGTTGAAGTACCCCTTCTCATCGAGGAGACGGAAGATCTCCTCGTCCTTAAACTCATCGGCCCAGCAGTCGGCGTTCATGTCGCCCGCGATGATGACGGGGCGGCGCACACCCTTCGCCGTTTCTTCCTCGCGTGCGAGAATCTCGGTCATCGCACGCGTCCGCTTGGCGCGATTCAGTCGCGCGGCCTCCGCATCCTTCGCGCGGTAGTTTGACTTTAAATGCGTCACATAAACGAGCCCCGTCGTCGTGGGCGAGAAGACGAGCGCGGCGTACGCATAGCCACGCGGCGGCGTCTCCTTTTTCGCGTTTGAGAACTTCGACCAGCCCGCCTCGACAACGGGCAGTGTTGTCGCGATGACGTCCTGTTGGTAGTCGAAGCGGTCGCGGCGGCGATAGCCCGAAACGGACGCAACAACGAGGTTCGTGCGCCCAATCGCGCGAACGAGGTTCGTCACCGCGTCACGGCGAAATTCATTGAAACAGAAAATGACATCGTTCGTTCCCGCGGGGTCCACCTCAGCGAGGCCGCGCGCAAGCATCGCGGCAGACGCACGAATCGTCGCGGCCTCAACATCGGGGTGCTTGCGATGCTCCGAATCGCCCGACGGAAACCAATTTCCGTTCCACGTGCAGACGACCGTCGCGGCGAAAAGAACTGAAAGAAGCGCACTCATGCCATCCCCTTCTTCTGGCACGCCCGGCACACGCCCGTGACGCGCAGTTCAACATGCCGCGCCTCGCCCGCTATCTTGGCGGGGAGTCTCCACCCCTCCGGCATCGGATAGTCGAAAATCTGCCCGCATTCCTCGCAGATGAAGTGCGTATGCGGCGCGCTCGACCGATCATACCGCGCCGACGCGAGCGCATCCAGTCGCCCGACGAGCCCCCAGGACGCGAACTCGTTCAAAATGCGGTAGACCGACTCGCGCGTGACGGTCGGAAGGCTCGCGCGAACCGCCTGCCAGACCTCGTCGACGGACGGATGGCCGTGCGCGGCGCGGACGGCGGCGAAGACCGCGAGCCGCTGCGCCGTGCACTTGAGCGCGCGTTCCCGGCAAAACGCCGGGAACGCGTCAGGAACCATCTCGCCGAGAGACGGCGCGCGCGTCTCGCTCTTCACGTGAAGTAGCGGTTGTAGAGGCCCTGGAAAGCCTTGCCGTGACGCGCCTCATCCTTCGCCATCTCGTGGACGGTGTCGTGGATCGCGTCGTAGCCGAGCTCCTTCGCGCGCGTCGCGATTGCGAGCTTGCCCGCCGTCGCGCCACTTTCGGCTTCCATGCGCCGCTTCAGGTTCTCCTTCGTCGAGTCGGTGACGACGTCGAGCGTCTTGCCGAGCAACTCCGCGAACTTCGCCGCATGCTCCGCCTCTTCAAAGGCGATGCGCTTGTAGGCCTCGGCAACCTCGGGGTAGCCCTCGCGATCAGCCTGACGCGACATCGCGAGATACATGCCCACTTCCGAGCATTCGCCGTAGAAGTGATCCTTAAGGCCCTGCGTGACCTCGGCGTCTTCAACGACGCCGTCACCCACGTGGTGCTCGGTCACGAAGGAGAGCGCGGTCCCCTCGGACTTGAGGAACTTCGCCCCTGGCACGCCACACTGTGGGCACTTCTCGGGCGGCGTTGCGCCTTCGTGAACATACCCGCACACGGGGCAAACCCATTTCGTCATGATGATGATCCTTTCTTGTTAGTGGTTAGATGCAAATAAATATAACATTTATTTAGGCATCCGTCAAGGGGGATCTTCACTTGACGCCGATCTTCTTGATGCGTTTCATGATGTCGGCCTTGCCCTTCGGCGAGATCGACATGTTCGGAAGGCGCACGTCTCCGAGGTCGACACCCCACATCTGGCACATAACCTTGCCGCCCGCCACACCGCCGTACTGGACGAGGATGTCGACGATGTCGCACACGCGCTTCATCTCTTTCTCGACGGTCTTCAGGTCGCCCTTCTCGACAGCCTTCCAGACCTTGTAGTAGATGCCCGCGGCATAGTTGTAGGTCGAGCCGATCGCCGACTTCGCGCCGAGCGCAACCGCGCCCGCAAACCACTCGTCGATGCCCCAGGTGATGTCATACTTACCTCCGCACGCGCGCAGGCAGCGCTGGTACATGTAGAGGTCGGCGTAGTTGAATTTGATGCCCGCGAGGTTCTTGATGACGCCGTCGGCCTTCTCAAGGAATGTCTGCATGTCGAAGTTGACGCCCGACATACCCGTGTGGTAGTAGTAGAACGGCAACGTCGTCGATGTCTTAAGAGCTTCCTTCAGGTAGGCGATGAGGGCCTCGACGGAGCCGGGCTTGAAGAAGTTCGGTGGCACAATCGAAGTCGCGTCTAGCCCGGCCTTCACCGCATAGGCACCGAGTTCTTGCACATCGGGGAGCGCGAGCGCGCCGATGTGGACGATCAGAAAGAGTTTGCCCTTCGCGGCCTTCACCCAGGCGTCCATGACGGCCTTGCGCTCGGCGATCGAGCAGCAGATGCCCTCGCCCGTTGTCCCCGAGATGTAGACGCCCGTCACCTTCTGCCGAATGAGCATCGCCGCCTGCTTCTCGATGACCGCGAGGTTGACAGAGCCGTCGGCGTTGAACGGCGTATGCGCCGCCGCGATGAGACCTTCGAGTTTCCGAATCTTCATATGTTGCCTTTCGTTATTTTTTCGACCGAGCGTCTTTAAGGCGCACGCACCACGCGCACGCGCGACAGTGACTATCTTATCACATTTGCCGCGCGCCGTCTACACG
>CAYNVE010000130.1:0-2953 GCA_964400635.1 uncultured Lentisphaeraceae bacterium
ATCGGCCCATTGGAGATGAGCCCGCCGACCGACCAGGTCGCGTAGCCCGCCGTCGCCTCGTCCGGGTTGTGTTCGAAGTCGACGGCCGCCGTCGGGTTGTTCAGTTTGTGCCACGAAAGATAAAGCGTGTTCGTCACGCTCCAGAGCTCAGGCTTCACCGGGTTCACGTAATTGGCGAGATCATCGCCCGAGACCACCTCACCCGAATAGTCCGCCGTCTTGCCGTCGTGGTCGGGATGCCAAGCGTGGCGGAACGGATTGTCACGCGCCGTCGCGCCGACCGTCCACGCGAACTGCAGCTGGTCGCCGAACGTCGTGTAGGCCGTCGCCGCGACGATCGGCTCATCAACGCTCATCAGCACCGTCGAAAGACGACGCGGGCTCTCGCACGCCGCCTTCGCGCTCTTCAGTTCCTTGAAAAGCCGCATCGCGCCGTTCGTGTCGACGCCCGCCACGATGCGCTGGAAGAGGCGCGCCTTGCCGTTCGCGTCGACATGGACGAGGATATTCATCTTGAGCGTGCCAGCGGCGGCAGTCGGCGTCGCGTTCGTGAGCGACGAGACGGCCTCCATCTGGACGTAGCCCGCCCAGAGTCCGGTCGGGAACGCCGTGGCGTCCGCCGCCTCCGCCTCGACCGTCAGCGGAATGCGCACGCGCATCTGCGTCCCGCCCAGGTCCTCGACCTGCATCACGGCGGCGTAGGTCGCGCCGTCCGCCATCTTCGTGCGATCGACGGAGAACTTCTGCGTCGAAGTCGCGCCTGCCGCGAGCGAAATCTCCCACGAAACACCTGCCGTCACGTTCGACCACGAGTCGTGGCCCTGGGCGTCGCGCACCTTGCGCTTCAATGTCGGCATCTGCTCCTTCGTGTCCGCCGAGGCGACGATCGTCACGCGAAAGGTATGATTCGTGGTGCCAAAGTTCTTGATCGTGATGTTCGCGAAGTCGCCGTTGCCAAACGCGAGCGCCGCGTCACCAGAAAACCCAATCACGCCCGGCCAGTCTTCGTCCTCGGTCGCCGTGAGGGCGTAGGCCTTGCCACCCTGAAGCTTCGAATTGAAAATTTTCATCGACTGGAACGTCGGCGCGGATGTCTCGGTCCCGCCGATTTTGTAGGCGGTTGCCGACGACGCGGTGCCGAACGGACCCTCGCCGAAATACGCCTTCGCGGAGACGGTCGCGTCTGGCGCGACGGAGACGCCCGCGATATTCATGATGGCCGAAGCATCCGACGTCGCGCGCCAGGTCTGATCTGGCGCAGCGGGGACGCCGAGAAACGTCTTCGTCCAGTCGTTCGTCGCATAGATGAGATAGGTGCGACCGCCGATCAAGGCATCCATCGTCGAGGCATCCGAGTCGTCCGCGAGCCAGACGGTGTAGGAGATCGGCTTTTGGACCACCTCCGTGCCGTCGTCCGCGAGCTGGCGCGTCGTCGAGTAGGCGTCCGAATGATACGACCCGACGCGCACGACGGGTGAGCGCGAGAAGAAGTTTGCGCATGACGAGTCCGCCGGCGTCGATTCGAGGTAGATGGCGTTCCACCCCTTTGAGAGTGTCATCGTCTCCGAGATGTGCGCGGCAAAAGCCACGAAACTGACGGCCACGGCCGCCGCGAGCACCAGAAATCTCTTCGTCATTACTTCGCCTCCATCTTGAAGAACTGGCTCGTCGCGCCTTCAGCCGGCACAACGTAGATTGTCGCCACACCCACGTCATCCTCATTCATGGACGGCATCACCTGGTCGCTCTCGGCCGCCGTCTCGCTCGTCTTGACGCCCTGGGTCATCCAATTTGGGTTCGTGAGCGAGAGCGTCGTCGCAACGCCGTAGACGTGGCCGCCGACATACTCAAAACGGATGGAATGGGGCGCATTCTCAGGCGCGACGTAATCGGTGATCGCGAGTTTGTCCGACGCATCGAAGGGGCTCGTTCCCGCGAGATATTCATCGTAGTTTGATACGCCGTCGTTGTCGTAGTCGGCGAACGGATCATAATTGCCCGAGATTTTGTAGTCGCTCAGATAGGTGCTAATCGTATCCACATATTCCGAGGGAACCCGCACCGAAGTCGCGCCCGCGTCCGTCTGTTGCGTATAAGTCTTCATGTTGACGAACGCAAGGCTCACCGTCGAGACGGCATCCGCGTCGCCGACAGAGATCGCCGAGGTCGTTAGGTTCGTCGTCACAGAAGACCCCGAGCCCTGAAGGATGACGCCATTGAGCGTATCGCCGACGGCGGCGGTCGAGGCGGTCGCCATCGTGGAGAGCGGAATCTGCAGAAGGAAGTTGAAGCCGTCCGTCGTCGGATTCGTCACCTTTGTGGAGGCGAGGACGACGCCGTTCGTCGCCACGGCCTGAACCGTGACGGCCGAGGACGAGGTCAACACCTTATTCTGCCAGTCCTTCAGCGACCCCTTCACGAGGTGGGTGCCGATGGGGAAGTTCGCGGCGGCGGTGGCGCTCAGCGCGCCCCAAACGACCATCAGGGCTGCGACCGTGCACGCGCCCGACATCATGTTCTTTCTCTTCATCTTCTGTTCAGCGGTACACCACGAGGTCCCTCGACGCTGGCAAGATAGAAGCGACTTCACGCCGCTCGATGCACGCGCATCACGCCAACAAAAGTCTTAGACCTCGCATACCATGTTCAAACGGTATATTTTACCATTTCCCGCCTTGCCCGTCAAAGGCACACGTGAGGGAAGCCGAAATCACATCAGTCCCGCAAACGTGACTCTCGTCAAGACGGCGCCCCTCGGCCGCAAAAGGTAACGTTCTTTATGGTCTTTATGTTCTTTATGGTTAAAAAAAACGGCGTCGAGCACCGCGCGCGTCTGGAACGCGATACCGGGTGAGCTGAGCCTCCATGACAAGTGCTTCTCGCCACGCACGGTCGGCGCTGGCGTGCGCATGCGCGAACTGGACTCCGCCTTCGAATGGCTTCAGTCCGCGAT
>CAYNVE010000131.1:0-2938 GCA_964400635.1 uncultured Lentisphaeraceae bacterium
TCGCTCTTCCTTTCTCCTCGGCTTTCGTCGCGCTTTCCCATCTGGGCGCGTCTCGCCGCTTATCTGGAGGGCGGCCGTGCGAACTCGTGATTTGCGAAGGACGGCGCGGTTGTGCTATACTGTTTAGAAATACGTTTTCTCTCTCGATGACTGTCTCGCTCGTCACATACCGCCATACGCTCTCACAGATTCGCCCCGTTGTGGAGGCGGTTCTTAAGAGCACATGCGTTGAGACGCTCACCGTCGTGGACAATTCTGGGCCGAGCCCCCTTAAAGAGGAACTCGCGGCTTCATTTCCCTCGGTCGAGTACGTCGCGCTCGCGAATCCCGGTTTTGGCGCGGCGCACAATGTGGCCATTCGCCGCGCGATGGCATCGGGCGGCGCGCTCCACGCCATCGTCAACCCCGACATTGACTTTAAGGCGGGGACGCTGGAGGCCCTCGAGGCGTTTTTCAAGGCGCATGAAGATGTCGGCCTCGTCATGCCCAAGACGGTCAACCCAGACGGCTCAATGCAGTTTAATTGCCGCCTCCTGCCCACGCCTTTCGATCTCTTCGCGCGCCGCTTCATGCCGCGAGGCTGGATCGCGCGGCGCACGGCGCGCTACGAGATGCACACGGTCGATCACGAGAAGACATTCGACTGTGCCTATCTTTGCGGGTGCTTCATGGTCTTTCGCCTCGCGTGTCTGAAGGAGGTCGGGCTCTTCGACGAGCGCTTCTTCATGTACCCTGAGGACATCGACATTTCGCGCCGCGTCTATGCGTCTCGTTGGCGTGCGACTTATTTTCCGGGCGCGACGGTCGTCCACGCACACGAGGCGGCGAGCTATAAGTCATGGCGCATGACGCGCATCCATATTGCGAACATGATTCGGTACTTTAACAAGTGGGGTTGGTTCTTCGACCGCGCGCGCGCGCGCGCAAATCGCGAGGTCGAGGCGGCCGCGCCGCGACTTTCATCTTATGGGCGTTAACTACAAAAAAGAGTTTTTTGACCGCACCTACACCTTCCGCGAGGCGTATTCGCGCGCGTGGCAGTATGCACGCCGCTACAAGTTGCGCATCTCAGTCGGCATCCTCTGCGGCATGCTGACGGCGGGGACGCTCGTTCCGATCTTCACCATCGTCAAGCCCGCCCTTGAGAAGGTCTCGCGCACCGAGCATCGCATTTCAGACCAGAAGGAGGGGGCGGAGGCGACGACCGCGTTGGCACAGAAGACGGAGGTGCCCCAGAATTACCCCGCGTGGTATGGTAAGGCGAAAGCCATCGCCGACAAGGTCGGCATTCCGCTCGAGCAGGAGGATGGCGCGATGGGCGGCTTCCTTGTGCTGATGGCGGTCATCGGCATTCCCCTCGTCGCGTGCTTGCGCTTAGGTCTCATCTTCCTGAACCAGTACTGCCTCACGTGGTCGGCCTCGCACGTCGTCATGGACTTGCGGCAAGATCTTCTTAAGAAAATCCAAGAGCAGTCCATGCAGTTCCATGGGCGCATAGATGTCGGCCAGCTCATGTCGCGCGCGACGAGCGACCCGCAGATCATGCAGAATCTCATCCAGACGATGCTCGCCGAACTGTGCCGCGCGCCGTTCGAGATTCTCGTTGCCGTCATCTTCATCATCCACTTCGCGATTGTGAACAACATGCTGGCGACGCTCGGGATCATTGCGATTGGTATGCCCGCGTTCATGCTTCCCGTCTGCGGACTCGGTCGCATCATTCGCAAGTGGTCGCGTCGGACACTTGAGAAGTCGTCCGTCGTCGGCTCGCGCATTCACGAGATTCTGACGTGCGTGAAGGTCGTGAAGGCTTACAACACCGAGGCGTTTGAGAACGACAAGTACGCCCAGGTCAACCGCTCGCTCTTCGGAACGAACATGCGCGCGGTGCGCTGGGGTCTTCTCGTGAGCCCGACGATTGAGACGATTGGCATTCTTCTCATCTGCGCGTTCTTGATTTGGTGCTTTGCGGCGCATGTCACGCTCGCGAATGTGATTCCGATGCTCGCGCCGCTCCTGCTCATCTACAAGCCAATCAAGCAGATGGCGAGTTTGCAAGTTTCCATCGAGACGGCGCAGGCCGCACTTCAGCGTATCTGGTCGCTGATGGATGTTGATATGCGCCTACCCGAGAAGGCCGATGCCGCGCCGAAGGCCTCGTTTGACGACCGCGTTGTCTTTGACGATGTCTCGTTCCGCTACGACACGGCCGACCACGACGCGGTCTCGCACGCATCGTTCGAGATCCCGCGAGGCAAGATGGTTGCCGTTGTCGGCGGCACGGGCTCGGGCAAGTCGACGCTCTCGGGGCTTCTTGCGCGCTTCTTCGACCCGCAGTCAGGGCGCGTCACGATGGACGGCGTGGATCTCCGCGATCTCCGTATCTCCGATGTGCGCACGCTCGTCGGCTCCGTCCAGCAAGAGACGATCCTCTTCAACGATACGATTGAGGAAAACATCAAATACGGCTCGCCGAACGCGACGCATGAGGAGGTTGTCGCGGCCGCAAAGATGGCGAACGCACACGACTTCATCATGGAGCAACCCGAGGGCTATGCGCGGCTCTGTGGCGAAAAGGGCTTCGCGCTCTCGGGTGGCGAGCGCCAGCGCATCGCCATCGCGCGCGCGATTTTGCGCAACCCGCCCATTCTCATTCTTGACGAGGCGACGAGCGCGCTCGACACGGTGACGGAACGGCTTGTGCAAGACGCGCTCAATCGCCTCATGTCGAACCGCACGGTCTTCGCGATCGCCCACCGCCTCTCAACGATTCGTGACGCCGATCTCATCCTCGTGATGGAACACGGCCAGATCGTCGAGCGTGGCACGCACGCGGAACTCGTCGCGCAGGGCGGTGTCTACAGCCGCCTCGTCGCCATGCAGGCGCGCGCCTCAGCCTGACATCCGCCTACCGTGTCGTTCTCAAATCGCCGCGCCG
>CAYNVE010000132.1:0-2884 GCA_964400635.1 uncultured Lentisphaeraceae bacterium
TGTTGTCGAACTCCTCCGGCGTCATGAGACGGCCCTTCGCCGTGAGCGTGTAGGAATACGCGCCGTGCGCGCCCGTCGGCGACGAGCCGACGACACCGATGGACGCCTGAATGTTCTGCGCCGAGATTGCGTTAATGACCTCCTCGGAGTTCATGCCCTGCGCGGCCATACGCTCGGCGTTGAGCCATACGCGCATCGCCAGCTTCGGACCGTAGACCGTCGCCTCGCCGACACCCGCCACGCGCAAGAGCACCGGCTGGATGTTCGCGTAGGCATAGTCGGAAATCTCAAGGCGCGACATCTTGCCCGAAGGCGAGCGCAACACGAAGAAGCCGAGGAAGTCCGTCGACTGAGCGCGGACGCGGCTACCGAGTTGGCGCGCCTCGGTCGGCAATTTCGCCTCGGCCTGCGAGACGCGGTTCTGCACCTTGACGAGGTCCATGTCGCGGTCCGACTCGACCTCGAACGAAATGTTCAGCTGGTACTGGCCGTCGTCCGAGCACTCCGCGTTCATGTAGATCATGTCATCAACGCCGTTGATTTCGTCCTCGAGCGGCGTTGCGATCGTGTTCAGAATCTCGCGTGCGTTCGCGCCCGGGTAGGTGTACGTCACCGTGATTGTCGGCGGCGTCAGCTGCGGATACTGCGAGATTGGCAGCTTGTAGATCGCCATCACGCCAGCCATCGTGAGGACGAGCGAGATCACCATCGCGAAGCGCGGACGCTCCACGAAGACGCGCGAGAACGTCTTGATCTTGTCAATGCTCGCACGGATTCCGAGTTTCATCTTCTCTTCACCTTTCCAAAGTCACACGTTTCGACGCGCCCCGCCTTAGTCCAGGCTCTTGCCCTTCCAACCGGGCGTATTTTCTTCATTCGGCGTCGCCTCGACAATCGTATACTTCGCGCCGTCCTGAAGCTTGCGCGTTCCCGACGCGACAACCTTCTGCCCCGCCTTAAGCCCCTTCGTCACGGGCACGAAGCCGTCGTGCATCGCGAGCGTCGTCACCTCGACGCGCTTGACCGTGCCGTCATCCTGCGCGACAAAGACGCCGACCTTGCCGTCATCGAGGTCAACAATCGCCGTCTGCGGCACGCTCGGATACTTCGGCGGGTTCTTCAGATCCGCGAAGAGTGTTAAGTAGGTTCCGGGAACGAGGAACTTGTCGGGGTTCTCAAACTTAAGGCGCATCGTGATCGAGGCCGTCGTCTTCGACATCTCGTTGTCGTCGAAGTCCCAGACGCCCTGGTGGTCGTATTCCGTGCCGTCCGGCAGCATCAGGCGCAGGCGGTTCTCGGCCTGCTTGCCGTCGCGGACGGACTTGCGCCACGCGATGAAGGTGCGGTCGGTCATCGGGAAGCTGACGCGGATCGGGTTGGTCTGGACGATGTGCGCGAGCGCGCCCTTGGACGGCGCGACGTAGTCGCCGACGTGGGCGGACGTCTTGCCGATCTGTCCGGAGATCGGGGCGATGATCTTCGCCTTCTTGCAGTTGTACTCGGCGACGACGAGGTTCGCCTTTGCCTGCATGACGGAGGCGTCTGCCTTGTCGGCGGCGGCCTCGGCGTTGTCGCGCTCAAGCTGCGTAATGCCGCGCGCGTCAGCCTTCAGCATACGATCGGCGTAGCGGCGGGCGCGGCGCGCCTCAGTCTCGGCCGCGTTGAGGTCGGCCTTGGCCTGACCGACAACGGCCTGATACTTCTCATCGTCCATCACATAGAGAACCTGCCCCTCCTTGACGATGTCACCTTCCTTGAACTTGATCTCCTTGATGTAGCCATCAACCTGCGGCAGGAGGTCGACCTCGGCCATCGCCTCGGCGTGCGCGATAAAACGCTCGGGCAGGTTGTATTCCATCTCCTTGACCTCGGCGAGCGCGACCGTCTGCTGCTGGCCGGCCATCGCCGCCAAGCGCGCCGACTCGCTTTCGCGCTCCGACTTCGCGGCGGCACGCGAATAAATGCCGCACGAGATCCATCCGCCTGCGACGCAGACGAGGGCGAGAACCGCCGCAGCGATCACGTTGCCCGCTTTCGTATTGGGTGTTGCTGTCTCTTTCATTTTTCTTGTTCCTTGCCTTTAACTTTGACACTTCCTTAATTTAGAAATTCTTCTTTGTGCCCGCCCTCTCGCCGCACCGCACGCCCTGCCAGATTGCGTCATACGCATGCGCGAGCGTCGTCGCCATGTCGCACTCGAGAAAACGGTCGATTTGCGCCTGAACGAGGCCGTCCCAGAGCGCGATCGCGACGGTCGAGACCTCCTCCGCGTCCACGTCCGCGCGCGCGCGCCCCGCCGCGATGTCGTTCAGGATCGCGCGGTGGAACGCCTGCTTCGGACCGAACTTGACGTTCGTCAAGAGCCCCTGCCGCACCGCCGTCATCGAGTCGTCGCCCCACTTGACCTGGCACTTCATGAGGCGGAAGAACGCCGCGCTTTTGGGATCGGCGACGAGCTGCTTTGCGTTCTGGACCATCATGTCGGCGACGGCGGGGAACGTGAGCTCGCCGTCGGGCCGCACAGCCGCAATCTGCCGCTCAAACTTCTCGAGGGCGATGCGGACGAGTTCGACGAGGAGCGTCTCCTTCGAGTCGAAATGCCAGTAGACGGCACCCTTCGTCATCTTGAGGCGCGCGGCGATGTCCGTGAAGGTCGTATGCTCGTAACCTTTCGCGGCGAAGAGCGAGAGGGCGCTCGCGAGAATCCTCGCACGCGTCTTCTTCGCATCTTCTTTCGTCTTCCTTGGCATGATGAACGTATATTATACATACTTTCGGGTAGGTATGTCAAGGGGGAGATTTTTGCCTGCGACAGGGGCTTATAGATCGACGAAGCATTGTGAACACCCGCGCAGTCTCGGAACTCGTTGACGATCGGCGATGC
>CAYNVE010000133.1:0-2870 GCA_964400635.1 uncultured Lentisphaeraceae bacterium
ATGGTGGGCAGGATCTCCTCTTCCCCTCGCAAGACGAGACGCGCCGTCGTCGCGATGAAAGTCTCTCTCTCGCGCTCGACGATCTCCGTCGGCGTGGCATCGCCTGTGGTAGCCGCCCGACCCTGTAAGCGCAGGGTCGTTTGTTGGCGAGGATCCCGGAACTATTTCCGCGTGGCGCGAACGCGGAAGAAGCGAAGGCCGGCGCGGTTGGCGGCGTTCGTCTCGACCCACGTGTGGTCGGCGAGATTCGTGACGCCGATGACCGTGTAGCGAGCGAGCGCGTTCGTGGGCGACCACGAGATGACCGTCTCGTCGCCCTCGCGCGAAATGAAGACCTTGAACGAGTCGTTTGCGTCATTTGGATCGGTGCCGCAGAGATACTCGGCAAAGTTCGCGTAGCCGTCCAAGTCCGTGTCTCGCGCCGCCGCCGCATCCATCTCCTCTGCGCTTGCGTCCGCCGCCGCAAGTCCCTTCTCGATGAGCCACGTGTAGGGAACGGGAATACTCGTCGTCGTCTCCTTCGGCGTGTCTTGATACGGCTTGTCTGCCGTTGTCTCCGAGGAGAAGCGAAGAGAAAGATCCTTGTACGCGGTCGCGCCGCCCGCCGAGGAGGCCGCGAGCGTCAGAATTAGGCGCGTACGGTCGTTGTTATCATCGATGCCGCTTCCGTCAACTGTGACAACGAACTGACCGTCACCGAGCGAAAAGACCTCGACCTTCTCGTCGGGGACAAGCGTCAGATGACTCGGCCGCGCCTCAAGTCTCGTCACGTTCTTCGAGCAGGCGACGAGAAAGACGTTCGTTCCGCGCGCACATTCGCGGAAGAACCCCTCGACGACAGGCGCGCTTGTCGCCGAGAACGATGTCACGGCCGAGATCTCCGGGAACGATTCGCCAACCGCTGCGATGCGCGTCTGGACGCTCGCGCTCGCGACCGCGCCGTCACATCTGGGCGTCACGGTAAAGACATAGATTGCGCCCTCCTCAAGGTCGTCAATCGTCGCCGACCGCGCCGATGTGGCGTATGAAACGTGCGCGTCATCAAATGACAGAACATCGGTCAGCGCGAAGTCGTCCAGTTGCACACCGATTTTCGCGTTGCTGTCGGAACTTGATTTTCCCCCATTCTCGGCAAAGATGCGAAGCGAGATCGTCTCGTCCGCGTGGTCGCCGAGGGCAATCTGGCGCGTCTCCCAGTTCGACTCCGCTTGTCCATCACCGAGCGGAAGCGTGTCGATGTCTTCCCACGCGCCGCCATTAAACCGCGCCTGAATGCGCACTCCGAGGCCGAGAGTCCAGTAATACCGATAGCGATACGTCAAAACAGAAGAGGCTGTCAAGACCTTCTCATCCATCAGATTGAACGCGCCCGATGGACGAGACTTCACGCGCAGAAGATTTGTCTCATTGTCAATGCCCGAGACGACGCCCACGAAAATGCCCGTCTCAGAATCCGTCGCCGTCGCATGAGATGAAAAGTCCTCCGTCCAGGTTGAACGTGTTGCGCCACCCTTTCGGACGCGAACATCATAGCCCTCGAACGAGTTCTTGACGAGCGGCGGCACCTGCCAGCGAAGCATGACGGGCGATGTACTCATGTCTGGGAGCGGCTCGACTTGAACCGTCTTAATCGGCGTATGCCCGAGAACCGCAGACGTGACATAACCGCTCGCCAAAGTCTGCGTCTCTTCCGTGATGTTGAAATAGCCGTCAGAGCCACCCCACCCGTAATTGAGACAGACGTACTGTGTGCCGTCCGCGTCCTCAGCCCAACCGTGCGCGACGAGCTGATGACCGGGAACGGTCACCGCGACGGGAACGCCCCGCTGAAGATCCGACCGAATAAGGTCAAAAAATGTCGCGTCGTCCTTGACATCCACTCTAAAAACGGTGTTCGTCTTCTCGTACCATGGGTTATTCTGGACGGCCGTCGCGATAGTCGCCCTGGACACGCTCGCCGCATAGGCCATCCGCGCGAGGACGGCCGAGCACATGATCAGCCGCGCGACAGGATAGCGCGCCGACTCGTCGAGTGTGCCGCGCAAGTCATAGCCCGAGGCCGCGCCTTGCGGATAAGACGCAGCCATCGCGTTCCAGTCGAAAGCCGTGCGCCCATCGAAGCGAACGGTAAACGGAGACGTCGTGCCACTCTTGGAATGATCCGTCTGCACGATGGTGTCAAATCGCGTCGGCCACTGCCAGTAGTTGAGAATCTGCGCATAGGCCGTCGCGGTGCACCCGCAAGCATGGCGATGTCGATAGGGCGAGGTGCTCGCGTCAGCCGCCGCCTGACTGATCGGTGCATAGTCGTTGTAAGGCTGCCACTGGCTCCACGTCGTCGTCATGAGTGGCTTAACTCGAATAGTCAACGACGACGAATCCGCCCGCGCCGTAAGCGGCCAGGCGACATCATCTGACGCGCGCATCGTGCCGAGAAGATCTGCCCACTTCGCGGCGCGGCGCGAAGAGGTCCCCATCTTCATCAACGCCGACGAGGTGAGCGGCATCGCGATGTCGGTCGTTTCAATGACAGCGGCCGCGACGGCGTTCGTGTCGGCAAGGGCGAGAAGCGTGGCGAGGGGCGATGAGGCGTCCGCATCATAGTCGTTCATTGAGAACGCGACAACGGGCTCGGCGGCGGTGTTGCCCGAAAGAACGACATAGCCTGACGGCGCAAGGCGGACGAGGTAGAGCGCGCCCTTCGCCTCAACCGACTGAACGGTGCGATCGAAAAGAAAGTCCGCACCGACCGAATCCGAACGAAGAAAGGTCTCGGCCGCCGCGCGAATGTCAGCGGCATCAAGGCTCGCGCCCTGAAGCGGCGCGACAAGAAGCACAAGCGAGAGCAAAAGAAGGAGGCGGTTCATCAT
>CAYNVE010000134.1:0-2867 GCA_964400635.1 uncultured Lentisphaeraceae bacterium
GCGACTTTAAAAACGTCGCCTGCGACACATCTTGGCGCCGAGATCTGGGGGAAATTGGCCGTTATCTTCTTCCCGTCGCGATAACCACCTGCCTCTCAACACTCCTTGGAACAATCTGCCTCACCGTCTATCGCCAACGGCTCCCCGAAGCGGAGTCCGCCGCCTACTACCTCCTGACACGCTTCACAGACGTCATCACCTATATCGGTGTCTCCATGACGGTCGTCCTCGTGCCTCTCGCGTCCGAAGCGCACGAACGGGGGCAAGAATCAACAACCGTCCTGCGCCACACAATCGTCGCGACGATCCTCGTCACGGCCGCCGCCGCCATTGGCTTCGCCGTCTTAGGCCAACCGCTCCTCGCTCTTTCGTCCGTCTGGCGCAATGCCGCCGACTACGCGATTTTGATGCCGCCGCTTGCCGCCATCGCTGGCGCGGGAATGATTATCGGCGCAATCACCTCATACGAGATGAGCTGCCGCCGCTTCGGCGCGGCCACCGCGATCCTTCTCTTCAACGTCGGTTGGACGATCTGCCTCGTCGGATTCTCGGGCTTCGCGTTCTTCCGTGGCATTCTCCCTGACAACATCGTTGACTGCGTCGAGTCCTGGCACGTCAACCGCCTCTCCGTCTATACTTGGGCCTCGCTCGTTTCGGCGCTTCTCCAGATTCTCCTCTTGCACTTCGTCTGCCACAAAAAAGAAACAAGCCCGTCATGAACCTTCACTTCGCCATTCACGCCTGCCGCCACTACGGCATCAAGGGTATCATCACGTTCCTCATACGCCTTCCCAAGACATTCCTAAAGGACAGGGCGTTCATCAAATCGCTTGAAAAGACGATGATCCGCGACCCCGCGTGGAAGCCGGTGCCAGGCATCACGCTTATCGCCCCGCTCTCAGGCGGATATGGGCTGAGTAAGACGATACGCGACATCGCGACGCGCCTCCATGAAAACGGCATTCCCTGCCAGACGTTCGACACCTTCGGCGGCCAGCGCATTCCGGAATCCGAATATGC
This sequence comes from uncultured Lentisphaeraceae bacterium, assembly GCA_964400635.1. Taxonomy (GTDB): domain Bacteria; phylum Verrucomicrobiota; class Kiritimatiellia; order RFP12; family UBA1067; genus UBA1067. The sequence goes on from CAYNVE010000134.1 coordinate 1,021, forward strand.
CCACCTGCTGACGCCCGCGTCCGAATTCCGCCTAAACCGCTATACCGACATCGTCGGCATGTTCCGGCTACCTCCGCTTCCCAAGACGACATGCCGCCTCTCGCGTATCGGCTTCTGGGAGTTTGAGACGGGACTTCAGAATCCCGACTTCTCATTCCCGATGGAAATTGTCACCATGACAGACTTCACTCATAAGATTTTCCGCCAGCAAGTTCCAGCCTATGTCCCCGTCAGCAAAGTTCTCTATCCGTTCTTTTTTAGACCCAATCGACTCATTGGCGTGTCCGAAATTCGAACGCGCTTCGGTCTTGCCAAAAGTGACTTTGTCGTCTTCTTCAACTTCGCCTACGGCTCGGGCTACTACCGCAAGAACCCCGAAGGCGTTGTGCGCGCCTTTGCCGAGGCCTTCAAAGACCGTACCGATGCCAAACTCGTTCTCAAGACGATGGGCGCAAAGAAGTATGCCATCTACTCCGCAAAACTACACGCGCTCGTTGCTTCGCTCGGCCTCGCCGACCGCGTAATCTGCGTTGATCACTTCATTCCGCAAGACGAACTCATCGCGCTTACAGACGCCTGCGATGCCTATATCTCGCTTCATCGCGGCGAAGGGTTCGGGCTTGGCATTGCGGAAGCCATGAGCCTCGCGAAGCCCGTCGTCGTCACGAATTACAGCGCACCGACCGAATTCTGTAACGCCGACAATGCGATGCTCGTTCCCTACTCGATGCGCGCCGTCCAAAGTTACGAACACGACCACGAACTCTACAGCCAAGTCTGGGAATGGGCCGAGCCCGACACGCACGCGGCCGCGAAGGCTCTGCGCCGCCTCTACGACGACCGCGCCTTCGCGAAGCAACTCGGCGAGAATGCGCGCCGCTTCATCGCCGACCATTTTTCCGACGCGAACTTCAAGAAGTCGATCGAGGCGTTTCTCGCGAGAGTCTAGTCGTCTTTAAGAGACGAGTGTCTGCGTCGGCGAAAGATCCGAGCGATGCAGATGCTCAGCGAGCGTCCAACCGAGCGGCTCGAGACAGATTTCCCTTCGCCACAGGGCGTTGACCGTACCAATCTCGCACCCATCGTAGAGCCGCAATCTCGACTCGTATTTTTTAAGCACATCATGGCGCACGAAAAATGTGCAGCATGTGCTTGAAACGCGACCCAATAGCCGCTTTTCAAGCACAGCGAGTTTTCCGATGTCTTGGCGGCGAATGCGATCTGGGTGAAAATGCGGATTGAAGCCTGCGACGCGTGAATGTTCGCAGAAGATCTTGAAAGGATAGACGAGCGCATCCTCGCTCATCATATAGTCATCCTCAAAAATCAGTTCAATCGTTGAATCGTCGTCCTTAAGCGCGACATCAATCTGCGTCTGGAAGCTCGGCCCGTTGCCATGCCCCTTTGACTGAACGATGTCAAAATCCAGCCCAACCCCCGCGGCACATTCGCGATAAAGCGCAAGCCCAACATCCGACATATTGTCAAGAACGAGCGTCAGGCGCAGACGATCACGCCCGAACATCTCGACGAACTTCTTCGCCGCGCCAAATAGCGAGCAACCACCCTTCGCAATGACATCGCGCTTCGTTCGGATGCCGAGATCTTCAAGGTTACGCTTCGCGTTCATGTTCATCACGCCATCCGTTGTGCGCAAGATGACATGAAGGGATAAGGGCTTGTCCACGGGTTGGCCGAGGTCAAAGCCCGCGCGTCGGCCTTCATACCACCAAAAGAAAGAATGAGGCGCGATTCTATAATGATACAAAAGCCGCTTCGGATTACGTGCACACTCCTTTGCGAGATCCATGATTTGTCGAATCATGATAAGTTCCTTTCGTTGCAAT
>CAYNVE010000135.1:0-2811 GCA_964400635.1 uncultured Lentisphaeraceae bacterium
TCGCCCGTCGCCGGGTTGATGATCTCGGTGATGTACTGGTCTTCCCAGACGTGGAGGCCACAGTGGCACTTGCAGTCCTGCCCCGTCGTCCCGATGCCGCCCGTCTCGGTCATGCCGTAGATGTCAAAACACTCAATGCCGAGGCGCGACTCAATGCGCCTCCTCGTCTCGTCCGAGAACGTCTCGGAGCCGAAGATGCCGACTTTGAGGTACGGCAAGTCGCGCTCGCCCTTGGGGCAGGCGTCAAGCTTCTCAATGAGGCGCGGCACGTAAGAGACGACGGAGACGAAGCCCTTCGTTTTGAAGTCCTTCATGAGGCGAATCTGCCGCTCGGTGTTCCCCGACGAGGCGGGAATCGTGAAGAGTTCGGCTCGGCGCGCGCCGTGATAGCAACCGAAGCCGCCGTTGAAGAGGCCAAAGGTCGGCATAATCTGCAGCGCGTCTCCCTTCTCGAGCCCCGCCATCGCGTAGCACCGCGCCATGCACTCCGACCACTGCAACAAATCGCCCTTCGTGTAGGCCATGACAACGGGCGTCCCCGTCGAGCCAGACGACATGTGGAACTCCATCAGATCCTTGCGGCTGACGCAGTTCATCTTGAGCGGATACGCCTCGCGGAAGTCCTCCTTCGTGAGAAACGGCAGGCGCGCAAGATCATCGAGCGACTGGACGTCCTCGGGCGAACCAATCCCGCCGCGTTGCAGGCGCGTGCGATAGAACTCGTTGCCCCAGACGCGATTCAAGGACTTCTTAAGCCCCTCGAACTGGAGATGCGCATATTCGTCGCGCGACAGCGTCTCCTTCTCGCGGTTCCACATCGCCATGACCTTAAAGCTCCTCCCTTTAAGCGCGGACGGCCTCGCGGCCGAGCGCGAACGCCTTCAAGTTGATGTCGAGAAGCTTCGCCTTCGGGCCCGACAGGAGCGAAGCCATCGCCTCGTGCCAGGTCTCCTCTTTGAACGGGCAGAGTGTCGAGAGCGCGCCCGCGATGACCATGTTCATCGTGCGCGCGTTGCCGACCGCCTCCGTCGCAATCTTCATCGCGTCCACGAGGATGAGATCGCGGAACGTCGCCGTCACGCGACCGTCAAGATCCTCGACACCCTTCTGCTGCCCCGACGAAACGGTGACGGGCACGAGAAAGAGGTCGTTCACGAGCGCCTTGCCCGTTGGCGCAAGAATGCCGACGTTGCGCAGAGCCTCGACCTTGTCAAATGAGACGAGAACATCGGCCGTTCCCTCCTGAATGATGGGCGAGTGGACGCACGAGCCGAAGCGCACCTGACTCGACACCGAGCCACCACGCTGGGACATACCGTGAATCTCAGACTTCTTCACATCGAGACCCGAGAGCGCGGCCGTCTTCGCGAGGATGTCCGCCGTCAAAATGATTCCCTGCCCGCCGACACCGACGAGGCACACATTGAACGTCTTCATCTTCCTTTAGCCTTCCACACGCTCAACGGTGATCTCGGGGTCGATTTCTTGTAGCCCCGCCTCAATGCCCTGCTTCAGGGTCATCATGGCAAACGGGCAGCTGCCGCAGTGTCCGACCAGCTTCAAGTAGACGACCTTGCCGTCGATCTTGACGAGCTCCAAGTCGCCGCCATCGGTCTGCAGGCCCGCGCGCATTTCGTTGAGCTTCTCTTTGATCTTCTCTTCCATAGTCTCGTATCCTTCTAAAAAGGTTGTTTCCATCAATTATACCACATCCTTCGCCTTCGCCGGCTTGCGGAAGATGACCGCGTAAAGGCCGACGATTGCGAAGCAGAGCGCGGGAATCGCGAAGCTCGCTCGGAGCGACTCTTGGCAGAGCCTCAAGTTCGTATCCCACTCCGTCGCGAAGTGGCAGCCCTTCACGAGCGCGCACCACGCCGAGTTCGGGTTCTCAATGACGCCCGCCATCCACGGCGTGATAATCGCGCCACCCAAGATCGCCATGATGAGGCCCGACGCGCCGAGTTTTAGCGCCTTCGGGTCAAGGTTGCCAAGCGCGATGCCGTAAATCGTCGGGAACATGACGCACATAAAGCCGCTCATCAAGACGAGGCAGACGACGTTCCACGAGAACGGAAGGCCAAACGCCGTGAAGATGATGTGCGTCGGCAGATACATGACGCCGAGGCACGAGAGAACCGCGCAGAGAGCGAGGCCCGCCATCAGGACGGCTGGCTGGATGTATTTCATCAGGAACGTGCCGATCCAGCGGCAGACCGTGTGGATGACAATCGCGATCGTGTAGTAGAGCGCGCCCTCGGCGGGCGTCGCGCCGAGTTCCTTCTGGCAGTAAACGTTGAGCCACGTCCACGCCGCGATCTGGACGCCGACATAGAAGAATTGCGTGATGACACCGAGGAAGTAGCGCGGCGTTTTGAGGAGCGTCACGAGCATCGCGCGATAGTCGCGTTGAACGATGATGTAGGCCACGGGGCCGAGAATGCCGAGCAAGATCCAGGTGATCTTGTTCATCTCAGGAAAGAGGAAGTAGAGCACGGTAATGGGAGCCACCGAGAAGACGAGCGCGACGACAACGCGGCGAAACGCCACAAGGCGGCTCGACCCTGAGGCGGCCTCTTGCTCCTTTGCGAAGAAGAAGAACAGCCAGATGACGGCGGCGATCGCGCAGAGGCCGACGTAGGGCGCGCAGACCCAGAAGAGCTCGTTATGAATGATACCCTGGCGCGTTGCCTCGTCCATGAGCGCGCGCTCCTCGGCCGTCGCGGGGTTGAGGTGCGAGAGGATGAGTTGCTGCGCAAGGACGATGCCCGCAAGCGAGCCGACGGGGTTGAACATCTGCGCGAAGTTGAGGCG
>CAYNVE010000136.1:0-2723 GCA_964400635.1 uncultured Lentisphaeraceae bacterium
ACCCGACGTAGCCGGGCGGCGCGCCGACGAGGCGCGAGACGGCGAACTTCTCCATATACTCGGACATGTCGAGGCGCACCATCGCGTTCTCATCATCAAAGAGTTCCTGCGCAAGCGCCTTCGCAAGTTCCGTCTTGCCGACACCTGTCGGGCCGAGGAAGAGGAACGCGCCGATTGGACGCTGGCGGTTCTTGATGCCGGCGCGCGAGCGAATGACCGCGTCCGCGACAGCATCAACGGCCTTATCCTGACCGATGACGCGCTCGTGCAGGGTGTCGGCGAGGCGCACAAGTTTCTCACGCTCGCCCTCCATGAGTTTTGTGACGGGAATGCCGCTCCAGCGTGAGACGACCTCAGCGATTTCGTCTGCTGTCACCTCCTCGCGCAGAAGGGCTGAGCCTTCCTTTTTCTTGAGTTCCTCCTCGTGCGCTTTGAGTTTCTTCTCAAGCTCTGGGATGACGCCGTACTTGAGGCGCGAGGCCTCGTTGAAGTTGCCCTCGCTCTCGGCACGTTCGTAGCGGTGTTTCTCCTCCTCGAGGCGCGTGCGGACGCGGCGGACGTCTTCGATGTCGCGCTTTTCCTCCTTCCACTGCGCGGTCATCTTGTCGGACTTTTCCTTGAGGCCTTTCAATTCTTCTTGCAGTTCTACGAGGCGCTTCTTTGAATTGTCGTCCTTTTCCTTCTTGAGCGCGATCTCCTCAATTTCGAGACGGCGCACGTGGCGCGAGATCTCGTCGAGCTCCTGCGGGCAAGAGTCCATCTCAGTGCGGATGCGAGCGCACGCCTCGTCGAGGAGGTCGATCGCCTTATCTGGTAGGAAGCGGTCCTGGATGTAGCGCGAGCTGAGCGCAACGGCCGAAACGAGTGCCTCATCGCGGATGTGGACGTTGTGGTACTTCTCAAAGCGCTCTTTGATGCCGCGCAAAATTGAGATGGCGTCCTCCTCTGTTGGCGGCTCGACCTGCACGGGCTGGAAGCGACGCTCCAAGGCGGCGTCCTTCTCCATGTACTTGCGGTATTCGTCGAGCGTCGTCGCGCCGACGCAGTGGAGTTCGCCGCGCGCGAGCATGGGTTTGAGCATATTGCCCGCGTCGGACGAGCCTTCGGTCTTGCCTGCGCCGACGATGGTGTGAATCTCGTCAATGAAGAGAATGATTTTGCCTTCGGACTCCTTGATTTTCTTGAGGACGGCCTTGAGACGTTCCTCAAACTGTCCGCGATACGACGCACCAGCCATGAGGGCCGTCATGTCGAGCGAGAAGACCATGCGGTCGCGGAGCCCCTCTGGGACATCGCCGCGCACGATGCGCTGGGCGAGGCCCTCCACGATGGCCGTCTTGCCAACGCCTGGCTCGCCGATGAGCACCGGGTTGTTCTTCGTCTTGCGCGAGAGGATGCGCACGACATCGCGGATTTCGGTATCGCGCCCAATCACAGGGTCGAGTTTGCCAGCGCGTGCGAGCGCGGTCAAGTCGCTGCCGTATTTTTCAAGGCAGTTCTCGTTATCTTCAGCGGGTTCAAAACTTGCGTTCATGTTGTTTCTCCTTAGATTCTCAAAATGAAAATGAAAAAGACAATAACAGTATGCAAAAGATGTGCCACGTCCACTTGTGCGACAAAGTGACACACTTAGCGTCGGCTCTCACGATAAGCAAGAATTGCTTTCGGAGGGTCGGGTGAAGGGGCATCGCAGAAAAAATGGGTTACCCCCTTGCGTAGAGCAGACGAATTTGATATACTATATTCATTCTGTTTGTTCGGGCGTGGCGCAGTGGTAGCGCAGTTGACTGTTAATCAATTGGTCGCTGGTTCGAATCCAGCCGCCCGAGCCAATAAAAATACGTTTCGCCGAAGGAGAGGGGAAACGTCTTTTTTGTATAAAGGTGTGTCGCGTCGTCTTAGCGGATTCTTCACCCATTCAACGGCGCAATGTGGTATAATATCTACCCATTATGAACATTGTCATTCTGCTGGGTGCCCCGGGTTCGGGGAAGGGTACGATCGCGGGTCGTCTCGCGAGCGAAAACAAGAATCTGAAGCACGTCTCGTCGGGCGACCTTCTGCGCGGCGCGGTCGCAAAGGGCACAAGCGCTGGCGTTGAGGCCAAGGGCTACATGGAGAAGGGTGCGCTTGTTCCAGATGCGCTCATCGCGCAGATGATCAAGGATGTCCTCGCCGAGACGACGGGCGATGTCACGATGCTTTTGGATGGCTTCCCGCGCAATGTTGCGCAGGCTGAGATCCTCGAGAGAACGGGCGCGCCGATTCGCTCCGCCGTCCTCGTTGATGTGCCGGACGAAATCATCGCCGACCGCATCGCGGGCCGCCGCACGTGCCCGAAGTGCAAGGCGGGCTACCATGTGAAGGCTCTGCCGCCGAAGGTCGAAGGTATCTGCGATAAGTGCGGCGAGAAACTCGTCATTCGCAAGGACGATAATCCCGCCACCGTGAAGGACCGCCTCGTCGTTTACCATCGCGAGACCGAGCCGCTCATCGCGTTCTACGAGAAAAAGGGCCTTCTCCGCAAGATCGACGGCAACCAGGGTCCTGACAAGAACGCCGAGGCGTTTCTCGCGGCGATGTAAGCCTAGGGCGGCCGTGAAAGTCGACATTAAGTCTAAGGCCGAGATCGCCCGCATGCGCGAGGCGTGCCGGATGAGCGCGGAAATTCGCGACATCTGCGCCAACGCCGTCGCGCCGGGCGTGACGACGGGCGAGATCGA
>CAYNVE010000137.1:0-2716 GCA_964400635.1 uncultured Lentisphaeraceae bacterium
GCGTTTAGTATACCATAATCCACGCATCTCCGTCAACGGGGGGCACCGTGGACTCAGGACGCTCGCATTAAGTTAGAGGAGAATGTTTAGAATCTCGCAGACGAGGCGGCCCGACTTGAGGAGCGACTCTTCCGAGATCTTGTCGAACGTGTCATCGGCCGTGTGCCAGTAACGGTTATCGGGCCCGTAGTCGAAGTCGATGAGGTCAATCGCGGGGAAGCCCGCGTCAAGAAAGGGGACATGATCATCGGTGATGGGCAGATCCGAAATCGTGACGAGATCTTTTTCGCCGATTCGACGCGCGGCGTGGCGCGCGATGCGCGCGAGTGTCTTCGTGCCATTGGCGGGGACGGTGATGCCTAAGTCCTTGTCGCCGAGCATATCAAGACAAATGACGGCTTGAACGCCGACACCCATCTCGCGCAGGTGTTCGGCGGCGCGGCGTGAGCCCTGGAGCCCGTCGTTCTCGGCGTAGTGCTCGCCCAGGCTTTCTTCGGCGTCAACCCACGCGAGCATCACATTGCCCGTGAGCGTCTTCGCCTCGGCACGCTCGAGAATGTCGGTGAGCGCAACGAGCAGGGCGCTCGTGGAGGCACCGTCGTTCGCGCCCGGGACGCCTTTCTTCGTGTCGTAGTGCGAGACGAGGACGACCCAACGGTTCGTCGGGTTTGACTTGAACGTGGCGTAGAGGTTGATGAAGCGCTTCGGACCCTTCGGCGTCTCGGCCGTGAAGATGTCACGCCGAACATCCGCGCCCGTGAGGCTGGCGCGGTTCAGAAGCCAGCTCGCCGCGAGACTGCCACGGATGGTCCCCGCCTCGCGCGGCGTGCACTCGTTCAAGAATTCCTCGGCGATGCATGAGGCGAACTTGGCATCGGCGGGGGTGAAGGCGAGCGCGGCGGCGAGAAGGAGACTTGTCATCATTCGGCATCCACGCCAATCATGGCCAGAATGCGATCGAGGTCGTCGTTCGTCAGGAAGTCGATCTCAAGAACGCCCTTTGTGTGGCGACCGTTCGGGTGGGTGACGCCGGGCGTCAGGCGGACGGCGCAACCGAGTTGCTTCTTGAGCTTCTCGGCGAGGTGCCGCGCATACGCTTCGGGAATGTCGCTTTCGCCGCGCGGCTTCTCAACGACGGGCGCGTGGAGGCGCGCGACCTTCTTCTCGAGCGCACGCACGCTCATTTGCTCGTTGACCGCATCGCGTGCGAGGAGGACGCGCTCTTTCTCGTCCTCGACCGAGAGGAGCACCTTCGCGTGCCCGACCGAGAGGAGGTTTGTGGAGATGAGCGACTTGACCTCGTCGGGCAACTCCAGAAGGCGCGTCGCATTGGCGACCGTTGCACGACCCTTGCCGACGCGCTCGGCCACCTCGGCCTGCGTCAGGTTGAATCGATCAATGAGCGTGCGGTAGGACGAGGCTTCTTCAATGGGGTTTAAGTCTTCGCGCTGGATGTTTTCGGTCGTCGTCATGACGGCGGCCGTCTCCTCGTCAACATCCTTGACGAGGACGGGAATCTTCTTCCAGCCCGCGAGTTGCGCCGCGCGCATACGGCGCTCGCCCGCGATGAGCTCGTATTTGCCCGCCGCATTCCGCCGAACGACCGGCGGCTGGACGAGGCCGTTATTTTTGATGGATTCGGCGAGCTCTTGGAGCTCTTCCTCGCTGAAGTCGCGGCGCGGCTGGTAGGGCGAGCGCTCGATATCAAGAATCGGAATCTCAAGGACGGGCGCATCGCTCTTCGCGGCGGCATCCGCGTTCGCCGTCTGCACGGCGGGAAGGCTTGGGACGCGCGTCGTCGTTGGGATGAGCGAGTCAAGACCGCGCGCGAGACCGTGCTTCTTCTTCGTGTCAACCGAAGCGGGGGCCTTTTGAGCCCCCGTCGCCTTCTTCAGGAAAGAGTTGGACTTGGCCATCTCTTAGAAGTAGAAGTTCGTGATCGGCAGAACCTTGACCACGTTGTCCATGATGATGTTGACGAGGCCGATCTGAAGACCGCACGGGCACTCTTCGGCGATGTTGAAGAAGCCGAGCTGGAAGCCCGTCATCGTGTGCGCGAAGTTGATGCCACCGATCTGGAAGCCCTTCATGTCCTTCGCCATGCTGAGGCCGAAGGCCGCCTCGCCGCCCTCGAAGTTCTCAAGCGTGAAGTTGCAAAGACCCGACACCTGAAAGCCCTTGAAGTTCTGCTGATGGACGGCGAGGAGGTTCACGTTGACACCCGCCATATCCTTCGCCATCGTGAACGAACCGATGTCAACGCCGTAGACGTCGGCGAACTCAATGTTCGCACCGAGCGTCGCGTTGATGCCGTAGACATCGCGCTCGTTCCAATTGCACAGACCCGTCAGGACAACGCCCTTCACTTCGTCGCGCGTGCGCGTGGCGATGCCCGAGAGGGCGAGACCCTGAAGGCGGACGTTCTCCATATAGAAGAGGTTCAGCCCGACGCCCTTCAGATCCCAGTTGCAGTCCCACGGATAGGAGACGGGCGAGAAGAGCCCGATCTGCGCCGGCGTCCAGCCGACGGCACCTTCACCCTGGCCGGCCGTGTCGTTGTCGGCGGCGAGAAGGGATGTTGTCGTTGCGAGCGCCACGAGGGCGACAGCCAGCTTGCGAATGGACATAGGACTTATTGACTCCTTAGAATGACTGATGAACAAATGATGAAAGATATTTTACACTTTTTACCCCTTGCCCGTCAACTGTCGCTTTT
>CAYNVE010000138.1:0-2673 GCA_964400635.1 uncultured Lentisphaeraceae bacterium
GACAATGTGACGACGACCTTTGGCACGCCTGAAAATGGCAAGGTGAAGGTTGTGGTTGAGCCGAAAAGTGCCGCGGAGCAGTTCTTTTTCAGGGTGAAGATGACGCCTTAAAACAGGTTTAACCCAGGAAAGTGGGGACATGCCCCATTGTGGTGACGAAATAGAAGGTTTGTTATTGCTTATTTGGTGACGAAATTGAATCAATAAGCCACGTTGGCAAGAAATGGCGACAATTCGCCCTTGACGGCGCGGGGACGAAAAGGGTATAATAGTCGCTTCACCATCTGGATCGGGCTCACTTCAGGCTGCCCGACCGGTCAGGAAAGAAAGGAAAAAACAAAATGCCGAAGATGAAGACGAAGAAGTGCGCCGTCAAGCGCATGAAGCTCTCGAAGACCGGAAAGGTTCTTCGTTCGCAGGGCGGTCACGCCCACCTCAACAATGGGAAGAAGCGCAACCGCAAGAACAACCTCTGCGGTCGTACCGCAATCGACTCCCTCAAAGTCACCAAGACCTACGCGCGCGCGCTCCAGGGTCGCTAATCGAGAAAAGGAGATAGAATACCATGCGTGTTACGAATGCACCCGCTTCCCGTGAACGTCGTCGCCGCCGCCTTGAGCGGGCGAAAGGCTTCTACGGTGCCCGCTCCAAACTCTTCCGCACGGCCACCGAGGCCGTCGATCGCGCGCTCCGTCTCTCGACCGAGCACCGCAAGCTGAAGAAGCGCGACTTCCGTCAGCTGTGGATCGGCCGCATCAACGCGGCGGCGCGTCAGGAGGGCATCAGCTACTCGAAGCTCATGGCCGGCCTCATCAAGGCGGGCGTGACGCTGAACCGCAAGATGCTCTCCGAGATCGCGATTCAGGATCCGGCGGGTTTCAAGGCGATCGTTGAGATCGCGAAGGGCGCGTAAGGCCCTCTCATCGCGCGTGACTCAAACGCTCGAAAGACGCATGACCGCCGGGATTTCTCGGCGGTCGCGCTTTTCCCAAGCGGGAGTCTCCCTGTCATGAACGGCGCGCTTTCGCAGAACGTCTCGCAGACGACGCTCCTCGCGCCACAGTTGCGCGAGTCGCTCCGCTTTCTTGCGATGAGCCTCCCCGAACTTCGGAGCGCGCTTATCGCCGAGATGGCGCGAAACCCCGTTATCGACGACATCGAGCCGACCCTTGAGAAGACGACGCTTTCTGAAAAGGAGCGCGAAAGCGCGCGCGAGGGATCGCCCGATGACGACGAGCGCGCCGACGACATGATCGACGCGGCGCGTCTCGCGGGCTTCCGACGCCCCGACGATTATGTCATCGGGGCGCGCTACGATGGGCGCACCGTGCCCGACGAGGCGGCGCTTGAGCGTCGGCAGAAACTCTTCGACTCGATGACGGCCGAGGAGACGCTCGTTGAGCATCTTTTTGCGCAACTGGATGCCGTCGCGCTTTCGGAGGAAGATCGCACGCTCGCCGAGCTCATCATCGGCGAACTCGACGAGGACGGCCGCTTCGTGGGTGACTTAGACGAGATCCTTTCTGTGACAGGGTCGAGCGAGGCGCGCGCGCGCGTCGTTCTGCGCACGATTCGTTCGTTCGACCCGCCTGGGTGCGGGGCGCGGACGCTCGCGGAGTGCCTTGCCGCGCAACTTGATTCCATTGCCGATGTCGCGCTTCGCGCGCGCGTCGCCAAACTGCTGACGCATTTGGAGGATGTTGCCGCCGCGCGCGTCGACGACCCCGAGGCGCTCAAGGCGTTGCGATCGCTTGACCCGCGCCCTGGCCGCGCGTTCGGCGCCTCGTCCGCGCGCGAGATCAAGCCCGAGGTTCACGTCACGCGCTGTTCGGACGGATACGTCGCGCGCGTGGACGCGCGAAGTTTGCCCGAGATTCGCTTTTCGCAGAAGTATCTCGCGCTCCTCGCCGATCCGAATGCGTCCGATGAGGCGAAGGCGTATGTGCGCGAGCGGCTCGCGGCGGCCAAGGCAATGATCGCCGCCATTGAGAAGCGGCGGATGACGATTGAGCAGATCGCCCAAGAGATTGTCGACCGCCAGGGCGCGTTTTTCGAGAAGGGGCTCGCCGGTCTCCGCCCCCTGACGATGCAGGAGGTTGCCGATGCCGTCGGCGTCCATGCGACGACGGTCTCGCGCACCGTGAACGGCAAGTTCATGGCGACACCGCGCGGCGTCGTCGAACTGCGCCGCTTCTTCGTCCAAGGGATGACGACGACGACGGGCGAGAGTGTTTCGCGCGACGGCATTATCGCCGCGCTTCGGGAGATCGTTGATGGGGAGGATGCGGCGCACCCACTTTCTGACGCGCGCCTCGCCGAGCAACTCAATGCGCGCGGCTTCCCCGTGGCGCGGCGCACCGTCGCGAAATACCGCGCCCTCGCGCATATTCCCGGGACGACCGAGCGACGGAGGCCTGCCGCGCCGCCCCGCCCCGCCTCAATTATGGTATAATACGCTATAAATGAAACTCATCGACGAATTGAAAGCACGCGGGCTCGTGGAGAGCCTCACCGACCCGGAAATCGAAAAGGCGCTCGATAAGCCCATGACGGTCTACTGTGGGTTTGACCCCTCCGCGCGCTCGCTGCAGGCGGGGAACCTCGTCTCCATCATCGTTCTGAAGCGCTTCCAGCAGGCGGGCCACAAGGTGATCGCGCTCGTCGGCGGCGCGA
>CAYNVE010000139.1:0-2562 GCA_964400635.1 uncultured Lentisphaeraceae bacterium
TCGCCGTCGCGAACATGAGGACGACCCAGTGCGGCACGTTCGTCGCCCAGAGCGCCACCTTCTCGCCGCGCTTCACGCCGAGCGCCATCAGGCCCTTCGCGACGAGGTCGACCTCCTCGCCGAACTGGTACCAAGAGAGACGGAAATTGCGGTCGGCGTAGACGACGGCGTCATTCTCGCCACAGCGCGCGATTGTCTGGTCGAGGAGCTGACCCAGAGTATATTCGCGCGTCACAGGCAAGTTGTGCCACGGGACGCCCGTCGAGACGGATTGCGTAAACGGCGCCGTTCTGGGCGCGGAGCCGAACGGATCGGTGAGTTTGAATTCTTTCGTGCTCATGGTTCGTGTAGTTTCGATTTTGTTGTGCTGTTGAAAATAGAACAAGTAAAAAAAAGTGGGATCTATTCGCGGATACCGAGAAGTCGCTGAGCGTTTCCGCCAAGGACGGCGTCGAGGTCTTCCGGTGCGCGCACGCGCTTCACCCACGCGAGTTCCTCAGGGTAGTGCGTCCACGGAAAATCCGTCGCGAAGAGAAGCCGTTCGGTCGGGCACGCGCGCAAGAGGCGCAACTCCTCGTCCTTGTGATGGTTCTGGACGAGCGCGGACGTGTCAATGTAGGCGCCGAGGTCGAGAAGCTCGTCCACCGCATGCGCGCTCGCGCCCGAGCAGCCTCCCAAGTGCGCGGCGATGAACGTGAGTCCCTTCACGTGGCGGAGGAGGATCGCAATCTCGCGCGGAAAGCAGGCATCCGTGCGGTCAAGATAGCCGAGGTCGCGCCCCGCATGGCATTGGACAACAAGGCCAAGCCCTGCAATCTTGTCGAAGAGCGGCCAGACGGCGGGGTCGGCGAGCGAGAAGTTCTGGTAGTAAGGATGGAACTTCAGCCCCTTGATGCCCGCCTTCGCGATTTCGTCAAGGTGGCGCGACCAATCAGGATCGAGCGGATGAATGGACGCGAACGGGATGATCTTCTTCTTCGCGCGTTCGCCCGCCGCGCCAGACAGAATCGCGACCGAGCGGCGCAGAATGACGTCGAACTGCGACGGCTTCGTCGCAATCGGGCACATGACGGCCTTGTCAACGCCCGCGAGGTCGAGATGGTCGAGATGGTTCTCAAGCGTGCCATCACCCGAGGGCGCGAGATGCGCGCCGAGCCCACGGCACATCCCCTCCATGGCGCGGATGACGACCGCCGGCGCGAAATCGTGTGAATGGACATCAATGATCATGTTCTCGAAAATCTTTTAACTCGTCTTCCTAAAAATGAACGCGGCCCCGCAGGTACTTGCGGAGCCGTTGAATTTCTCGCCTTTCGTTTATACCTCAAACGGCCCCGCAGCGAACAAGCGCAAGGTCAAGAGCCAGAAGAATAAGAGCCGCGTTTTTCATCGTCAAATCAGTTGTCGTTATTTGGTGGGCTATAGTAGATTCGAACTACTGACCTCTTCCATGTCAAGGAAGCGCTCTAACCAACTGAGCTAATAGCCCTCAAACAAGATTGAGGAACATTATATCATTTTCTCCGCCTCCGCGTCAAGCGTCCGTTTTAAAAAAAAATCAGCGACCCCCCTTTGTGGTATAATAGACGCCGTTTTTTGAATCCGCTTTCTATGAAGAAAGACTCTTACATCCCTGGCATTGACATGGCGAAGGTGCTCGTCAACATGAACGTCTTCGCAATCATCGCCCTTGTCTCCGCCGCGATTCCCGCGCTCGCGCCCAATCTGCCCTTCGGCGCGGCGATTTTCGTCGTCTGCCTCGCGCTCGACCTCCTTCGCGTCCAACTCTTCAAGGTTCTACGCGTCGGCGAAATCTGCGAAAGCCTTTCATCGCGCCTTGCCGCACGCATCGTCAACGCGACCAGGACCGCACACTAAAACCAAGATGAACCGCTTCATACAGAGACTCCACGCGCGGATTGGCGACTTCTGGTGGTATTCGCTCATGATCTTCGTTGCCTGCCGCACGGGCGATGCCATTCAGGCGTTCATCGGGCTCTATCTCGTGCCGAAATATGTCGGCACGGAAGAACTCGGCGCGGTCATGCCGCTCCAGTCGCTCGCGACACTCTTCTCCGCGCCGCTCGCCGTCATCGCAACCGTCTTCGCGAAATACGTGAACGTCTACGCGACGCGCGGCGAGACGGGCAAGGTAAAATGCTTCATTCGCGACGTGATCGGTGCCTCGTGCCTCGTCTTTCTCGTCTGCACGCTCGCCGCCGTCGTCCTTCTGCCGCACTTCTACGAGCGCCTGCGCGTGACGGCGGGGCTTCTCACTTTTCTCATCCTCGCCTCGGGCTTTGTCGGCAACATCTCGCAACTCTTCACGAACGCCCTGCAGGGGCTCAAGAAGTTCAAGACGATGTCCATCGTGAACGTCATCGGCGCGCCGATTCGCCTTCTCACCCTTCTTGTCGCGATGCCGATTCGCGCGCTCTCGGGCTACATCCTCGGCCAGACGACGCCGCCTGCCGCCTCGTCGCTCGTCGCCTTCCTCTCGCTTCGCCGCGACTTTAAAAACGTCGCCTGCGACACATCTTGGCGCCGAGATCTGGGGGAAAT
>CAYNVE010000140.1:0-2473 GCA_964400635.1 uncultured Lentisphaeraceae bacterium
CGCCTTGAGCCGTTCGGAGGGGTCGAAGCGCACATCGTGCCACGGCGCGGCTTTGAGCGCGACAAGGGCCTCACCCGCGAGAAAGAGCGAGCCGCAGACGAGCGCGCGCGGAAACGCCGTCCCCGCGCGAGCACGCTCGCCTGCCTTTTCAAGTGCGTCCTTGAGCGATGCGACGCTCGCGGCGTCAATCCCCGCCACGCGCATCTTCTCCGCGAGCACATCGGCCGCGAGCGAACGCGGATTATTCGTCCTGACCGCGAACGCCTTGTTGACAAACGGCGCAAGCGTCCGCAAAACCGCGCCGACATCTTTGTCGCCGCACGCGCCGAAGACGAGCGTAAAGCCGTGCGCCGCCTTCTCGCCCGCGAGTGCCTGTAGCGACTCGGCGAGCGCACGCGCCGCCGGCGGATTGTGCGCGCCGTCGATGATGAAGCGGCCGACCGTCTGAAAGCGTCCTGGCCAAACGACGCGCCCGAACGCCGCCGCATCAACCGCGACGCCGAGCGTCTTCAGCGCGGCAATCGCCGTCACGGCGTTC
The DNA here is from genome assembly GCA_964400635.1 of uncultured Lentisphaeraceae bacterium. GTDB lineage: Bacteria > Verrucomicrobiota > Kiritimatiellia > RFP12 > UBA1067 > UBA1067. Next base: position 539 of record CAYNVE010000140.1, read on the forward strand.
TCGCGGTTGAACGCGCCCGAAAGCGAAAATGTCGCAGGAATTTCGTCCTCACACGCGACATCGGGCGCGTAGACGAATGGCGCGCCCTTCTCCGCCGCCGCCCGGCGGATCGTCTCAACGACATTCGGCTCGTTTCGACCAAGAACGACGGGAACACCCGGCTTGATGATTCCCGCCTTCTCAAGCGCGATTTTCTCAACCGTCTCGCCGAGCCAGTCGCAGTGGTCAAGCCCGATCTTCGTGATGACGGAAAGGCGCGGATGGCAGATGTTCGTCGCATCAAGGCGGCCACCGAGACCGCATTCCAAAATCGCCATCTCCGACTTGCGCTCCGCGTAGAGAAGGAACGCGACGGCCGTCAGGGCCTCGAAGAACGTGAGCTCACTTTCTGGAGGCAACGCCTGGGCCGCCTCGCTCACGCGCCGCGCGAGACGCTCAAGCGTCGCGTCATCCGCCGGCGCGCCGTCCAAAAAAAAACGCTCGTTGAGCGAGACGAGATGCGGCGAGGTGTAGCGGCCGACGGCGCGGAACTCCGCGCCACGCAAGGCCGCGTCAAGAATGGCCGCAACCGCGCCCTTGCCATTCGTGCCCGCGATATGAATGGCGGGGAACGCCGTTTCGGGGTTTCCGAGGACGCGGCAGAGAGCGGAAATCGTCTTAAGACCAGGCTTCATCCCGAAGCGCCGCCGCGTCGCTAGTTCAGAAAGGAAAGGAACCTCGGGCATCTCTTGCAAATGTCTTGTGACGTTTATTCCACAACCGTCTCGTCGCCGTCCTCGTCATTCTTCTTTTTCGGGCGAACGCGGCGAATGCACTCGCGAAACGCGCCGAGAAACGCCCACGTCGTCAGCTCCGCCTCGGTATCTTTCATATCCGAGGCGACAAGCGCGCGCTCCCCACCCTCGTGCGTCTTCTCGGTTTTCAGAATACCCAAGCAGACGAGCGAGGCGGCGAAGAGAAAGACGAGCGTTGCGAAGAGGCGCACGCCGCGCACCACGCGACGACGCACACGCACACGATGAACGAGGCGATCGGCGAAGTCGCTCGGCAGATGCCGCGCGAAGATTTCGTCATCAACAGGCTTTTCGATCAATGAGTTCATGGAGGACCTCCCGTGCCTTGTGAAGCCGTGATTTGACTGTTCCGACGGGAACGCCCAGTTCCCGCGCGATGTCTTCGACCGACTTCTCGTCGAAGTATCGTCTTTTTACGACAAAACGAAGGGGCTCGGCGATGCTGTCGAGCGCGAGGCGCACTGCTTCAACGGGCGCGGAGACGGTCAGCTCCTCGAAAAAGCCAGCCGCGCGCTCGGGCAGGTCACTCGTCCCGCCGACATGGACAACCTCCACGCGCCGACGCCGCAGATCCATGCGTCGAAAGTTGATGAGAATCGTGTAGAGCCAATTGAAGAACGCGCCCGTCTCGCGATACTTTGAGATTTTGCGAATCGCCTGGTCGAAAGTCCTAAAGACGAGATCTTCCGCATCATGGTCGTTCCGGCAAAGCATGAGCGCGGCCGAGAAGAGCCGATCGCCATACTCCGCGACGAGTCGGCGCGCGCCACGTTCGGCATCTTTTTGGATCTCAAGCCAGATTTCCATTCGCTCTATGATATCCCTATGATAAGTAAATGCGGAAAATCGGAAAAAGGTTCATCCCATTGTGAAAAAGAAAACAAAAAAAACATTCAAGTGGAAAACAACGTCCAAAATATGATATACTACTCTTCGTTTCGTACGGGGCGTTGCACAGCCTGGTAGTGCGTCTGCTTTGGGAGCAGAATGTCGGAGGTTCAAATCCTCTCGCCCCGACCCTTTTCAACAGAAACGCGGCTTGGGGATGGCCCCAAGCCGCGCCTCTTTCGCGAGCAGACACGACTTAGTCGGCCATCGGGCGGACCTTGCCTTCCTTGATGCGCTTCTCGACGACCGTCTG
>CAYNVE010000141.1:0-2471 GCA_964400635.1 uncultured Lentisphaeraceae bacterium
AGTCGAGCTCCGGCTTGTCGAGTTGAAAGATCTCCTTGAGCTTCGCGACGAGCTCCTCAAACTTCTTCAGATCTGCCATCTTTGCTTTGTTCCTTTTTCGGGTTAACGATAAAACTCATTTTTCGGTCGGCGGTGGAACGCCGACCCTACCAAGCCCTCGTGGGGACAGGCCCCAGCGAGACGGGGACAGACCCCGACGGGCGGCGACACCGCTCGCTAAACGCGGTTAGCCTAGAACTTTTGAGGAGGGTGGGGGTAATCTTATCTAAACAAGCGAAATCGCCAATGTTTCGGCGAGATAGCGAAACGCGGCGAGAGGCATACCGAACCCAGCTCGCCGACGCCGGGGAAACTGCCCTTTTCGACATCAGCAAGTCGCTCACGCTCTGCCGTGAGCCGCCGCGCAACCCATCCGCTCTCTCATCCATTTTTACTGCTGAGAATTGTACCAAATATTCCGCAAACCCGTCAACTCGCGGTGAAGAATTATCCCATTTTGGTATAATAGTGTGCCTATGAAAAAGAAGCTCCTTTGGGTGAGCGTCCTCGCCCTTGCACAGATCGGAATCGCCCAGACGAACGACGTCGCCGACCTCGCGCGCGTCGTCGTCTGGGCCGAACGACTCCGCCCGGCCGCCGTCCATGAGACGGCCCTCGCCCTCGCCCCGTCAGGCGCGCTCACCGTCCGCGGTCAAGGTGAGGCGGGCACGCTTCAGGACTTGAGCGTCAACGGTTCAGCGTTTTCCGAAGCCGGCCTCGTCTTCAACGGCGCGACCGTCCGCAATGCGCAGACCGAGCACTTTAACGCCGACCTGCCCGCGAGTGCCGACTGGATGACGACGCCGCGCGTTCTGACGGGGCTCGACCTCTTTCGCGTCTCCTCCGGCCACAGCGCAGGCTCGCTCTCAGTCACGCTCAACGACCGCCCCACGCGCGGCGGGCGAGCGACGCTCGGCGCGGGTCTCGATGGCCTCGTCTTTGGACGCACGAGTGCCCTTGAGACATTCGACATCGGCGAGACAGGCTTCTTCTTCGTCGGCGCGTTTGCCGAGGCCGCGCGCGCGGACAAGATCGACGGCTACGAATCGAATCCGATGAGCCGCGCACAGACGGGCGCGCGCGTCGGCTTCGGCGCGGCGGACTGGACCTTCGACGCACTCGTCTCGTGGCAGTGGCGCGACTTCGGCTGTACGGGCGCATATGGCGCGAACGAGAAATATCCCGCATGGGAAGAGGACGAGACCGCCCTCGCCTCCGCCGTCTGGCGATACGACGCAGGTGACGACCAAAAGAGCGAGATCTCCCTCCTTTGGTCACGCGCGCGCGATGCCTACTGGCTCTTTCGCGACAAGCCCGACTTCTACGAGAACACGCACCGCGCCGACTCCGTCACGCTCCACGGCGCGACGCGGCGGCATTTCACAGACCTCGCGTTCATCGATTTGCGCGGCGACGCGGATGCCGAAATCTACGAGACGACGCACCACAACAACGACACGGGGAAAAGCCCGAGGACGAAGCACGAAGCGTTCCGCCGTTTCCACGGCGCGGTCGCCGCGATCCCGGGCGTGCGCCTCGGCGACACCGAACTCGCGCTCGGCGCGGCGGGCGAATTCTTCAGCGCCTATTCCGCGCAGTGCGCCCCCGCGGGCGGCATCACCTACTTTCTCTCGGACGAGCAGAAAATCGCGCTCTCCTATCGCGAGGGACTTCGTATGCCGAGTTACACGGAACTCACCTACGATAGCCCCGATTCAAAAGGAACGATTGACCTGCCACTTCAGCGCACGAGAAGCGCGAACCTTGACTGGACGATTGAGAATGTTGCGCGCGTCGGCGCGTTCGTCATGCGAAGCGAGGATCTCGTTGACTGGATCAGGACTCAAAAAGGCGCGAATTGGAAGGCAACCGCGCTTAAACCCGTCACGTCGTTCGGCATCTCGGGCGAGGCGACATGGAAGGCGACAAAAACCGTCACACTCGCGCCGCGTGGCGCGTTCATCCTCAAGGAGACGGCGAGCGACTATGAGGCCTCGCGCTACGCACTCGACTACCCCGTCGCGTCCTTCTCGGTCGAGGCCACATGGCAGATTCTTGATGCTTGGCGTCTCTCGTATCGTCAAGGCGTTGAGCTTTGGAAGGAGAACCCCGTCCGCCGCTCCTCGCGCGTCCGCAACATCTCAAGTTTCGAGACGGTCGTTGAGATTCCACACATCGAGGGGCTTGAACTCGCGCTCGGCCTCTCCGACCTCTTCGACCAAGCGTTTGAGGTCTATCCAGGCCAGCGCGCGGCTGGCCTGAACGGATTCCTCGCTCTCACCTACCGTTGGTAGGCGCCTCCCCTTATCGGAGCATGAGAGAGGTTAGGAGCTTCGCGAACGTCGCGCCGTCGGCGACGGGCGAGCCTTCCGCGATGAGCGCCGAGTCGTAGAGCAGCGTGACGGCGTCCTTCAGCGCGTCGCCCTTGAGGT
>CAYNVE010000142.1:0-2455 GCA_964400635.1 uncultured Lentisphaeraceae bacterium
TACGCGGCGCGTTAGAGCCGCGCCTTTGCCGCCCATCGGTGTTACATCTCTCTGTTCTTTATGTTTCTACATGGTCCTCTTTCTTATCCTTGATTTCTTGTCCGTGGAATGCCGCTTTTGGCTGTTTTCCACAACTTATGGTGTCTTCGGTGCGGCGTTGTATACAACCTGTTGATAGATTCCCCCTTGCGCAACAACAAGATTTTGTGTATGATAGTCTTTTAAGCATACAAGAAGTAGTTGTTTCGTTATTCTGTCATAAGGTTCGCCTTAGCGAGAAAGGGAAAAGAAGAAGACATGAAGCAGATGATGATCATCAAGCGTTCTGGGCAGGAAGTGCCGTTTGATATCACCAAGATTGAGGACGCGATCCGTAAGGCATCGAACGTCGTCAACCCGACGGAGGCCCTCTCGGAAGATCGCATTCGCCTCATCGCCAAAGAGGTCGCTGGCGTGTGCGAGGCGCGCGACCGCGCGATGCACGTCGAAGAGATTCAGGATGTCGTCGAGAACAAGATCATGGAACTCGGCTCGCGCGCCGTCGCCAAGCGCTACATCGTCTATCGCTATCAGCGCGAACTTGCGCGCAAGGCGAACTCGACCGATGAGCAAATCATTTCGCTCATCGAGAGCAACAACGAGGACGTCAAGCAGGAGAACTCGAACAAGAACCCGCGCATCAATTCGGTCCAGCGCGACTACATGGCGGGCGAGGTCTCGAAGGATGTCTCCGCGCGCCTCCTCCTGCCGGCGGACGTCGTCCAGGCGCACAAGGAAGGTCTTATCCACTTCCATGACATGGACTACTACGCGCAGCATATGCATAACTGCGACCTCGTGAACCTCGAGGACATGTTGCAGAACGGAACGGTCATTTCGGGGACGATGATTGAAAAGCCGAAGAGCTTCTCGACGGCGTGCAACATCGCGACGCAGATTATCGCGCAGGTCGCCTCGAACCAGTACGGTGGCCAGTCGATCTCGCTCACGCACCTCGCGCCCTTCGTTGATGTCTCGCGCCAAGCGATCCGCCGTGACCTCGCCGAGGAGTGCACCGAGTCGGGCGCGACAATCCCCGCCGACAAATTCGACGCGATTGTCGAGCGCCGTGTCCGCAAGGAGATCCAGAAGGGTGTGCAGACGATTCAGTACCAGGTTGTGACCCTCATGACGACGAACGGTCAGGCGCCGTTTATCACGGTCTTCATGTATCTTGGTGAGGCGCGCAACGAGACGGAGCGGCGGGATTTGGCCGCGATCATCGAGGAGGTTCTCAAGGAGCGTATCCTCGGCGTCAAGAACGAGAAGGGCGTCTATGTGACGCCGGCCTTCCCGAAACTCGTCTACGTTTTGGAAGAGCAGAACATCCACGAGTCGTCGCCCTATTGGTATCTCACTGAACTCGCGGCGAAGTGCACGGCCAAACGGCTCGTCCCCGACTATATCTCCGAGAAGAAGATGCTCGAGTATAAGATCGACTCGAACGGCGAGGGCCACTGCTACACGCCGATGGGCTGCCGCTCGTTCCTGACGCCGTGGGTCGACCCTGAGACGGGCAAGGCGAAGTACTACGGCCGCTTCAATCAGGGTGTCGTCACGATCAACCTCGTTGACGTTGCGCTCTCGGCGCACGGTGACATGGATGCGTTCTGGCGCATCTTCGAGGAGCGGCTTGAGCTCTGCCACAAGGCGCTCCAGTGCCGCCACGAGCGCCTCACGGGGACGCTCTCGGACGCCGCGCCGATCCTTTGGCAGTATGGTGCCTTGACGCGCCTTCCGAAGGGGACTCCCATCGACAAGTATCTCCACGGCGGCTACTCGACGCTTTCGCTTGGCTACGCGGGCCTTTGGGAGTGCGTCTTCGCGCTCAACGGCAAAAAGCTCACGGAGCCGGAGGGCGAGAAGCTCGGGCTCGTCATCATGCAGAAGCTCAACGACTTCACGGCCAAGTGGAAGGCGGCTGAAGACATCCACTACTCGCTCTACGGCACGCCGCTCGAGTCGACGACCTACAAGTTCGCGAAGTGCCTGCAGAAGCGCTTCGGCATCGTGAAGGGCGTGACGGACAAGAACTACATCACGAACTCCTACCACGTGCACGTGACGGAGCCGATCGACGCGTTCAAGAAGCTCGCGCTCGAGGCGAAGTTCCAGAAGCTCTCGCCGGGCGGCGCGATCAGCTACGTCGAGGTGCCGAACATGCAGAACAACATCCCGGCCGTCCTCGCGATCATGAAGTACATCTACGACAACATCATGTACGCCGAGCTCAACACGAAGAGCGACTACTGCCAGGTCTGCGGCTTCGACGGCGAGATCGAGATCGTGAAGGACGAGTCGGGCAAGCTCGTGTGGCGCTGCCCGAAGTGCGGCAACCAGGACGAGTCGAAGCTCAACGTCGCGCGCCGCACGTGCGGCTACATCGGCTCGCAGTTCTGGAACCAGGGCCGCACGC
>CAYNVE010000143.1:0-2449 GCA_964400635.1 uncultured Lentisphaeraceae bacterium
CACACGGCATCGAGCTTGACGCGATCTTCAACGCGAACTGCTACGGCGACATCGCGATTTCGGAAACACTCGCGGATCACGTGACAGAGGTCCTCCGCGAGATGGACGCGCTCGGTCTCTTCCCCGAGCACCTCACAACGACCTCGCCCTTCATCGCGACGGTCGTCCGCGCGCGCTTCCCCTCCGTGAAGATCCGCCTTTCCATCAACATGGATATCGAAAACGAGATTGCGCTCTCCTATATGGGCGAACTCTACGATGCGTTCTATGTGGGGCGAAACAAACACCGCCAGATCGACTATGTCTCGCGCATCGCCGCCTGGGCGCACGCGCGCGGAAAGACAGTCGGTCTTCAGGCGAATGTCGGCTGCCTGCGCGACTGCCCCTTCCACCAGTTCCACAACAACCTCCACGGGCACGATCGCCTGGGTCAGTCGGCCGCGGGCGAGAAATTCGGCTTCAGCGTCTTCCGCTGCAAAACGAACTACGCGCGCGGACGCTATGAGGACTTTCTGCGCGCCATTTGGATCCGCCCCGAGGATCTACCGCGCTACGAGAAACATGTTGATGTCATCAAGCTCGCGACACGGCGTCACCCCGCACCCGAGAAAATTATTCGAGCCTACGCGACGTACGACTACGCGGGCGACCTCGCCGAAATCATGGATCCGTGCTTCACCTTCCCGATGGCGATTGAGAACCGCGCGCTCGGCGCCTCGCCGCTTTGGCCCAAAGTGCGCGACTGCCCCGACGCGGGTCATTGTCGAGACTGCGGCGCGTGCCGCGACCTTCTGAAGGCCTGTTCGCGGCCGCGCGCGGATGTTGAAGGCGACGTCACGACGCACGCCTTCAACCAGTTCTTCAAGGGATAGCGATTGTGCTCTTCGGCGGCTCGCGCTCGTACCGCGCGCGGGCGCGGAGGAAGCAGAGCCCCGAGATCGGCACCGTGAAGATATAGAGGATGCCGATTGTTCCAATCGCGAGCCAGAAGTTCGAGACGAGGAACGCGACGACGAGCAACAAAAACGCGATAACGAGCGGCAACTGGCGGCGCGAGAAATGCAGGTGCTTGAGCGAAATCGTCGGGAGGCGCGAGGCCATGAGCGAGCCGACGAAGAGGAGCATAAAGACACCCGTCCACGGGTTCTGCAGGAATGTCGCAAGCGCGGGATACGAACCTTTCGCGTCAAGCGCGAGCGAAAGCACGGCGGGCGAAAGCACCATCCAGCATCCGCCTGGCGCGGGGACGCCCGTGAAGAAATTGAGCCAATAGGGCGCGGTTTCCTGCTCAAGCATCGTGTTGAAGCGCGCGAGGCGGAAGCAGTCGCACATCGCGTAGTAGAGCGCGCAACCAAGGACGATGCGGACGAACGTTGGCGAAACGACTGTGCCGTCCGCGAGGACGTGGTTCGGCCCGCCCGTCATCCAGAAATACATAAACATCGCCGGCGCGACGCCGAAGTTCACGAAGTCCGCGAGCGAGTCGAGCTCGGCACCCAATTTCGAACTCGCCTTTAAGAGCCGCGCAACGCGCCCATCCATGCCATCGCAGATGCACGCGACGAGAAGCGCAACAAGCGCCTCCAAGAAGCGACCCTCTGACGAGAGCGAGATGGACGTGATGCCCGCACACGCCGCGAGCGACGTAATGAGGTTCGGAAAGATCGCCTTGAACGGAATGCGCTCGCGCTTTTCCGCGCGCACGCGGCGACGACGCCCTCTCAATCTAAAACGACCCATTTCACCTACCCTCTTTCAAGAAGAACGATGGTCTTTAGCCGACCTTGATGTGGATGCCGCCCGAAAGGTTTGGCGCGGCGGATGACGGCGCTGGTTGCTTCGGCGCGTTCTTACGCGGCGGCCCGATGAGGCAGAAGTGGACGCGGCCGTCCGTCTTCGGCGCCTGCTCAACGTAGCATTCGTCCTTGATCATGGAAAGGACCTCAGAAATCTTGTCCTCGCCGATGTCGCGGTGGGCGTTCTCGCGCCCGCGGAACTGAAGAGAGAGACGCACCTTGTTGCCCTCGCCTAGGAACTGGCGAATCTGGCGCAACTTATGCTCAATGTCACCGACGTCCGTCCCGGGGTGGAACTTAATCTCCTTGACCTGCGTCTGCTTCTGGGCCTTGCGCGCCTGCTTCTCGCGGATGGACTGCTCGTACTTGAACTTGCCGTAGTCCATAATCTTGCAGACGGGCGGCACGGCGTTCGGCGTAATCTCGACGAGGTCGAGGGAGCGACTTTCGGCGAGGCGCTGAGCATCCCGCGTAGCCATGACGCCGAGCATTTGTCCTTGTGCATCAAGAACGCGGACTTGCGGTACGCGAATCTTGTAGTTGACGCGAGTGAACTGTGCGATAACCCACCTCTCTTTAATTTTGGTTTAAGATACAAACTATTTTACCACATTCACGCCCCATCGCGCAACCGCAGTTACGGCATCTCAACC
>CAYNVE010000144.1:0-2293 GCA_964400635.1 uncultured Lentisphaeraceae bacterium
AGAACCCAAGGTGAAACGAGTCCAAGAGGTTCGCCTCTTCGCTCGAACAAAAAAATCCTGTTTCGCACAAGCGTCTTTCTGTTTTCTCAACGACCGATGAAGGAGATCGCTTTGAGGAAGACCGCCCCTTCGGCGGCCTTCTTTCGTTTTATATTGCGATTTGCGCTTGACGCAGAGGGGATGATTTTGGTAAAATGGATGTCAACTTGTTTGGTGGGATGGCCGAGCGGTTAGGTAGCGGACTGCAAATCCGCTTACAGCGGTTCAACTCCGCTTCCCACCTCCAATCAGGAAGACGTTGATTATTCTACTCGTCATTCTCCTCGCCCTGTCGGCGTTCTTCTCGAGCGCCGAGACGGTTCTGTTCTCGCTGACGGGTGCCCAGCGCGCGCGCATCAAGGCGAAAAGCCCACATGCCGACCGCCTCATTTCGGGCGCGCTTGAAGACAAGGCGATCCTCTTCTCAACACTTCTCGTTGGCAACACATTCGTCAACTTCGCCATCGCGACAATCGGCTACCACCTCTTCGCGACATGGCTTCCGCGTCAGGCGTGGCTCGCCGTCCCCGTGATGACGCTTCTCCTCTTGGTCTTCGGCGAGATTACGCCGAAGCGCATCGCGCTCAAACTCGCCGAGCCGCTCGCGCCGACCTACGCCGTCCTGCTTCGATTCTGGCGCGCCGCTCTTGCACCGTTCAATGTCGTTTTGCGCTTTACCTCCCGCGCCTTCGCGCCCGCGCTTGAGCGCGAACGCCGCGCGCTCTCAGACGAGGAACTCGTCTCCGTTATGGAGTCGGCCGCCGAGCACGGCGACGTCACCGAGGGTGATGCTGAAATGGTTGAGGGCGTCCTGCGCCTCTCCGAGCTTTCGGCGAATGACGAGATGACGCCGCGCGTGGATATGGAGGGCTTCAATCTTGCGCGCGGTGAGGCTGAACGCGAGGCGTTCCGCGCGAAGGCGAAGCACCACTTCATCCCCGTCTACCGCGACACGCCAGATGCGGTCGAGGGCGTTCTCGTGCGCGACACGGGCGTTATTGAGGACGCGCTCTTTGTGCCCGAGACCGTCACGCTCGACGACTTGCTCGTCACCTTCGCGAAGAGCCGTAAGCCGATGGCCGTCGTCCTCGACGAATACGGCGGCACGGCGGGCATCATCACGCCGAACGATATTCTGGAATTGATTGTCGGCCCGGGCGTCTTCGGCACGTCGGCGAACGAGGAGCCGCAGATTGCGAAGAAGGGTTCGAACGTTTGGGAGATCGACGCGCGCGCCTCGCTTGACGAGATCAACCGCGCGCTCGATGTCGAGCTGGAGGCCGAGGATGCGGACCGCCTCTCGGGCTGGGTTCAATTCCACGCCGAGCGCATCCCGCATGTTGGTCAGCAGATTGAGGCGGACGGCTGTCGCGCGACGGTGTTGAAGCGTCGCCACCGCCGCGTCACGCTCGTCCGGCTTGAGGTTCTTTCGCGCTCGGCCGTCGAGGACGACGCGGCGATCCTCGCGGAGACAGACGAGGCGATTGCACGCACCGAGGAGGACGACGAATGACGACGACACTTCTTTTGATGTTCGTCGCGCTTCTGGCGCTCGTCTGGTCCGCGTTCTGCTCGGGTACAGAGACGGGGCTTCTTTCCGTGAGCCGTGCGCGCATCCTCCATCTCGCGCACGCGGGTGGTCGACGCGCGAAGAAGGTGCAGGCGGTCTTGAAGGATCTCGGTCGCGCGACGACGACGATTCTGATTGGGAATAACATCGCAAACGTCACCTACTCGACGGCGACGGCCGCGCTCATCTCGCGCCTTCTCGCCGACCACGCGACGGCCGCTGGTGTCTGCAGTTTCCTTGCGGCGTTCACGGTGCTCTACACCTCCGAGTTCATGCCGAAGCTCCTCTGCGCGGCGCGTCCGCTTCGCCGCATTCTCGTGTTGATCGGGCCTTACGAGGTGATGGCGAAGATTCTTGCGCCGCTTACGGCGATTGCGATGTTCCTAACGAATCTCTTTGTGCCGCGCCGCGAGACGCGCGAGAAGCTGACGGCGAACGACCTGTTGCGCATTTTGCAGGATCGCAAGGATGGCGTTGTTCTCTCCGAGTTCGAGTCGGCGCTTATCTCGCGCCTCGTCGTTTTGCGCGCGAAGGGTCAACCGATTACGCCTGAGGCGATCCTCTCCGCCCTGCGCGAGGAGGAGGGTAAAGAACACGTGAACGACGCGCGCGGCTTCATTGTGGCCTAGAAGGCGTAGGTCGAAAATGTCGAGTCCGAAACTAAACGCAAATTCCCAGATATAA
>CAYNVE010000145.1:0-2253 GCA_964400635.1 uncultured Lentisphaeraceae bacterium
TGACAGAATGGATGATAATTGTCGTGTGCGCGGCGCTGGCCGTTGCCGTCGTTTCGCTTGGGGGACTCTGGGTTCGCGCCGAGCGCGCGCGTGCGGAAGCCGAGCGGCGTCTTGCGGCCGCCGAGGAGGCGAAGAAGGCACTTGAGCGACTCGCCGAGGCGAAGGAGGAGCAGTACCAGAGGACGCTCGAACAGGGCGCGGCGCGGTTCGAGAGCCTCGCGCAGAGAATCCTCGAAGATCGCGAAAGGCGTCTTGCCGAGAGCGGCACGAAGCCGCTCGGAGACCTCGTGGGTCAACTTCGGCGCGAAATCGAGTCGCTTAAGGCGAGCATGAGCGAAGTGGACAAAAACGCGGCGACGACGCACGTGAAGTTGATGGGCGAGATTGAGCGGCTGATTGGCGAGACGGGTAGCGTGACGCGCGAGGCCAATAGCCTCGCGGAGGCCATCCGCGGCGACGCGCAGTTGACGGGCGAGTGGGGCGAGATACAATTGAGGCGCGTCCTTGACCTCGCAGGTCTCGTGGAGTCAAGCGACTACACTTATCAAGAGACATTTCGTGATGACGAGACGGGACGCCGCTCCAAGCGAACGGACTTCGTCATCAAAATGCCGGGCAACCGCGCGCTCATTATTGACTCCAAGAGCACGGTCGCGGCGGCCGCGCGCTATCACGGCGCAGCGGACACGGCCGCGCGCGAGGCGGCCGTCGCGGAGATCGTCGCGTCTGTGCGTGCGCATGTTGACGAGATCAATGTTGCGCAGTATCAGGCATCCGTCCCGAATGCGCTTACGACCGTGCTCATGTACATTCCGCTCGAAGAGGTGTATCTGCTTGCAATGAAGGCGACCGTCTCTGTGGGCGGCGTGAAGGAGCCGCTTCGAGACTACGCTCGTCGGCGCAACGTCGTCTTCGTGAACTCCGCGAGTGTTGTGCCGGTTGTGCGGCTCGTCGAGATGATGTGGAGTGCCGAGCGCGCGGAGAAAAACCGCAAGGAGACAACGCTTGCCGCCGAGGAACTTCTTCGGCGGGCGAATGACTTCGTCGCCGAGTTTCTGGCCGTTGGCGAGGCGTTCAAGGAGGTCTTCGCGCGTTATGAGCAGGCGAAGGGGCGCCTCGTGGACGCGCCCGGCGGGCAGAGCATCGCGAAGGCGGTTTCGCGACTCGTCCGTCTTGGCGTGGAGCCGAAGACGAAGGGCGGCAAGCCCTATGCGCTCGCCGCGCCTGTCGCGGATGAGACTTTGGCGTAAGAATACCGCGAGGGACGTGTATCAAGTCTGCGGGCGATGTCAACGTCTTTTGACATGGCGAAAGATCGTTGGAGCCGAGGGTCGGATTCGAACCGACGCGTCCTTGCGGATCCTGATTACAAATCAGGCGCAGTCAACCACTGTGCCACCCCGGCGGCAGATGCTTGATAGTATACCATATTTTCGACGCAATTTGGTATAATATTTGATTGTTTTTTGAAAGTCAGAAGAAAGAGAGATATGTTCAAGGCGGTTTCTAACAAGGTCGCATTCCCGAAGATGGAGGAGGAGATCCTCAAGATCTGGGAGAAGAATTCCACGTTCGAAAAGTCGCTCAAGAAGAACGAAGGCAAGGAGCGCTACAAGTTCTACGACGGGCCTCCGTTCGCGACGGGCCTTCCGCACTACGGCCACCTCCTCGCCGGCACGATCAAGGACATCGTGCCGCGCTACCAGACGATGCGCGGCAAGTACGTCGAGCGCCGCTTCGGCTGGGACACGCACGGCCTGCCGATCGAGGCCCTCGCGCAGGACGCCCTCGGCGTCGCCGGCGCGCCCGAGATCAAGAAGCTCGGCATCGACAAGTTCAACGAGCAGTGCCGCTCGATGGTCTTGAAGTACGTCTCCGAGTGGCGCAAGACCGTGACCCGCATGGGACGCTGGGTCGACTTCGACCACGACTACAAGACGATGAACCCCGAGTTCATGGAGACCATCTGGTGGGTCTTCAAGCAGCTCTGGAACCAGGGCCGCGTCTACAAGTCGCACCGCATCATGCCGTATTCGTGGAAGCTCTCCACGCCGCTTTCCAACTTCGAGGCTGGCTCGAACTACAAAGACGTCCAGGACCCGACGGTCACGGTTCGTGTCAAAGTCGCCGAGTTCCCGTCCGCGTCGCTTGAGTCTCTTCAGTCGCTTCCGTCCCTTCTCCCCTCTTCGACGATCTATCTCCTCATCTGGACGACCACTCCCTGGACGCTCCCCGAGAACCTGATGATCTGCG
>CAYNVE010000146.1:0-2204 GCA_964400635.1 uncultured Lentisphaeraceae bacterium
GTTGCCGCGAGCAGCGCGGACGCGATAATGAGCAGATTCATCGTTTATTCCTCCGTCGCGGACTTCGCCGCGTTCTTGAAGACGTCGAGTATGGCGTTCACCTTGTCCTTCACGTCCTTCAGCGTGTAGCGGTCGGAGACCTTCGCCGTGTCCGTGAAGTCGGGCTTGCCCGTCACGTCGCCCCACGCGACCGACGCGACCTGCCCGCCGGACGTGCCGGCCTTGCCGATGACCCTGCCGCCGGGATAGAACTCTCCCGCGTCCGTTCTCGTGTCCGCCATGACTTACACCTCCTCCTGTTGCTGGGGCTGCGCCCCGACGCCCTGCACTCCCGTGCGGCCGATCTCGGCGTTCTGCCCGAACTGCGTGTCCTGCTGGCGCAGCGCCTCGAGCCACTGCCCCATCATCTCCTGGCTCTTCGGGGACATCTCCTGGATCGCCTCGGGGTTCTCCTGCTGGAGCTGCTCCCACCAGCCGATGCGCGCGGCGTAGTTCCAGCCGCCGTCCGTGTTCATCTGCGGCATGACGCCGGCCTTGATCTTCACGAAGTTGCCCTGCTCGTCCGCCAGGTCGTCCGCCGTCAGCTGCTCGCTCGTCTTGAGCGTCCGCTTCGAGATCTCCGGGAAGAGCGTGAAGAGCGCGTGCTTCAGCACGGGCGACGTGTCCACCTCGCCGCGCTTGTCCATGCCGATGATCTGCGAGAACGTCGTCAGCTTCTTCATGAGCTTGTCGCTGTTCAGGTTGTCGGGGTCGAGCGTCAGCCTCAGGCCGAACCGCCCCGTGACGTCCTCGCGCTTCAGCCCGCGCACGTCGCCGTCGTCCGTCACGCCGGCCAGGAGCTCGTCGCTCGCGCAGTCCTGCGCGATCTCGACCATCAGCACGAACAGGTCGCGGAACTGCCGCAGCGCGTCCGCGACGAACGCCTGCGTCCGGTCGGCGACGTTCGTCTCGCCGTTCGAGATCCCGAGGTAGTCGAGGAGCGCGTCGCGGATCTCCTTCGCCCGGTCCTTCGCCGTCGCCGGGAACTGCGGCGGCGTCATGAAGCGCACGTCGTCCGCCGTGCCGACGGGGATTCGCCCGAACGGCTGGATCACGGCGTTCCGCGCCTGTGTGCCCTTCGTGACGGTCGGCGGCAGCGAGCCGATGATGGCGTTGTCGTTCGAGCGGTCGTTGAGCGTCTTGATGATGCCCTGGTCCGCGCTGCACAGCTCGGCGAGCCCGCGCCCCTCGAGGATGTGCGTCGAGACGACCTCGCGGCGGAAGATCACCGTGTTCCACTTGCCGCGCCGCGTCGAGAGCGCCCGCTTGCCGAACGCGCTGCCGTCCGCATGCGAGAGGACGCAGACGTAGCGCACGGTCTCGCCCGCGTCGTTCGTCTCCGCCGTGTAGCACCAGCACACGTTGAAGAGATCCTTGTAGTCCTCGCTCGTCTGCGCCTCGACGGCGCGGCTGTTGTAGAAGTCCGCGCCCGGGTGCTGGAGCGTCTGCTCCACCCAGTCGGCGTCCCAGCCGTCCGTCTCGACGCGCTCGAGCAGCTGCTCCCGCGTGAGCCATTCGCCCCGGAACCACGGGGAGGCGTAGTTGAAGTCGCGGCACTTCACCGGGATGCAGAAGTTGTCGCCGTAGCGGAGCGCCGTCAGGCGGATGCCCTCGTCGGGATCGCCCTTCGCCAGGTACTCGACGCGCCCGTCGCCGTCCCCGAGCGCGCGGATGATCTTCTTCGCGTCGCCCGGCCTCACGCCCTTCGCCGCGACGAGGAACTGCGCGAGCGCGCCGGGGTCCCAGTCGGGGAGCGACGACGACTGGATGATCTGCCACGCCTCGTTCGTCGCGTCGATCTCGCTCATCTCGTCCGTCGCGACCTTCGCCGCCGCGTATTCCTGCACGACCGTCTCGGCGTCCGTCTCCTCCGGGCGCAGCGAGTAGGTCTTCTTCCAGTCCACCGTCATGGCGGCGACCGCCGGCGTGTCGACGAGGAAATAGTGGATCATCGCACGGATCTGCCCCCACCCCTCGCTTCCGAGGTTGTCGAGCATCCAGTGCAAAAGGGTCAGGATCGACGCGGACCTCTTCTCGCTGTCCGCGCCCGTCGTCGTCACTTCGATCGTCGCGGACGACAAGGCGACGCAAAGGAGGGCTTCGAGCTTCTGGAACGCCGCGTCGGCCAGGCGGACGCGCTGGTCGCTCGCGCCGTCGAACGGCCA
>CAYNVE010000147.1:0-2195 GCA_964400635.1 uncultured Lentisphaeraceae bacterium
CGGGCGTTGGGCGGTTGACAACGGCGCGGGAGATTTGATATACTTTCTTTCAAGCGCATTTTGGGCGATTAGCTCAGTTGGTTAGAGCATTACCTTCACACGGTAGGGGTCACTGGTCCGAGTCCAGTATCGCCCACCAAGATGCCGAAAACGTTGTCTTTACCAGGGAGTCTCACAGTATGTCCATCTTCATCGGTTTCCTCTACGTCGTTGAAGTCGTTGTTTGCCTTCTGCTCGCGCTCGTCGTGATGCTCCAGAAGCCGAAAGAGGGCGGGCTTGGCGGCGCAATCGGCGGCGGCATGCTCGAGGCCTCGCTCGGCGCGGATGCGGGCAACGTCCTCATCAAGACGACGGCGATTCTCGGTGCCATTTTTCTTCTCAACACACTCGTGCTCGCGCGCCTGACGTCGACGGTGCACTCGCGCTCGCTGATGGCGAATGAATCGGCCGCGCCTTCCGCTCAGGAGGCCCCCGCTCTTCCCGATCTCGCGCCCGAGCTTCCTGCGACGGAAGCACCGATCCAGTGAAGAAGTTCTTCCTCTTTGTTGCGACGGGGTTTGGCTTGGGACTCGTCGCGCCTGTTGCGCCTGGAACGATTGGTTCGCTTCCGGGCGTTCTCCTTTGCTACGCGCTCGCCTCGTTTCCGCTCTGGCTTCAGATTCCCGTCGTCACGGGCTTTGCGATTCTGGCGATTCCCTTCTGCGATGTCGCCGAGAAGATGCTCGGCATCAAGGACGATGGGCGCATCACGGCTGATGAGTGGATGCTCTACCCGATTGCCTTCGTTGGCATCCCCGTCCTCGATCTGCCGTGGTGGTCGATGATCATCTTCTTTTGCGTCGTCCGTCTCGTCGACATCGTGAAGCCTTGGCCGTGCCGTCGCCTGCAGGCGATTCCCGGCGGGCGCGGCATCGTCATCGACGACTTTGTCGCAAACCTTTATTCTCTTGGTCTCAACTGGGCGATTGTCCTCATGTTCTTCCGAGGCGGCGTCTAAGTGGAAGGTCTTTTTTTGACACGTTATTCAAGGAGCCTGAAATCATGAAAATTGCCATTGCCTCGGATCACGGCGGCGTCGAACTGAAGGCCGCTCTCGTGCGCGCGCTTTCGCCCGACATGACGGTCGCGGACCTCGGTCCTGCCGACCGCACGAGTTGCGACTACCCCGACTTCGCGGTTGCGGTCGCGCGCGCGGTCGCTCTCGGCGAGGCCGACTTTGGTGTCCTCATCTGCCGCACCGGTATCGGCATGTCCATGACGGCGAACCGCTTCCAGAATGTCCGCGCCGCGCTCTGCACGACGACGGAGGCGGCAACGCTCACGCGCCAGCACAACGGCGCGAATGTCCTCTGCCTCGGCGCGGACGTTGTCTCGGCCGACTACGCCCTTGAAATCGTCAAGACGTTCATCGCCACGCCCGTCGATCTGGACGCGCGCCACGCGCGCCGCCGTTGGAAACTTGAGCGCGCCGCGCGCCTTTCCGACTGCTCGGGCCTCATGCACGACGACCCCGAGGTTTACGCCGCGATTGAGGCGCAGACGCGCCAAGAGGACGCCGAAATCAACCTGATCGCGTCCGAGAACACGTCGTCGCGCGCGTGCCGCGAGGCGGCCGGCTCGGTGCTGATGAACAAGTACGCCGAGGGCTATCCGGGCAAGCGCTGGTATTCGGGCTGCCTGCCCGTCGACGCGGCGGAGGAGCTCGCCCGCACGCGCGCCTGCAAGCTCTTCGGCGCGGAGCACGCGAACGTCCAGCCGCACTGCGGCAGCGCGGCGAACATGGCCGTCTACTTCGCGACGATCAAGCCCGGCGACACGATCATGTCGATGGCGCTCGACCAGGGCGGACACCTCTCGCACGGCTCGCCCGTCAACTTCTCGGGCAAGATCTACAACATCGTCCCCTACACGGTCGACCGCAAGACGGAGCGCCTCGACTACGACGCGCTCGAGAAGCAGGCGATGGAGGTGAAGCCGAAGATCCTCCTCACCGGCGCGTCGGCGTATCCGCGCGCGATCGACTTCAAGCGCATCCGCGAGATCTGCGACAAGGCCGGCTGCATCATGATGGTCGACATGGCGCACATCGCGGGACTCGTCGCGGGCGGCGCGCACATGTCGCCGGTCCCCTACGCGGACTTCGTGACGACGACGACGCACAAGACGCTCGGCGGCCCGCGCGGCGGCATGGTGCT
>CAYNVE010000148.1:0-2180 GCA_964400635.1 uncultured Lentisphaeraceae bacterium
GAGCGCGAGGGCCGTTGCGTAGGCGAACCAGCCGACCCACGACTGCGGCGCGTAGGTGACGGAGTGCCTCACGAGGACGGCGAAGGCGATGGGGAGTGCGGCCATGCGCATGTATTGCGCCCAAAAGAGCCCCATTGAGCGGTGGAACTTTTCCGTGAAGAGTAGGTAGGGCATGCGCCAAAAGACGGTGAGCGCGCTCGAGGCCATCGTCCCGAGGAAGACGCCCGCAACGCCGTAGGGACCGACGAGCGCGATCGAGATAATGATGTTCAAGACGGCCTCGACGAGCGGGCGCGGCTTGTCGCGCACGAAGAGGCCGGACGCCATGATGTTCGCGTTGTTCGTGAGGGTGCTCGACTGCATGAAGAACAGGGCGCAGAGGACGGCCTCGACGAACGTGCCGAGGCACATCCGCTCGCCGAGCCACAGGCGGATGAACGGGCCGATCAGCAGGAAGAGCAGCGACGCGGCGAAGCCGCTGATCGCCAGGTTCAGGAACGTCATCTTGCGGAAGAAGTCGTAGAGGCTCTTGTCGTCGAGCGTCGCGTAGGCGTTGCCGTAGTTCGAGGTGAAGCCGCCGATCAATTGGTTGATGATGCGGTAGAGCGCGGCGGTGAGAAGCGCGTAGTTCGAGTAGAGACCAACTGCGGCGAGACCGACGAATTTCGAGAGGATGAGACTGTCGGTCGAGTTGACAACTGTGCCGCCGATGCGGTGGAGCATCATCGCGCCAGCGTCCTTGAAGATGCCGACTTTTTCCGCGCGCGGGAGGGCGCCCGCGTTCGCGAAGACGGCGGGGTAGTGGCGCGTTGTCCACGCGCTCAAGAGGATATTCATCGTGACAACGAGGGCGAGACCAGAGGCGATCGTCCAGACGAAGTCGCGCGTCAAGAAGAGGACGAGCAGCTGGATCGCGAAGCGGCCGGTGTCGGTGAGCATGTTCGTGAAGATCGTGACATGGCTCTTGCGGTCGGCGTCCCAGATCGTGAGGCGGTAGACGAAGAGGTAGCTCGAGACGCTCTGTGCGAGGAAGAGAAAGTAGACGAGGCTTAAGTTGACGTCGGCGGGGATCTCGCTCGCGTCGCGGATGAGGCAGGGGAGGAATGGGTAGAGGGCGAGGCCAATTGCGAGGACGACACCTGCGATCATCAAGTAGACGTGCTTGTAGAAGCGCATGAGGCGCGCGACGTGCGCCGTGTCGTTTTCGGCGATCGGTTTGTAGAAGCGGTAGCCGATTGTCGCGCCGAGGCCGAGTTCGGCGAGCGAGAGGATGCCGAAGAGATCCCAGAAAAGGCCGTTGATGCCGAGGTAGCGCTCGGAGAGAATCGCGATGAAGGCCGTGCGGTAGACGAACCCGACAACGACGTTGAGAACGTGGCAGATGGTCCCGACACCCGATGTCTTGATCATGCTCAGCGCGCGACTCTGCTTATTGAAGGACATAGGTGAAAAAAAGAAGAGGTAGAGTGGCAAATTTGGAGCGCTGAAAAGTTGAGTGCGGTGATTTCGTCTATTATACCACATAACGGCGTGGCATTCGTCCTATTGTCGGATGGCGCGAGATTTTGTATAATACTCGGCTAGTCAAGGGTCGTGTGAAGATCTTTGATGGTTCTTAAAGGGCAGATATGAAAAATAGAATCACAACGATCATAGCGGTGGTGGCGGGTCTGATGGTCTGGACAGGACACGCGGAGACGACGGCGGCGGCGAAAATTGGCGAGACCGAGTATGACACGCTTCAGGCGGCGGTTGACGTGGCGGTGACGAACGCAGACGTGGATGTGGGGATCGAGATCGTCCGCGACATCACGCTGACGAATACGCTCCAGATCAAGTCGTCCAGCTACTCGACGAAGAACCTTGCAATCAACAACGAAAAGTACACGGTGACGTTTGAAGTCGCGGAGACGTCCGCCGGCGTCACGGTTGATGCCGTGTCCGTCTGTCTGGGCGGCACGGGCACGTGGCAGCGCACGACAGGCTCGGCACCGCTCTTCGACATCGGCACATTGTCGTCGGAGACCAATCAGTCGGGCATTGTCTACGTCATGGGCGGCACGTTCGTGAACAAGGGAACGGGCGCGGTGATGAACGCCGCGAACGGCACGATCGCCGTGGAAGACGGCACGTTCGAGGTCACAAGCGCGACGGCGCCGTGCCTTTATGCCAAGGCGCCG
>CAYNVE010000149.1:0-2028 GCA_964400635.1 uncultured Lentisphaeraceae bacterium
CCGACCTTCTCCAGTTTCGTGAAATCAAGCGTAAGTTCCGCCGATTCTTCAAGTTGTCCCATTTCTTTGTTCTCGACTTGATAAAGTTGCTCAATAAAATTGAAATATATTATACCAAAAATGCCACCCCTGTGGGGCGGCATTTTTTCCCGTCGAATTCTCGTCGCCGCTCCGCGTCCGAGTTTATTTAGAAGAGCGCGAGGGACTTGATTGCAGGGACGAGGACGCTATGAACGAGATCTGCGTTGAGACGATGACCACCGTGAAAGAGACTCGAGCAGCCAGGGTAATGCCGCTCAAAGACGGCACGCTCGGGCAGGCAGAGCGCGTCCTCGTCGCCGAAGAGCGCGTGGCAGAAAAGCTGATCCACCTCGTCCACGCCGTCAAACTGGTGCGCTTCCATCTCCTCGAAATGGCGCACGGTCTCCTTCGTGACATGAAACTCGGTCGCACCGTCCTGGCGCGGACTCAGCCACTTGTGCCGCCCGACGTGCAGGATATCATACTTCTTCGAGAGGCAGAAGCAGGGGTTTACGCAGATGCGCACAAAGCCGTGGAACTGTTGAGCGTACATCGCGCCCATCGATGTGCCGACGATGAGCGCGGGCTGATCCCGCTCAACGCACGCACGGAGAAAGGCGAGTGCCTCGACGGGATCAACAGGAATGTCGGGCGCGACGACCTTCACGCGGTCGGCCGCCGACGTCCCCAGAAAGGCACGGCGCAGAATCTCGACCGTGCCGTTCGCGCCAGACGAGGCGAAGCCGTGCAAAAAGAGAATCTCGCGCGAGGTCATGATTAGAAGAACCCAAGCCGCGCGCGATACTTCGCGACTGTCCGCCGCGCCATTGAAAATCCTTCCTTCTTCATCATCGCCGCCACCGCCTCGTCAGACGGCCGCGCGCCAGCCGGGAACGACGCATAGAGCGCACGCAGTCGCTCGATCGGCGCCTGGTCAACGAGGACGAAGAACCGCCGAAGCGGCACCGTGCCGTGCGGCGTCTTCACGTACTTGCGCGCGGCCGCACGCGAGACAGTTGAGATCGTGCACTTAACGGCCTTTGCGACCTCGCCCATCGTGAGCTTCACAAGCCCCGTCGCGCCCTCGGCGACGAAGCGCGCCTGACGGCCGACGACATAAGTCGCGATCTTCTCCATCGTCTCCTGTCGGCGGATGACGGCCTCGCGGAACGCACGCGCGCGTTGAACGCGCTCGGCGGCGTAGGCGCGCGTCTCGGTGTCGAGCGTACGATCTTTCGCCATCTCAATATACTTGGGAGAAACGCGGAGCTCGGGGACATCCGACTGATCAACGCGCACATCGCCCGCGGCATTGACGAAGACATCAGGCGCGACGATTGTCGTTCGGACGCTCTCGTAGAGGCGGCCCGGGTAGGGGTCAAGCTTCTTCAAGAGCGCGATCGCCTCCGCGCTCGGCATCTTCGCGCGGTCAATCGTCTTCGCCGTCAGCGATGCGGAGACAAAGTCGATCGCCTTCTCGACCTCCGCGCGGCGAGCGGCGGGGAGTGCCGAAATCTGCGCGCGATAGCACTCGGCAAGGTCGCGCGCGCCGCACCCCTTCGGATCGGTCGCCATGACGCGCTGGCGCATCGCCTCCAGTTCCGCATTCGTGACGCCCTTCGCGCCACGCCCGTCCAAAATCATGACGAGGTCGGGGTAGGTGCCTGTGAAGCGACCGTCGCCGTCAAGGCATTCGACGAGAGCCTGCGCGACGAGGAGGTCGCGCCCTTCCACGCCACTCATGCGAAGTTCTGAAAGAAGATGCTCATCCAACGTCTCGCCACGCTCGTCCGCGACATTCTCAAGAAAGCCCTCCTTCGAGCCGTCCGAGGAGGCAAGATGCGTCGGACGCGCGCCGTGCGGGACAACGACCTCGATGGCGGGGTTCGACTCGACCTCCTTCTTGACCGCCTCGCGCAGTTCGCCGATCGGAAGTTGCAAGAGAGAGAGTTCCATCATCATCGCGGGCGTGATAACCTGCTTCTGCGCCTGACGAATCTGGAGTGA
>CAYNVE010000150.1:0-1986 GCA_964400635.1 uncultured Lentisphaeraceae bacterium
GCGTTCTTCGTGATCTTGCGCGTGACGATCTTGCCGTTCGCGACGCTCGCCGCCTTGCCCGTCGAGGAAACCTTGTCCGCCTTGACGCCGATGTGCTGCTCCTCGCTCCGCTTCTCGAAGACAGTCTCCTGCGTCACGTAGTCCGCGACGTCCTGCTGGACGCGCTCGCGCTTCTCGACGACGCACGAGAACAGCCCCGTCTCGCCGTCCCGCGTCACGCCCTTCATCGTGTATTCGACGCCGCTCGACGACGCGGGCAGCGTCGGCAGCTCCTCGACGTCCCAGTAGAACGTGTGCGTGGACTTGTAGGCGCAGCCGTTCTCGACAACATACGGACCGTCTCCGCTCTTGTCCTCGGGCGCCTGGAAGAGGATCTGGTAGACGCGGATCTTCGTCGAGTCGGTGTTCGCGAACTTCTCGCCGGGCGTCGTCTGATACCAGGCGTCCTTCGCCTTCCACCCCTCGCCGAAGTCGACCGTGCGGTTCAAGAGCGAGATGCCCTCTCCCGCCGCGATCTCCTGGTCGCGCAGATACTCGACGACGAGCTTCACCTCGTCCGGCTGCATGCTCGCCGCCTCGTAGAACCGCGTCAGCGTCCGCGTCGCGTAGCGATAGCGGTAGTTGTGCCCCTCGGCGGGCTGCCACGTCCATCCGGCGACGATTGCCGCCGCCTTGGCCTTGTCCTCTGCGCTCTGTGCCATTGTCTACTGTCCTCCTCTCTCGTTGCCGCGCCTACCGGCAGAACCGCCCGGGACGCGCCTTGATCTCGCCCATGCCCTCGTGGTGGCGGGCGCACAGCTCCTCGAAGGCGTTGTCGGCCGCCGCGCGCGTCTGGTGCTTGCCCTGGTCTTCGGTCAGCATGTCGACCGCCGCGAGCCGCGTCAGATAGCCCTCGAAGTCGTCCGCGATGCGGATCGACTGCCACGAGTCCGCGTCCTCGTTCGGCGCCTTGCCGCCCGCCTCGACGTCCTTCAGCGCCTGGTAGACGTCCTTCGTCGCCGTCAGGTAGACGGTGTCGCCCGCCTCGTAGACGTTCGCGGACGCCCATTCGGCGAACGTCAGGTTCGGATATTTCGGGACGAACTTGACGAACACGCCTTTCGGCGCAGGCGACTGGAGCGTGACGCCCAGCTCGTTGACTCCGGCGACCTTGACGGGCGCCGCGTCGGGATTCATCTTCGGATCGGCGGTGAACGCGAAGCGCGTGAAGTCGACCGAGCCCCGGTCGATCTCGACGCCCTCCCACGGCTGGTCGAACGCGATGAACGCCGCAAGCTCCGTCATCTCGAGCTTGCGCCAGCCGCTGCCCTCGACGCCCGGCGCGGCAGTCGGCGCGTCGGATTCGAGGCGGTAGTAGTCGCCGTCGTGCCAGCACTCCTGTCCGACGATCCACCCCGTGTTGCCGATCCACGTCGGACGATACCGGCGGAACTCGACGCGCTGCATCATCGGGAACTTCTCCGCCGCGATGCGGCGGACGCCCTCGTCGATTGCGAGCGCGGCGAGCGCGCGCCAGTTCTCGGGGACGCCCAGAAGCGAGACTTGCCGTCCGGCGAGCCTTGCCGCGTTTTCGAGGATCGTGCCAAACTTCACCTGCTTCATGAGACGCCCCCTCTCGCCTTTACCAGAGTCCGCTGCCGGAACGCGCCGCCTCGAACGCCGATGCCTTGCCGGTCTGCCAGTCGTCGGCGCACATCGCCTCGAGGAGTTCCGCGTCGAACGTCATGCCGCCCGATGGCGGCGTCCACGACGTTCCGTCGAACGTATAGACGAACTGCGAGCCGCTGCGCGTGACGAACGTCAGCGTGTATGTCTCGGTCGTCGCGTCCTCGGCGGACGTCACGTCCTTCTTGACGTAGCCGCCCCAGGTCGAGCGCTTGGCCGCCTGGCCGTTGGAGAGAGCCTGAATTGCGTATGCAAAGTCCATTGTGGTGTTTCCTTTCTTGTCTTGTGTGTTTGTTTACTTTTCTTCGCACGAGCCGTCCG
>CAYNVE010000151.1:0-1935 GCA_964400635.1 uncultured Lentisphaeraceae bacterium
GCCGACCTTTTGACCGTGAAGGAGAACTTTGGCTCGCTTGATGCCAATACGTGCATCGCCTATGTCGGCGACGGGCGCAACAATGTCGCGAACTCGCTTATGATGGGCTGCGCGAAGTGTGGTGTCCGCTATGTCTGCTGCTGTCCGAAGGAACTTCGTCCCGACGAGGCCGTGCTCGCGGAGGCCGAGGCCGTCGCGAAGAAGAACGGCGTCGACATCCGCGTCTTCGAGAATCCGACCGAAGGCGTGAAGGGCGCGAACGTCCTCTACACGGACGTCTGGGTCTCGATGGGCGAGGAGGCGAAGACGGCCGAGCGCATCAAGATGCTGAAGCCCTATCAGATCAACATGGACCTCATGAAGGCGACGGGCAATCTCGACGGTAGGCTTCTCTTTCTTCATTGCCTGCCCGCGTTCCACGACTTCAACACGGAGGTCACGAAGGAGAGTGGCGCGCTTGAGGTGACGGACGAGGTCTTTGAGTCGAAGTATTCCAAGGTTTTCGACGAGTCCGAGAACCGCATGCACACGATCAAGGCGCTGCTCGTCTCGGCCCTTTGCGACCGCGCGTCAATCTGACGAAGGGGAGACTTGTGGCGCGCGGCAAATTTATCACGTTCGAGGGCGGCGAGGGCTCGGGCAAGTCCACGCAGGTGAGCCGTCTCAAGGCCGCGCTTGAGGCGGAAGGGCGCGACGTTCTCCTCACGCGCGAACCAGGTGGCACGTGGCTTTGTGAGCAGATTCGCGCGCTCTTAAAAGATCAGGAGGCCGACGCGCCGTGCGCGCGCGCGGAGCTTCTCCTCTTCCTCGCCTCGCGCGCGCAACTCGTGCGCAACGTGATTCGCCCCGCGCTTGAGGCGGGGCGCTGGGTCATTTCAGATCGTTTTAGTGACTCGACGCTCGCTTATCAGGGCTACGGGCGTGGCCTTGACCTCGACGCCCTGAGGCTGACGAATGACTTTGCGTGCGAGGGGCTGAAGCCTGATCTCACGCTTCTTCTTTCCGTCGACCCTGCCGTCGCGGCCGCGCGAATGCGGCATCGCGAGCGCGCGACGCAGACGGCGGCCGATCGCATCGAGCGCGCGGGCGATGACTTTCACGCGCGCCTTCGTGCGGGCTATGACGCGCTCGCGCGCGAAGAACCTAATCGCATCGTGCGTCTTGACGCGAATGGAACTGAGGACGAGGTCTGGGAGCAAGTATGGACGTCGATCAGGCAGAGGCTCTAGTCGCCAAGGCGATTGACGAGGATCGCGCGGCGCAGGGCTATCTCGTCGTGGGCGAGATTCACGGCGGCGCGGAGGAACTCGCGATGCGCATTCTCGTGCGTCTCTTTCCGGACGCGGTCGAACAGGTGAAGGCGAAGACGCATCCCGATGTTTTCGTCCTCGCCCCTGAGGGCAAGAAGCGTGTCATTACGGTCAAGTCCATGCGCGAGCAGGCGCTGGAGCCGCTCGCCGTCACGTCGTTTTCGGGCGGATGGAAGGCGTGCGTCGTTGTCGGCGCGGATCGTATGGAGAGCGCGACGGCGAACATGTTTTTGAAGGTTCTTGAGGAGCCGCCGCCGAAGACGATGTTCTTGTTGTTGACGGATCAGCCCGAGGCCATCTTGCCGACCATTCTCTCGCGCACGCAGCGCATCGACCTGGGGCGGCGGCAGGATCTCCTCGCGCTCGACGATTTCAACGAAGTCCGCGCGGCGTTCGTGAAGAAGGACGTCCCGCGCCTTGTTGAGAAGTTCAAATCGCTCAAGGAGGCGGTCGATGATGCCGACGTTGCACTCGTCCGAAAGACCTTCTTCCGTACGCTCCTCGCGTTCGTGACGGAGCCGCTTCATGCGGGCTCGCAAGGACCTCAGGCGTCGGGCGTGCCGCTCTATCAGACGTTTCGCAACGTTGAGGCGGTCGAGGAGGCCTACCGCCGGAGCGCGAAGTC
>CAYNVE010000152.1:0-1930 GCA_964400635.1 uncultured Lentisphaeraceae bacterium
CAACTGTCGCTTTTCGCCTTTTACGACGAGGCGAGGTGACAGAAGAGCCCTCTTTTTGGTATAATAGACTTTTCAATCGGAATGTCCCATGGTGTAGCGGCTGCACACGGGTTTTTGATACCCAGAGTTCTGGTTCAACTCCAGATGGGACAACCAACGCCTGAAACATGAAAAACTATCTTGCGATTGACGTGGGGGCCTCTTCGGGGCGTCACATTCTCGGCCGCGTTGAGGGCGGCAAAATCGTTCTGGAAGAAGTCTGGCGCTTCGACAACTCTCAAGTTGTCAAGAATGGTCACGACTGTTGGGACTTAGGCGCGCTTGTCGCGTCCATCAAGGCTGGCATCGATGCCGCTCTCGCGAAGGGACCCGTTGAGTCAATCGGCATCGACACGTGGGGCGTTGACTTTGTCCTCCTCGATGACGAGAAGAAGCTCGTTGGCGACCCTGTCGCCTATCGCGACGCGCGCACGACGGGCGCGGCGGAGGAGATCGAGCGCGACGTCCTTTCGTTTGCCGACCTCTACGCGCGCACTGGCATTCAGAAGGCCGCATACAACACAATCTACCAGCTCTGGGCGCTCAAGAAGGAGCATCCCGAGCAGCTCGAAAAAGCCGCGCACTTGATGATGATCCCCGAATACCTCACATTCGCGCTCACGGGGAACATCGCGCACGAATACACCGAGTCATCGACGACATCGCTTCTCAATGCGGCGAAGAAAGATTGGGACTTTTCGCTCATCGAGAAGCTCGGCCTTCCGAAGAAAATCTTCGGCCCCTTGCAGATGCCCGGCACCGTTGTCGGAACCTATAAGGACGTGAAGGTCATCCTCCCCGCGACGCATGACACGGGCTCGGCCTATCTCGCCGTCCCGGCGCGTGATGATCACGCCGTCTATCTGTCGAGCGGCACCTGGTCGCTTCTGGGTGTTGAGAATGCCGCGCCCGTCACGACGGCGGCGGCGCGGCTCGCCAACTTCACGAATGAGGGCGGCGCGTGGGGTCGCTACCGCTTCCTCAAGAACATCATGGGGCTCTGGATGATCCAGTCCATCCGCCGCGAACTGAACGGCGTCTCCTATGTCGAGGGCAAGGCGAATGATGAGACGCGCGAGGCGTTGAAGGCGCTTTCCGACTACGAGGCGGGGCGCACCTATTCCTTCGCCGACCTCGAGATGTCGGCGCGCGCGTCGCAGGCCTTCACGCAGACGGTCGATGTCAACGACACGCGCTTTCTCAATCCGACATCGATGATCGGCGAGGTTCTCGCGGCGGCCGCAGAGGGCGGCCCGGCGCCGACAGGCGTGGGCGAGCTGATGCAGTGCGTCTACCGCTCGCTCGCCGCATGCTACGCCGAGGCGATTCGCCGCCTCTCCGAAATCACGGGTGTCACCTACACGTCTGTCAACATCGTGGGTGGCGGCTCAAAGGATCTCTACCTCAACGCGCTCACAGCCGAGGCAACGGGGCTTGATGTCTTCGCGGGTCCGACGGAGGGAACGGCTATCGGTAACCTCATCGTTCAGATGATGACGGGCGGCGAGTTCGCCTCGCTCGCGGAGGCGCGCGCGGCCATCGTGCGCACTTAAAGCGTGAAAGAAGAGAAAGGGGTTTAGGCGATGAAGGACGAGTTCGTGCGCGTCGCGGCCGTTGTGCCGCGTGTTCGCCCCGCCGATGTTGCCTTTTCGGCGGCCTCGGTCGGCGCGGGTCTGAAGGATGCCCTTGAGAAGGGCGCGCGCGTTATCGTCCTCCCCGAGCTCTGCCTCACGGGCTACACGTGTGCCGACCTCTTCTATCAGCCGTCGCTCCTCAATGCCGCTGAGGCCGCGCTCGCCGATCTTCTGCCGTTGTGCGGCGACGCTCTTGTCGCGATTGGCCTTCCTGTGCGCGTCTCGGGGCGCATCTACAACTGCGCGGCGATCGTCGC
>CAYNVE010000153.1:0-1929 GCA_964400635.1 uncultured Lentisphaeraceae bacterium
GCCCAGGCCGAGGCCGCGACGGGCAAGCCGTTCGTGAAGACGTGGATGCACTGCGCCCACCTGAAGGTCAACGGTGAAAAGATGTCGAAGAGCCTCGGCAACTTCTTCACGTTGCGCGACGTGATCGAGAAGGGATATACGGGGCGCGAGATCCGCTACGTGCTCGTCAACGCCCACTATCGCACGGGGCTTAACTTCGCGTTCTCCGCGCTCGACGACGCGCGCAAGTCGCTCGCGCGAATCGATGCGTGCGTCGAGGCGGTGAAGAGACTTGCGGGCGCAGACGCGCCCGCGGCAAAGCCCGACAACGCGCCTGACTTTGCGAAAAAGTGCCTTGATGACTTCACGGCGGCGGTCAATGACGACCTCAATCTGCCGAAGGCATTCGCCGCGACATTTGAACTCGTGCGCCATGCGAACGCGGCGATTGGCGCGGGTGCATTGACGCGCGAGGCGGCGGCCCAAGTCTTGGCGGCGTTCAAGCGCATGGACGAGGTCTTGGGCGTCATCTTCTTCGAGAACGAGAAGAAGGATATCGCAATTCCTGACGATGTGAAGGCGATGCTTGATCAGCGTGCGGCGGCGCGCGCGGCGAAAAACTGGGCGGAGTCGGATCGTCTTCGTGACGCGCTCGCCGCGCAGGGGTGGCTCGTCAAGGACTCGAAGGAAGGACAGACATGCACAAAGAAGTGAAGACGAAGGCGGAGTTCGACGCGGCCGTGGCGACGGGCAAGGTGCTCGTTGACTTTTGGGCGACGTGGTGCGGGCCTTGTATGATGATGGGCGAGGCGATTCAGCGCGACCTCGAACCGAACCATCCCGACATTTCGATTGTCAAAGTGAATGTTGACGAGGCACCCGAACTTGCGGCGGCCTTCGGCATTCTGTCGATCCCAGCGCTTTTCTGCTATGTGGACGGCGTCCAGAAGGCCGCGTTCGTTGGCGTGACGCCCGTCGAGAAAATTCTCGCGGCGTTCTAGTCGTCGCGCGGCCGCCTACTTTCCGTCAAACGCAGCGAGAAGGGCGGGCGTGACGTCGGCGAGCGACGAGACGCGCGCGCGAAGAGCTTTTTCCTTCGGGCCGAACGCGACGAAGGGGACGGGGTTTCGCGTATGCCCGCGCTCGTTCATCGCCTCGATGTTGCCGTGGTCGGCTGTCATCACAAGCGTGATGCCGGCGATCTCGGTGAAACGCACGAGCGAGGCGAGGAACTGGTCGTAGAGCCGAAGGACGGCGCACGCGCGCACGTAGTCCATCGAGTGTCCCGACACGTCCGTCTGGAAGAACTCAAAGAGCGTGAAGTCGTTCTTGCGCGCGATGTCGAAGAGGTTTTCGGCCGCGCGCTGGGGCGAGATGATTGCCGCCTCGGGATAGCGGTCTTGGATGGTCTCGCGCGTGAGGTCTTGTAGGACAGCATCTCCGTTCATCAAGTCTCCGACCGTTGCGATTGTCTCGGGCGTCGTCAGCGCCATGACGGTCGTCACCGACTTGAAGCGGCGCGCGGCGAGCTCGTCGCGGTTCTCGACGAGGTAGGCATCGGCGAAGCGGACGCGCAACTTGCGCGCCTTAAGCTCCATGAAGAGGTTGTCCTTCTCGATGATCTGGCGCAGGGCGAGAGGCGGGAAGCCCTCGCAGTGGCGACCCATGGCCTTCGGGCAGTTGACGCCCGTGAACATCGTCGCTTGACCCGTCGCTGACTGTGGCAGACCTTCGACGCCGAGACACGCGTCAATTGGTTTCGCGTGATGCTCAAAAAGGAACGCGAGCGTTGGGCAGACTTCCTTGTTGATCGGATTGTCCGCCGAGGGCGCGGCGAGGCCGACGCCGTCAATGAAAAGGAATAAGACGTTCACGCGTAGTCATGTCTATTATAGCACAATCGCGCGCGCCGCGTTGCGCAGGATTGTGAGCGAGCGTTTCGCGTGCGCA
>CAYNVE010000154.1:0-1854 GCA_964400635.1 uncultured Lentisphaeraceae bacterium
TTGGCCTTCCTGTGCGCGTCTCGGGGCGCATCTACAACTGCGCGGCGATCGTCGCAGCGGGGCGTCTCGTCGGTGTCGTGCCGAAGACGTATCTCCCCAGCACCCACGAGTTTTACGAGTCGCGCTGGTTCGCAAGCGCGCTCGATTTGGCGGAGCGCGAAGTCACACTTGCGGGCGCGACGGTGCCGTTTGGAAACGATTTGATTTTTGATTTGGGTGACGGCGCGGTTGTCGGCGTTGAGCTCTGCGAGGACATGTGGACGGCGAACCCGCCCTCGACGCGCCTTTCGCTACGCGGCGCGAACATCATTCTCAATTTGAGCGCGTCGAATGAACTCGTTGGCAAGACCGCGTATCGCCGTTCGCTCGTCGCGGGTCAGTCCGCGCGCGGCCTCGCCGCCTACGCCTACGCGGGCGCGGGCGTCGGCGAATCGACGACCGACCTCGTCTTCGGCGGGCATACGCTCATCGCCGAGAACGGCGCGATGCTTGCGGAAGGGCCGCGCTTCTCGCGCGAACCGCAGTTGACCCTCGCCGATGTCGATATCGGCTTTCTTGACTTCGAGCGCTCGGCGAACTTCGCGTTTCGGAGCGCGGCCAAGACTGTCGGGGATGTTCGCCACGTTGATTGCACAAAGCACGAGGCACAAGGCACAGAGCACCAAGCACCAAGCACAGAGCACCAATCACAAGGCACCCTTCTCCGCCCTCTCGACCCCTACCCGTTCGTTCCGCGTGCGGGCGCGGATCGCGACGCGCGATGCGAGGAGATTCTCGCCATTCAGTCAACGGGGCTTGCGACGCGGCTTGATGCCATTCAGTGCGCGAACGTCGTTCTTGGTCTTTCGGGCGGGCTTGATAGCGCGCTTGCGCTCCTCGTTTGCGTCGAGGCGTTCGACCGTCTCGGTCTCGATCGAAAGGGCATTCATGCCTACACGCTACCGGGCTTTGGCACGACGGCACGAACAAAGGGGAACGCCGATTTGCTTTGTGCGGCACTTGGCGTGCCGCTCGAGACAATTGACATTACGCCGATGGCGCGCCAGCATTTGAAGGATCTCGGGCGCGACGAGTCCGTCCACGACATCACCTACGAGAACACGCAGGCGCGCGGGCGCACTTACATTCTGATGGACAAGGCGAATCAGGTCGGCGGCATCCTCGTCGGCACGGGCGACCTCTCGGAACTCGCGCTCGGTTGGTGCACCTACAATGGCGACCACATGAGCATGTACGGCGTCAACGCGGGCGTGCCGAAGACGCTCGTGAGGCACCTCGTTGCGTGGTATGCCGCGAAGCACGCGGAGAGTGCGCCAGCCTTGAACGACATCCTCGCGACACCCGTCTCGCCGGAGCTTTTGCCGCCGAACGCGGACGGTACGATTGCGCAGAAGACGGAGGACAAAGTGGGGCCCTACGACCTCCACGATTTCTTCCTCTACCATTTCCTCAGGCGCGGCGCGCGCAAGGAGAAGATTTTGCGTCTTGCCGAGCAGGCGTTCGCGGGAAAGTTCGACGCGGCGACCATCGCGATGTGGCTTGATGTCTTCTTCAAGAGGTTCTACTCTCAGCAGTTCAAGCGCAGTTGTATGCCCGACGGTCCGAAGGTCGGTAGCATCAACCTCTCCCCGCGCGGCGACTGGCGTATGCCGAGCGACGCGCATCTCCCCGTCTAACGGCTCCTTGTTGCCGGAAACTTTCTTTGATGCGGACGTGAGTGCGACTGTCCAAAATTTTTGGATGTCGAGAATCGTCGATTCTAAGGCGCGGAATGTGGTATAATTGCGGCCAAGGAGATGTTGAGATGAAGCTGAAGATTGCGATTGCTTTGATCGTTGTGTTGGTCTTGCTGGC
>CAYNVE010000155.1:0-1717 GCA_964400635.1 uncultured Lentisphaeraceae bacterium
GGCAACAAGATCCCGCTCTGGCTCTTCGGGTTTCTGTATTGAACACGCTCCCCCGTCCTTCTCATCCGTGAAATCCGTGTCATCCGTCACATGGGCTTGGAATCGTTATTTTTCCCCCTTGACGGCGGAAGTTAGATATGGTAAACTTTTAGCGTCGTGAGTTAGAGCCGTCTAACATCTAGGGCGGTGCTCAGACGAAAAGGACGTTTTAAATGATGCCATTGTCGTTTTTCAAGGTTGGTGAGTCTGCTCGTGTGATGAAGGTCGGCGGGCCGGACGCGACGCGCAAGCATTTGGGGAGTCTCGGCTTCTCGGCGGGAACGATCGTGCGCGTCATCGGCGATAGTGACGGCGGCAAAATCATCGGCATTCACGAGAGTCGCCTCGCCTTGAACGATGACCTCGCGCGGCGCGTTGAATGTGCCGAGGTCCCCGTGGCGGCGGTCCGTTGATTTTTGTTTCTGCTAACTTAAACCCAAGCGAAGAGAAAAACATGAAGACACTCAATGAGATCGCAGTCGGCGTGCATGTGCGCGTCGTGCGCCTTCACGGCGAGGGCGGCGTGCGCCGCCGCATGATGGACATGGGCATCACGAAGGGGGCGGACATTGTCGTCCGCAAAATTGCGCCGCTCGGCGACCCCGTCGAGATCACGCTTCGCGGCTACGAGCTTTCAATCCGCAAGGACGAGGCCGCGCTCGTTGAAGTCGAGGACGTCTAATTTAAGGAGCGGAAATGGAAAAGGAAGAAGTCAAGATCGCCCTTGCGGGCAACCCGAACTGCGGCAAGACGACGCTTTTTAACGCGCTCACGGGCTCCAACCAGTACGTCGGCAACTGGCCGGGCGTCACGGTCGAAAAGAAGGATGGCGTTCTGAAGGGCGACAAGACGGTCGTCATTCAGGACCTGCCTGGCATCTACTCGCTCTCGCCCTACTCCCTTGAAGAGACGGTCTCGCGCCGCTACCTCGTCGAGGACGCGCCGAACGCGATTTTGAATATCATCGACGGCACGAACATCGAGCGCAACCTCTACCTCTCGACGCAACTCGCCGAGCTAGGGCTGCCGATGCTGATCGCGGTCAACATGATGGATGTCGTCAAAAAGAGTGGCGACAAAATTGATTTCAAGGGCATCGCGTCCTCGCTCGGTTGCGAGGTTGTCGGCATCAGCGCGCAGCAGGGCGACGGCCTTGCCGAGGCGGTCGAGAAGGTTGTCGCGCTCGCGCGTGAGAACCGCCACGACGAGGTGCCGCACATCTTCACGGGTGCGGTCGAGCACGCCATCGCTCACATCGAGGAGACGATTCAGGGCAAGGTGAGCGAGCGGTGCATCCGCTGGTTCGCCGTCAAGGTCTTCGAGCGCGATGCCGAGATTCTCGACCTGCTGAAACTCGACGAGGCAACGCGCGAGCACCTCGAGAAGCATATCAAAGACTGTGAGAAGGAGCTTGATGATGACGCCGAGTCGATCATTACGAACCAGCGCTACGAATTTATCAAGACACTCGTTGGCAAGTCTGTCGCCAAGAAGCGCGATGCGAAGGCCCTGACGCTCTCGGACAAGATCGATCGCATCGTGACGAACAAGATTTTGGCGCTGCCGATCTTCATCCTCTCGCTCTGCGGCATGTGGTTCCTCGCGGTCGCGGAAAATGGTCCTGGGACGATCCTCACCGACTGGGCGAACGACGGCTTCCTCGGCGACGGCTGGCGCG
>CAYNVE010000156.1:0-1716 GCA_964400635.1 uncultured Lentisphaeraceae bacterium
GGTTCATGATCGCGCGCGCCATCAGATGCGCCGCGGAATGCCGTCTTTGCTGATCTGTGATTTCTGCCATTTCCTTACCTCATGAGAATGAAAAACGAAACTCGGTTGCGGAGCGATAGACCTCGCCCGGCTTCACGAAGACGCTCGGCCACTTCGGCTTGTTCGGCGAGTCGGGCGCGTGCTGTGTCTCAAGCGCGCAACCGCACCGGAACGAGAGATGCTCGCCGCCCTTCGCCGTCTGGTCGTAGCTCGCCCAGTTCGCCGTGTAAACCTGCACGCACGGCTCAGTCGTCCAGACGGCGACCTTGCGCCCATTGAGCGGACAGGAGAGCTCGGCCGCGAGGGTGAGGCGGTTCGTCTTCTTGCCCGTCGCCATCTCGCCCTTGTCGAGCACCCAGCAATGATCGTAGCCCTTGCCAATCTCGAGATCCGTGTCGGCGGCGTTGATCATCTCGCCAAGACGCATGCCCTTTGTGAAATCGAACGGCGTCTTTTGGACGGCCTTCATCTTGCCCGTCGGAATCTGGCCCTTGTCCGTCGGCAGGTAGTTCTTCGCGGGGATCTTGAGGATGTGGTCTTCGATCGTGCCGCCGGCCTCGCCCTTAAAGTTGAAGTAGACGTGCTGCGTCATGTTGATCGGGGTCATCTTATCCGTCGTCGCCTCGTAGTCAACGCGCCAGACGTTATCCTTCGTGAGCGTGTAGGTGACCTTCGCCTCGACCGTGCCCGGGAAGCCCTCGTCGCCATCGGGCGATGTGTGCGTAAAGACAACGCCGACATCCGTGCCGCTCACGAACGGCTTCGCGCCCCAGACATAGGCATCCCAGCCGCGCTTGCCACCGTGGAGGTTGCAGCCGATGCCACCTGGCGCGTTGTTGAGCGCGGGGAGCTTGTACGTCTTGCCCGCCATCTTAAAAACACCCTTCGCGATGCGGTTACCGTAGCGGCCGATGATGCAACCCCAGTAGGGGTCGCCATGATCCCAGCCCGCCGGCGAGTCAAAGCCGACGACGACATCCTTCAAATGACCCTTCTTGTCGGGCGTCCAAAGTTTCACCACCTTGCCGCCGTAGTCGGAGACTTCCAGAATGACGCCGCCCGCGCCGTTCAAGGTGAACTTCTTCGCCTTCTCGCCGTATTTCGTTGTGCCGAAGGCCGAGACTGTGTAGCTGGGTTTCTTCATCTTTTTTTCTCCGTGTCGGGTGGATGGTGTTACGAAAGGTTGCCAATGACGGCCTTGATGCGGCGGACGCCAGCGGACGAGCTCTGCTCTTTAACAATCTTAAAGCTGCCGAGTTCCTTCGTGTTCTCAACGTGCGGACCACAGCAAATCTCCTTCGAGACATCGCCGATTGTGTAGAGCGAGACCTGGTCGCCGTACTTCGCGCCGAAGAGCGCCATCGCGCCTTCTTTCTTCGCCTCCTCGACCGTCGTCATCTTCTTCGTGACGGCGATGCCGTCTTGGATCCACTTGTTGACGAGTTCCTCGACCTTCGCTTTCTCCTCGGCCGTCATCGGCTGGGGCCACGTAAAGTCGAAGCGCAGACGCTCGGCCGTGATGTTCGAGCCCTTCTGGAGCGCGGTCGGGCCGAGCACTTGATGAAGCGCGGCATGGAGAAGGTGCGTCGCCGTATGCATACGCGTGACGACGGCCGAGTTGTCCTGAAGCCCCGCCTTGAACGCGCCCGCGCTCGTCGTGCGCGAAAGCTCCTGGTG
>CAYNVE010000157.1:0-1711 GCA_964400635.1 uncultured Lentisphaeraceae bacterium
CCGAAGCGTCTCGCGCCCGCGCGGCACCATCTTATCCCGCCGCGCGAACAGTCTTATTATACCATATTGACGAGGGTGAAAGTGAAAATCGCCTCCCGATGTCTTTTAACCATAAAGAACATAAAGACCATAAAGAGAGCCCTCCCCCATTGGATGGAGTCAGACGACGTTTCTGCGAGGATTTAGCGACCGCCAAAGACAAGGTGCGCGAGGCGGGGCAGGAAACGATGGAGAAGCGCGGAAAGAACAATGGAAAACCCAACGCCCGAAAAGAGCATTGCAAAGCCACCAAATGTCTCGGGGCTGAAGACCAAGTTCTCCAGAGCGTCGTAGATGATGACATGCATCAGGTAGATGGGGAAGATCGCCTGCGCAAGAACGCGCGGCAATCGCGTCGTCGGCGTGCGCGTCCAAAGAAACGCCAAGAGCGTCGGCAGAAGGAAAACGCGAAAGTCGAACGGAATGACCACGCCGAGGCAGAAGATCGTCATCTGAATGGCGATGACAACGAGCGACACCACGCCGCATATGTTGCCGGCGCGACGGCTTAAGGTTATTGGATGCCTTGCGAGGCAAGCCCCCGCCAAGAAATAAAGAAGACCGAGGACGGAGAACGTATAATAGACGAGACCGCCCACGCGCGACTGCGCGGGGATCATCCCGATTGCGGAAAAGGCGCCGACAACAAGGTTGGCGACGAAGAGCGCCGCGAGAACGCCACGACCCCAACGCTTAAGAGCCCAGAAGAGGAGGGGGCTTGCCACGACAAAGATCATGAGCGTACGCAGATACCAGAGCGGAACAAGTTTCGGCCAGATGAACGGATTGAGCCCAAAGCCGCCCGGACGGAGCGTCCAGCGATGTTCAATGGCGAGCCAGACGAACGCATTGATAAGTTGCCAGACGCAATAGGGAACGAGCAAGGTTCCCATGCGCTTTTGAATCGCGGCCTTCCACCAACCTGGCTCGTCCATGTGACGCGCCAGAAAGAAGCCCGAGACGGCAAAGAAAAACGGCACGCCAATCCCGCAAATCACATACTTGACCAGATAGACAAGCGCCCTCTCGATCTCCGTCGTCTCTCGCCACTGAACGTGGACGATGCAGACGAGCAGCATGCAGAAAAACGAGAGGTTGACGATCTTCCGGCTGTTCTCTTCTGAAATCGAGTGTGGCGACTCGCTATTCATTGACCGCGCGCGCGTCACTCATAGCTGACGCGGACGCGGTAGAA
The DNA here is from genome assembly GCA_964400635.1 of uncultured Lentisphaeraceae bacterium. Classification (GTDB taxonomy): domain Bacteria; phylum Verrucomicrobiota; class Kiritimatiellia; order RFP12; family UBA1067; genus UBA1067. Next base: position 1,235 of record CAYNVE010000157.1, read on the forward strand.
CGCCTTGTTGGTCGGTGGATTCGAGTCTGTCAGTTTGACACGGTCGCCCGTCGCCTTCTCCTTCACGACCTCCGTCACGGCAGACGTGTCGCCGAATGCGTCACGAGTCTCGGCGCGATAGAGACCATACGTGAGGCCTGGGATCGCCCTCACGCCGACGACGGGATGACCCTTCTCATCACTGACGAACGGCGAGTCGGCGACCGTCTCATCGTCCTTGATGGTCGAGTAAACAGGAACAACGGAAACCGTCTCCTCCTCGCCCGATGCATTCTTAAAGGTGACGGACTTAGTACCATCAAGAACGAGCGTGCCATCGGTCGCGTTCGTGAAGGCCGTCGCGATATCGTAGGTCGTGCCAGAGTCATCTGAAATGATGAAGTTGTCAGAGTAGGCAACCCACTCGATATAGTAGCCCGTATCGTCTTTGTTGATAAAGTAAGTGCCAACCGCGTCCGTCACGGCGACGGCCGACGA
>CAYNVE010000158.1:0-1600 GCA_964400635.1 uncultured Lentisphaeraceae bacterium
GCCGCCGGATTCTCAATGTTCCATTCGCACGGATCCTGGCCGGCCGGGAGTCCCGCCGCCTGCACCATCGTACCAAACCCACCGTCGAGAAACGTCATGCCGAGACGGTCAAAGAGCGCATCGGCGTCCTGCGTCACGTCGTCGCCAATCCTAAAATTCACCTTCTCCATTTCCGGTTTCTCTTAATTTCGATGTGCCTATTGTAAAGGATTCGCGTTGTGCCGTCAAGTAGGCTTGCAGAAGTACGTTTTTTCGTGAACCTTTTCGCCTCAAGGCGCATTTACATAAGTAAAGTATTATTATCACACCATAAGGAGGTTTAATGGAAGTAATGGGTCAAGGTCTCGTGCTCATGATTGCGGGCATGGCCATTGTCTATGTGTTTCTCTACGTTCTCATCCTCGTCTCGAACCACGCGAGCCGACTCGTCTCGAAGTTCGACTACCTTGTTCCCGACGAGGCACCGCGCAAGGCGAAGAAGGCCGTCGCCGTGGCCGCGCCGACGGCGAGCGAAGTTGTGTCACCCGCGCCGAGCGACGGCGAGAAGGTGACCGCACCTGTGCCCGGGACGGTTCTGCGCATCACGGCGGCAAACGGCTCGCACGTCTCAAAGGGCGACGAGATCCTTGTCATGGATGTTATGAAGATGGAAACGCCCTTCACCGCGCCGTGCGACGGCACGGTCACGATCTGCGTTGCCGCGACCGACCGCATCTCGACTGGCGATGTGCTCGCCGTCGTCGGGTGAGGGGTGTGGCTTGGGAGGCTTTTTTAACGCGGAGATATAAGAGATGGGGAGACGCGGAGATGCTCTCCTAAAAACTCCGTGCTCCGCGCTTCGCCGAAGGCACAATTAAAAGATGAACTTCAATTAAGAAAGATACAACAAGAAAATGAAAAAGTTTCTAATCACACTGATGATTGCCGCGAGCTGCGCGGCGGTACGCGCCGACGAAGGCAACTGGCTGACGATGGTCGGCAAACTGAAGGACTTGAGCGGCGAGACAGGTGTCGCGGGATTCCTCGAAAAGAGCGCGCCCGCATTCCTGACGGGAGACTTCGACGAGGAGGCGCGCCCCGAGAAGAAGCCCTTTTCCGCAAACCGCAACGGCTACTATGACAAAGATCTCGTCTGGCACGGTGGCTACTTTGACGAGGCGGGCTCTTTCGTCGCGGGTCACGAGGTGAAGACGCTCTTCAACATGCCCTACGGCCTCGGCCAGTTCATCATGATTCCGATCTGCCTCGTCCTCATGTATCTCGCAATCGTGAAAGGCTTTGAGCCGCTCCTCCTCTTGCCAATCGGTTTCGGTGGCCTTCTCGCGAATTGCCCGCTCTCTGGCATCACGACACCCGCGATGATGCACGACGGCGTCATCTCGTTCCTCGCGAGCGGCCTCCCCGTCATGTCGGGCGGCGTCGTCGAGCCCGGCGGCTTTCTCCACTACTTCTTCAAGTTCGGCATTGACTCAGGCGTCTTTCCGATCATGATCTTCATGGGTGTCGGCGCGATGACCGACTTCGGCCCGCTCATCGCGAGCCCCAAGACCGCCCTTCTCGGCGGCGCGGCGCAGCTCGGCATCTTCTTCGCCCTCTTCGG
>CAYNVE010000159.1:0-1539 GCA_964400635.1 uncultured Lentisphaeraceae bacterium
TCACCGAGCGAGCCCGCGTCAAGCACGAACTTCAAAAGCTTCGAGCTCTTCGGGACAATCTCGCAGGAGAGAACCTTGCCCACGCGAAGATCGAGTTTCTCGAAGGCGGCGAAGTCAATCGTTTCTTTCACGGGCGGGGTTGCCTGAACGGACGGGGGCTCGGACGCCCCCGAACCCTGACCCAAGGAGGGGGAAACCTTCTTATTCTTCGAGGCTCTCGACTCGTGGGCGACTTCGCCCGAGTCGGCGGGCTTCACAGTCGCGGCGGCGACCATCGCCTCAACCTGCTTCGCATCGATGCGCGAGGCGAGGTATTCATATGTGCTCAGCGCGCGGCCTTCGACGGGCATCAAAATCGACTCCCACGTCCAGTTCGTCTCGCCGAAGAGTTTCATGGCCTTGTCGGCGTAAACGGGGAGAATGGGTTTTAAGTAGATCGCAAGAATACGGAATGCGTTGAGCGCGGCAGTCAGCGTGACGCGCGTCGTCTCGGCATCCGTCTTCACCGTCTTCCACGGCTCCTTGCGGTCGAAATATTCGTTCGCCGCGTCCGCGAGTTTGCAGACCTCAACCACGACCTGATTGAAGCGGCGATCTTCGTAGAATTTCGCAATCGTCTCGGACGATTCGCGCAACTTGGCGAGGAGCGCCAGTTCCTCGTCATGACCTGCGAGCGAGGCGAGAGTGCCATCGAGTTTTTTCTGGAGCATCTGCGCCGCGCGCGAGGCGATGTTCGTTACTTTGCCGACGAGGTCCGAGTTCACGCGCTGGACGAAGTCCTCGAGGTTGAGATCCATGTCGTCCGTCGTGCCACCTAATTTCGCCGCGTAGTAGTAGCGCAGAGCCTCGGGCGGCAGGTTGTCGAGGTAGGTGCGCGCGTTCACGAACGTGCCCTTCGACTTCGACATCTTCTCGCCGTTGACGGTGAGGAAGCCATGCACGAAGACTTTATTGGGGCCCTTGAATCCCGCCGCGTGAAGCATCCCGGGCCAGAAGAGGCAGTGGAAGCGGATGATGTCTTTGCCGATGAAATGGTAGAGTTCGGTGTTCGGGTCGTTCCAGATGGAGACACCGTCCGCGCCGTTCTGCGTCGCCCAATTCTGGAGAGAGGCGATATAGCCAATCGGCGCGTCGACCCAGACATAGAAGAACTTGTCCTTGTAGCCGGGAATCTCGAAGCCGAAGTAGGGCGCGTCGCGCGAGATGCACCAGCCGCGCAGGGGCTCCTTGAACCATTCGAGGAGCTTGTTCGAGACGTCGCTCGTCGTGTGGCCGGGGATCCACTTCTCGAGGTAGTCGTGCTGGGGCTCGAGCTCGAAGTAGAGGTGCTCGGCGTCGCGGACGACCGGGGTCGCGCCGCACGTCGTGCAGACGGGGCTCCCGAGCTCCTCCGCGCCGTAGGTCGCGCCGCAGTGGTCGCAGCTGTCGCCATACTGGTTCGGCGCGCCGCACTTCGGGCAGACGCCCTTCACGAAGCGGTCGGGGAGGAACATCTGGCAGTGCTCGCAGTAGAGCTGCGGCGTCGTCTTCTTCGTGACG